>DEPT01000003.1:664-22962 GCA_002358905.1 Akkermansiaceae bacterium UBA3385
ACCCAGAGCATCTGCGTGACGGTGAGGGGCAGTTCGCAGCCGATGAAGGGGCCCATGGCGGCGATACCGCAGGCTGCCACGTTCACTGTGAGCTGGAAGACAATGAACTTCTGTATGTTGCGGTAGAGGGAACGCCCCCACTTGATGGCGCGGATGATGGAGGCGAAGGAGTCATCGAGCAGGATGATATCGGAGGCTTCCTTGGCCACGGAGGTGCCGGTGATGCCCATGGAGAGGCCCACATCGGCATGGTTCAGGGCAGGGGCATCGTTCGTGCCGTCGCCGGTCACGGCTACCACATGGCCCTTCTCCTGCAGGGCGTTCACCAGGCGCAGCTTGTCCATGGGCTTGGCTCGGGAAAGCACGCGGAGGTCGTTCACGCCGTCCAGCAGCTGCTGGTCGGTGAGCTGGCCGAACTGGTCGCCGGTGAGCACAGCGCCCTGGGGAAGCTCACCTTCGGGAAGCAGACCGATTTCGCGGCCAATCTGGCAGGCTGTCTCGAAGTTGTCGCCGGTCACAATCTTGATGCCCACGCCGGCCTTGTGGCAGGAGGCCACAGCAGCAGGCACATCCGGGCGAACGGGGTCCTGAATGACGAAGCAACCGAGCCAGGTGAGGTCGGTGCAGGCTTCCTTCACGCCCTCAGCGGTATCAGCGGAGCCTTCCTTGTAGGCCAGGCCGAGCACACGCATAGCCTTGCGCTGGGCGGTGCGGATGATGGTGAGCACCTCCTCGCGGGCGGCTTCGGTAAGCTCACCGGCGTAGGCGGTGGAGCACTTGGAGAGCACCACCTCGGGGGCTCCTTTCAGGTAGATGACATCTTTGCCAAGCACGGCAGACTTGCCGCAGGTGGCCATGAACTTGTTCTGCGTGTGGAAGGGCAGCTGCGCAATGGTGCTGAACTTGCTGCGGGCATCGGCATAGGATACGCCCTTGTCGTTCAGGAACATGAGCATGGCGCCTTCCGTCACGTTGCCGAGCACCTTGCCGGCTTCATCGAGGTCGGCGGTGGAGTTGGCTGCCACAGCTTCGGTGAGCAGGGGGAAGATGGAGGCGGCAGTGCCCTCTTCGTTCACGCCGGGGAAGTTGGCCTCGCGCACGGTCATGAGGTTCATGGTGAGTGTGCCGGTCTTGTCGGAGCAAACCACAGTGGCGGCACCGATGGTTTCGCAGGCGTCCATCTCACGCACCAGGTTGTTCTGCTTGGCCATCTTGCGCATGCTGTATGCCAAGCTGAGCGTCACGCTCATGGGCAGGCCTTCCGGCACAGATACCACGATGAGGGTGATGGCAATCATGAAGTAGGTCAGAATCTTATCTGCGGCGGCCTGGGGCATCCAGGTGCCGGGGTCGGAGGCCAGAATGCCACTGCCGATGAGGGCCCCCAGCGCCACGCCGAAGATGACAGCGCCGGTAATGAGGCACTTGAGCCAGGGGCGGAAACCTTCATCCTTCACCCAGGCGGGGGAACCGATGCGCACCTTGGCGTAGCCCAGCAGGTCACGCAGCACGGGGTACCAGATCTTGAGCGTGGCGGCGGCAATGCCTGCGAGCAGGGCGGCAAAGAAGTACCACTGCGGGCAGGTGAGCACAAACTTGCCCAGCAGCGCATCATGCGCCACGAGCGAGATGAAGAGAATCATGGCGATGGAGGTGCCCACCACATTGATGGCCTTGGAGAGGCCTTCGAGCTGCAGGTTCAGGGGAGACTTGGCACCTGTTTCCTTGGTGGCGGCCTCGGCTACCTTGCCGATTTCGGTGTGGTCGCCCACCTTGGTCACGCAGATGATGCCGTGGCCATCGGTCACGAGGGTGCTGCGCAGCACCACGTTGCGGGGGTAGGCGCCGGGCAGGGTTTCCTCCTCCTCGGTGGGGACTTTGAGCACGGGCTCGGATTCACCCGTGAGGGAAGACTGGTTGATGCGCAGGGAAGAGGATTCGAGCACCACGCCATCAGCGGGTACTTCCACACCTGTTTCCAGGGTAACGATGTCGCCCACCACCAGCTCATTCTTGGGAACCATGGTGTGCTTGCCGTCGCGCAGCACGCGCACCGGAGTCACGTCATTCACCTTGTTGAGGATATCAAATTCCTTGTTAGCGCGGTATTCGTTCACAAAGCCCACAGTGGTGGCCAGAAGTACGGCGCACATGATGCCGATACTTTCGATGGGGCTGTGTTCTCCCGGGGAAAGGAGGACGGGGATGAAGGAAATGACAGCCGCTGCAATAAGAATAACGATGAGCGGGTCTGCAAACTTGCGGGCCAGTTCTACCCACCACGGGTCGCGGCTGGGGGGTGTCATTTCATTGCTGCCGTATTTTTTGCGGCTTTCCTCTACCTGGGCAGAGGTGAGACCGGTGTGGATATCGGTGTGTGTTTTCATAAGATTGGGGGCGGTGATTATAGAGGTATAAGGTAGAAAAGGCAAGCATTTAGAATAAAAAAAAGAATGCTGCAGATGAAAAATCTGCAGCATTCGCAAGGAGATAGTAATGGGGCTTACTTGATGTCATCAGCATCGCCGAAGGAGATGCCGATTTCGCGGGCCGCTTCGATGAGCTGGCTCTTGCTGTCCACCAGGTGCAGGGTGCGCACGGCCTCTTCGATGGGCATGGATACCATATCGGTGCGGTGCAGAGCCACGGTTTCGCCGAACTTGCCCTGTTCGATGAGGTCAATAGCCTTGGCGCCGCAGCGTACACCAAGCACGCGGTCGAAGGGAATCGGCGAGCCACCGCGCTGGGTGTGGCCGAGTACGCAGTAGCGGGTTTCGATGCCGGTGATGGTTTCAAGCTTGGTGGAGAGGAAAGCCGCGATGCCACCGAGGCGTACCTCGCCCTTGGTCTCCTCATCCAGCGTGAGCAGCTTGCCGCCAATGGTGGCGCCTTCGCTCACAACTACGATGATTTCTCGCTGGCCGAGAGCCTTCGTGAGCTCCACCTTGCGCACCACGTCCTCCAGGGTGAAAGGAATCTCGGGGATGAGAATCACGTCTGCACCGCCGGAAATGCCACCGTACAGGGCAATCCAGCCGGCGTGGCGGCCCATTACTTCCACCACCATCATACGCTGGTGGGAGAAAGCGGTGGTGCGCAGACGGTCGAGCTGCTTGCTTACCACGGAAACGGCGGTCCAGAAACCGAAGGTGTAATCCGTGGCGCCCAGGTCGTTATCAATGGTCTTGGGCACGCCCACGATGGGCAGACCAATCTGGCGGAGCTCCTGACCAATGGTCTGGGAACCATCACCGCCCACCACAATGAGCGCAGAAAGCCCCAGGCGTTCCACTGTAGCCTTACTGCGGGCCAGAACATCCTCTGCAATCTGCATGCGGCCACCTACACCGCTTTTCACAGTGAAGTTACCTTTGTTTACTGTGCCGAGAATGGTGCCGCCGGTGGAGCGGATGTTGAGACAGTTTTCGGGCGTAAGAATGCGCCAGCGCTCGTTGTCGGGCGTGGAGAGCAACCCCTCAAAGCCATCGTAGAATCCGTAGACCGTCCAGCCGCGTGCAGACGCAGCCGCAACGGCACCTTCGATTACGGCGTTGAGACCGGGGCAGTCGCCACCGGCATTAAGAATACCTATGTTCATGAGATTTAGTTAGGGAGTAAAATGAATTTGGAACGATCCTTGTAATCGTTAGAGGGAAGCCAGGCGTCCCATGCGTTCCAGCCATCGCGCAGGAAGCGGGCAGCTTCCTGGTAGCGGGAGGTGGAGGAAGGCATGCCGAGCATGACCACGAGCAGTCGCTGGGCAAAAGTGGCAGGCTTACCGGTGGCAGGGTTGACGCGCTTCACGGAAGCACGGCGAGCCGTTACCATCAGGCAGCTGCCTGCACTGCGGGACTGCCCAACCTTGAGCCCATCCACATGGCCGGAACCACTCAGCAATTTGTTATTGTTGCGGATGGTCTGGCTCCGCTTGCTGCCAGTGGGTGAGTGAATGGTAACAATGCAGCCGGTCTGGGCAGTAATGGCCAGAAGATCTGTATCATTAATGGCATACATACCCAGCAGAGCCATATCCCGGGCCGAGGATTGGGTGATGACAGCTCCATTGGTTCCCTTGAACACAGTGGAGGTCATGCCCAGGCGGCGGGCCAGGTTGTTCATCTGGGTGATGAATGCGCTTTCCGGGCTGCTGCTGCTCAGTGTGCGTCCGCAGGCGTGAGCCAGCGTGGTGGCGCAGGCGCTGTCATCCCACATGAGCGCGGAGTACAGAGCATCTCGCACGGAGATGCTGTCTCCGGCGCGCAGTCGGAGCAGGTTGGTGCGCTGCCACATAGTGGCCTCTGCCGGCACCGTAATCAGGCGGTTCATGTCCACATGGTACGCTTTCACCCAGTCCATGACCACCACGGCCGTGACCAGGTTGGTCAGCATGCCGATGGGGCGTTTCAGATTGGAGTTGGATGCGTAGAGCACTCGCCCGGAATTGACCTCCAGCGCAACATAGCTGGGTGTGGTCTGCTCCGGGGTGACAATGTTCTGGTAGGTGCAGGAGGAGAAAGCCCCGCAGACTACGGCCCCTAAGGTACAAAGATATGTGAGAGCTTTGTTCATTTAGAAGCTGACGACTTGGATTTGCAGCACTTGCGGGCCGGCTTAGAGCCCTTGGTGTCGGCTTGAATGCGGTCCTTGTGCATTTCTTCTGGTGTGCGGTCACCAAAGATGATGCCCAAGTCACGCGCTGTGCTGACAATCTGGCTGTCAGGGCTTACAAAACGGTGGTGAGCAACGGCTTCTTCAATCGGCACATTGTCGATATTGAGACCATTGAGCACCACGGTCTTGCCGAAATCCTTCTGTTCGATGAGCTTTACCGCTTCCACGCCGAAACGTACGCCGAGGATGCGGTCAAAGGCACAGGGTGTACCACCTCGCTGTGTGTGGCCCAGCACGCAGTAGCGCGTTTCAATGCCGGTGCGTTCCTGCAGAATGTGGGAGAGCTTGTTACCGATGCCGCCAAGACGTTCATCTCCATTTTCCTTGTTGTGCACGGTCACGAGCTGTCCATTCAGGCGGGCGCCTTCTGCCACCACCACGATAATCTCACGCTGGCCGGTGGCCTTGCGGGCCTTGATACATTCGATTACCTTATCAAGGTCATATTCAATCTCAGGAATGAGTACCACGTCTGCCGCAGCAGCAATGCCGCCGTACAGGGCAATCCAGCCGGACATGTCGCCCATTACCTCAATCACCATCATGCGCTGGTGGGCATTGGCGGTGGTGCGGATGCGGTCAATAGATTCCGTCACCACGGTAACGGCACTGTGGAAACCGAAGGTGTAGTCGGAGTCTGAGCAGAGGTCGTTGTTGATGGTCTTGGGAATCGAAATCACGGGCAGTCCTTCCTCGGAAAGCAGCTTGGCCGTGCGGGCAGAGCCGCTGCCGCCGATAACGGCAAGCGCTTCAAGGCCAAGAGCATTGATGGTCTTTTTTGCCTTTGCCATAACTTCGCGGTCCACCTGGCGGCGGCCCACCTTGTTGGTGACTACCTTGAAGTTGCCTGTGCTGGTTGTGCCGAGAATTGTGCCACCGTAGGCGCGGATTTTGTGGGCCTTGTTAGGAGTCAGTGTTTCATAACGGCGGCCTCCTGCGATGGGCAGGAGGCCTTCAAATCCGTCATGGAAACCGATAACTCGCCAACCTCGGCGATAGGCTGCGGATACATAGCCTTCAATCACCGCATTGATGCCGGGGCAGTCGCCACCGGAGTTGAGAATACCGATAATCATGTTTTATTGGAGTGTCGTTTAATCTTGGGAAAGCGGTGCGGGAATAGCACCGAAATAGTGGGCGCAGCACCACAGGGCGCGCGGGTGGTGGAAGAACGACTTCCACATGGAGCCCTTGAGACCGTTGGTGGTGGTGCCGTCCTGGTTGCAGTAGCCGAACCACTCACCATGTTCCTTATCCTGCAGGTGCTCGAAAGACCAGTCATGAATGCGCTGGTGCCATTCGGCGTACTTTTCGTCACCCGTCATCACATAGGCCAGGCAGGTGCCGATGAGAGCTTCATCGTGCGGCCACCAGAACTTCATGTTGTGCCAGTATTCCTGAACCGGCTTGTTGTAGACGTCCGTGTAGTAGAGCAGCCCGCCGTACTTCTTGTCCCAGCCGCGTTCCAGCGCCCAGTCAATCATCTTGCAGCCGATTTCGATAAGCTTTTTGTCGCCACCGCGGTAGCGGGCTTCTTCCAGCACAAACCAGCCGCCTTCAATATCGTGGCCGGGGTTGAGCACGCGTTCATCGAAGTGGTCGATGACGGAGCCATCGGGGGCCACGTTTTCGAGAACAGCCTTGATGTCTTCGTGCAGGAAGAGACGCTGCAAGTCATCAATGCAGCGGTCAATCCAGCCGGTGTAATAGCCGTCTGTATCGCCAAGGTAGCGGCGAAGTTCCTGAGCGGTGACAATCATAATCATGCGGCAGCCCAGGTTTTCGCCGGGGCGGTTGCCGGTGCTCTTGGGTGCCATCTTGCCGGGGGTGAAGTTGATGTCGGCGTAGATGTCGAACCAGTGGCGGGCGCGCTCTGCGCTCCTGGCATCGCCAGTGGCACCGTAGTGAGCAGCCCAGGCAATGGCGGCAAAGCATTCGCTGTAGGCGTAGCGGCGCTTGCGGATGGGGGTGCCGTCAGCCGTCATGTGGAAGTACATGCGGCCATCTGCCGGGTCCACGCATTTTTCCTCAAGGAACTTGAGGGCGCTTTCGGCATACTGCATCCATTCCGGGCGCTTCTCGATGCTGTTGTAGCAGGTGAGGAGCATCCAGGCCATGCGGCCCTGTGCCCATACGTTCTTGTCTGTGTCTACCAGTGTGCCGTCAGCGGCGCAGCAATGGTAGAGACCCCCGTTCACTGTGTCCAGTGAACGGGGAAACCAGAACGGCTCTACCTCATTGAGCAGCTTGTCTTTGTAGAATTCGCCAAGTGCTTTGGTGTCCATGATGAGGCAGAAGTTGGAGCTTTACTTGTAGATAGCCCAATCGTAGAAGCCGATGGCCTTGAGCTCGCTCTTGAGAGCATCGAGCGTGGCTTTGTCCTGCTTGCCCATGGGCAGGCGGGCCGGGCCGAAGTCAACGCCGGTCCATTCGCTCATGAGGTACTTGCAGCAGCCCATGTAGCCCTTGCCGGCAATGATGTTGATCATGGTGACGGAAAGCTGCTGGAGACGGCGTGCTTCAGCCAGGTCACCGGCATCCACGGCCTTCATGATGTCATCATACAGCTTGGGAGCATAGTTGAAAGAGGAACCTACACCGCCCTTAGCACCAGTGGCGTATGCGCCAAGGAACCATTCGTCAACGCCCCACGGAATGTCGTACTTGCCGCCGTCGTAGTTCAGGGCGTCCATGTACAGAGCCAGGTCGGGGTTGGTGAACTTCACACCCACAAAGTTGGGAATCTTCTTGGCACAGGCCTCAATCATCTTGCAGGGGTTGAAGCCTACGTGGGTGAGCACGGGGATGTCGTAGAAGTAGAAGGGCAGCTCGGGTGCGCCGGAGGCGGCCACGGCCAGGCTGTCTACGAGCAGGTCAATGCTGCCCGGCTTGAAGTAGCAGGGAGAGTTGCTGGCGGTGCCGGTAGCGCCGCATTCGGCAGCGTAAGCGGCAAGCTCGCGGCCATCGTAAACGCAGTTGCCACCAGTGTGCACGATTACGTCGATTCCGTACTTCTTGCCGGCTTCGCCCCAGGCGGCCATGTTTTCCTTGCGCTCGGTGAGCTGCATGTGGGCGGACTCACCGGTGGAGCCGGTGATGAAAACGGACTTGATACCCTGGCTGGCCAGGAACTTGGCCTGAGCGTCCACTGCATTGGGGTTGCAGGAGCCGTCAGCATTCATCGGGGTATGCGTAGCAGCGCAGAGACCGTGGATTTTGAATGTGGTTTCCATAATTGTAGTATTGGTTTACGTATGAGAAGAAAGGGTGTTCAGAAAAATACCCTGTGCTATTTCTATCGCAAATACAGAGTCTTTGCAAGAAGAAACTGTCAGAGGGGAGAAATAATGGTCACTTTTGGGTTGTCAAGCGGCGGAAACGCAGGCAGACTTCGTCTTCCGGGCGGTTTCTGGCTTTATTTTTCTGGCGTATGAAATCCTGAGCTTCAGCGGGAAGTTTGTCAATGATATGGAAATTGACCAGAGCCTGGTCATCGGATTCAAATGCAATGCTGGCAAGCCACTTATCGCCCTTGTAGGTGACTTCGATGGTGTAGGGCTCGTCCTCGGATTGCACCCAGGTGTAAGTCATGTTGGCGCGGTGGTTGCTGCCATTCCAACGAGCTGTGCAGTCTGTCACATCGACAATTCCCATTTTATTGACCTCCTGCCATTCTCCCTGAACCAGTTGGCGCGGGTCTTTGAACAAGCCCGAACAGAGCAGGAGGATACAGCCGGCCAGGGAAATGAGTACAATGAGCAGAATAAGACGAGTACGAGTCATCACCTCAATATTCTAGCAGGTTCTGCCCGTTTTGCAATCATTCTGTTGCCTTTGTGGTCAATTTCTGCATGAAGGAACTAGTCCTGTTGCGCCATGGAGAGTCGCAGTGGAATGCGGAAAATCGTTTTACCGGATGGGCTGACGTGCCATTGTCGGTTCGTGGCCGGAGGGAAGCAGAGCTGACCGGTCGCCGTCTGCGGGAGAGCGGATTCAGCTGCGGAGCGGCGTGCACTTCATTGCTCATGCGTGCGGTTCATACGCTCAATATCGTGCTGGCCGGGTTGGATTGCGCATGGGTGCCCGTTTATAAGGACTGGCGGTTGAATGAAAAGCACTACGGCGTGTTACAAGGGCGTGACAAGCACGAGGTGGAGCTTGAAGCAGGAGCTGAGCTGGTGCAGCGCTGGCGCCGGGCGTATGATTGCCCGCCGCCGCCCTTGCCTCCGGGGGACGAGCGTTTATCGTACAAAGATGCCAGGTATTCATCAGTGCCGCCACAGATGCTCCCTGCAACAGAATCATTGCAGGATACGCACCGCCGTGTCCGCGCCTGCTGGGAGGAAATGCTCCGTCCCCGCCTGTATGCAGCCGAGCGTTTGCTGGTAGTGGCGCATGGCAATAGCCTGCGTGCCTTGATTATGCACCTGCGGGGGATGAGCCCTGCCGGGGTGGAGCAGTTGGAAATACCGACGTGTCATCCCATACGCCTTGTGTATGATGATGATATGAATCTGCTTCCCTAGTAAACCGGCTTCCACCTGGAAAGCAGTACCCTGTCTCGCCGTCTGATTGACGGTTTGGGGAGCGCGTGCCATGCTTTGCAGCATGGCGATTCGATTAAAAGAGTGGGGCATGCTGGCATATCCCCGGCAGGGGGTGCATCTGCCATTGAATTCAGTGAATGATTGGGGCCGCACGGGTTATGCTGTGGGGCAGGGGATATCCGCAGCCGGACAAGGGCTTGCAGAGTTGCTTCCGTCCATCGAGCGGGTGACCCGTGCCGGTGACCAGGCCGGGCTGGTAGCTGAGCTGGAAACCATAGGGCAGGAGACTGCGGATGAATTGCAGAACGTTCCTGTGCGGGACTGGTCGTACAGCTGGCAGCAGGCATATACACCCCGTGTGCAGGAGATGCTGGCTCAGCTTCCCCTGGAGGAACGCGAGCAGGCTTTGCGCCTGAGCGAGGAATACGGACGCCGCTTTTCGCTGGATGGCCGCCGGCGTATGGAGGTGCAGCGCCTTCGCAATGCCCGGAACTGTTGGCAGAAACAGGTGGATTCTGCCGTGCAGCGTGGGGACACGGAGACGGCTCTCCGGTGGGTGGAGCAGGGGCGCGGTGTATTTGTGCCGGAATCAGAAATGCAGCAGGAGCGGAATGGCACACGGAGCAGAAGTCTGCAGAACAAGTGGCTGCAGGAACTCCGCGCAAACCCATACACTACCCTGGCTGCCTGGCGTACTCCGGGGGCTGCGCTGCCGGAAGGTGAATCGGAAGTCCGGCAATTGGAAACGGAGATGCAGCAAACCCGCTCACATTTATTCAGCGGACTCGCTTCGGAATTGGGCACCGCGGTGGAGCAGGGCGCGGAACCGGACGAGCAACTGCTGGCCCAGGCGGCAGAGGCTGGTGTGCTGGACCCCGGGTTGGTGGAGCAGATTCACCAGCCCCGCCGCGCACTACAGACGTCCGGAGTGTGCGATTGGCTGCGCCGTATAGATGAGCGGGCAGACCATGAGGACGAGAAAATCACCGTGGAGATTGCCCTGTCTCCCATCCCGGTAGAGCAGAAACAGCGGCTGCTGCAGCGCCTTCAGCTTTCTGCGGCGCAGCCCCCGCAGCGCCGGGTGGAAATGAGCCGCACCCTGTGGAATTTGTATCGGGATGGTCACTTCGGTTGCCCGGGGGATGAAGAAGCTCTGCAGAGTCTGGGGCGCTTGCAGGAGGAAGCTCTCCTGCGTATGGCCTCCGGAAAGGAAAAAGAAACAGAGACATGGCTGGCCCGCCTCTGTGAGAGCGGGGATACCTGGGTTTGTTTTGAGAAGAATTGATTTTTATGAACGAAGAAACTACCACTATTGAGCAAAGGGAACCGTTGCCGCTGGAATCACTCGCGCCGCTGCCGGTGAAACATGAAGCAGGCGAGTGGGAAAAGGGAAAATACTGGAATAACTTGTTGACCGGTGACTTGTCAGCTGTGCCGGATTCTGTCCGGCATAAGGCGGGAGCCGCGGATGCAGGAATTCCGCCGGAAGAGCGGGAGTATCGCCTGGCGGCTAATATCAACCGTTCCTGGGTTGTGGATTATCGCAACAAAAGCCGGGAGGAAGTAAGTCGCGCATGGCCGGAGCTCCGCCGCGAAATGGCTGCCGAACTGGGCGCGGCTGATAGTGAGGCAGAGGTGTATCAGGCGCTTTCCCTGAAACACCAGGATGCGCCTTTGCGCCAGCAGGTGCGCCGCCTTTTCCAGAAGCATTATCAGGCGGCCATTCAGGGGAAGCCTGAGGAAATGCCCGAACATGCTGCGGCGCAGAATGTGTGCCGCACCGCAAGTGCCTATGCCCGGCAGACTGTGCAGGAATATACGCCCCTGGCTGAAAATGTCCTGCAGGGTTGGGCTGCCATGAATGCAGAGGAAACCAAGGTCCTTTCCCTGCCGGATACCCTCAAAGGTGTGCCAGGGTTAGTGGAAGCTGTAGATGCACTGGCCGACATGGAGCTGGAGGAGCGGTACAAGGTTTACGCCATCGCCCGTTCTCTGGATTCTGCGCAGAAATTGAAATCTTCTCCGCAGGGGGTGTTCCCTGCCATGTTGCAGAATATGAGACGCGGCGCGGCCGATTTGCGCTATTCCGTGCTTCAGGGTGTCGGGCACGTTGCAGCTGCCCTTACAAAGGCTGCTGCCGAAACCCTGGATAGCGATACACTGAGACAGGGCGTGGATGCCGTGGATAAGCGGCTTCAAGTCCTTCATGAGCTGCGGACCGTGGCGCAGGATGAGGTTTTTCCTATCAAGCTGGAGGAGGAAAGTTCCTTGCTGGAAGAAATGGCGGTGGATGCCGCAGGTGCACTTCCGGGGGCTGCTCTGGCGTTTATGGGAGGGGCCGGTTTTGGCGTATTATCCCTGGCGGGAACGGGTGCAGCCGTGGCCGAAGCCCGCAGACGCAGCCCGCAGGGCCGGCAGGAAATGCAGACTGCTGCCGGTATCGTGGGCGGAGCCATTCAGGGGGGGATATACATGGCAATGAGCCGCATAGGGGCGCAGATGCTCAATAAGACAATCAATGCCTTCCTGCATGCCGGGCAGTCGGGGGTGAAAGGCTATTCCCTGGCAGCGCTGAAGTCATTGGGTACACTCACTGCAGAGAATGCCAGACTTCTGTTGGCCGGAAAACTGGCGCATGCGACAGAGCTGAGCATGCAGGAACTGGCGGCCCGGGTGGATAATGTGGCTTCCCATATCGATTGGCAGGCATTTGGAGATAACATTGTGGATATTGAAACAAACATGCGTGAGGCAGCCATTAATCTGCCCTATGTTCTTATTGCTGCGGGGCGTGCCGCGTTGCATCATTTCCGGGCTCCCGATGCATTAGTGGCAAATCGGGCATTGCTGGAAGACTGGGGAATCCCTGAAACCGACATCCGCCGCATTCAGGAACAACCGGATATTCATGCCCGGACAAGGGAGTTGCGGGAAGCCTTGAGTCATAGTCGCCGTTGGGGTGGTGCCGGTATGCTGGAACTGTGCGTAAGGTCCCTGCGTCTGTTGAATACAGAGACGCATACCGCTTTCAAGGATGCTGAGACCGTGCGGCACTTCCTCAATTTGCCATCAGAGCAGGAGTCTCTGCCTGCAAAGCATATTTCTCAACGGAATTTGAGCTCGCCGGAAGCGCTTCGGGAGGTGAATGCTCTGATGAATGGCAGACCGACAGACATGCTTAATGTGCAGCAGTGCATACCCTTTATCCGGCTCTGGGATGAATGGAACCAGAAAGCTTTTGGTGAGTGGATACGCGTGCCGGAACATGCGAGGATGCGCGCGGAGCACTACCTGAATCAGCGGAAAGACCCCCTCCGCCCCGATGAAGTGAAACTGGAGGGCGATTACACGCCGTACCGTGAGGAAATGGCGCGTGTGGTCATGCGGGACCAGATGCGGGAACTGCTTAATCTTTCATACCAGTATCTGATGAACCGGGAAAGCCCGGATTCTCTCCGGCTTGTCTATAAATCAGAGCACAAAGCCCGGGAAAAATCGGAGGTGCACCGCAAGGCTTTGCTGAGTGAGTTGCTCATGGCCATGGAAAAAGGCATGCGCAGCGGGGAGCGTGAAGCCGCTCTGGATGCGTTCAGTCGTTCATTGGAAGAAACGTACATGACACGTCGCCGTGTTTCAACGCATATCCCCCTCTGGATGCGTAAAACCAGAGAAATTGATTTTCGGGATGGCTACCAGAAATCGTTGAAACAGGTGCTGCGAAATAAAAAGAGCACTCCTCGCGAGCTTATCGAGACTTACCGCATTATGCTGGGGCTGCGTTCCTGCGCCAGCGTGCTGATGGACGTGATACCGATGACTCCCGATTTTCAGGAACTGCTGAAACTGGGGCATTCGCCGGAAGATGCTTTCACTCATTTGCTGTACCGGGAAATGAAGTCTCATATTGACCCGGAGATATGGAATCCTCCGGCTCTGCCAGATAAAACATCGGAGCCGGCCAGCCACGCCGGGCGGGAGAAACTGTTTGCAGCGTATGAAATGATGAGTGGTAATCATCTGGAGAGCAGCCCCGATGGCTCCGGCAAGATGCTGTGGAGAGCCAGACGCCCGGATGGAAAGTACACCCCTTGGCTTGATTCACCTGCGCAGGTGGTGAATTCGGTTTCGGGCAATGTGCAGACCAGGTTCCTTCCTGTAGGTACAAACCTGCTTATGGAGAATATCCGTCAGGCATACGGCAAGTCAGAACCCGGGAGCAGGTATTTTCTCCATGCCTTTGTGAATCCTCCGCCGAACCGGATTTTTACCGGTTTTGAGCATCTGGGCCAGTCTGCCACACGGGATTTGTGCTCGCTCTGGCTGGGTAACGCAACCCAGTATTCCCTGGGGCTTGAGTTTGCCGCCACAGATATGAAGTGGAACCGCCACAAAGGCCGCAGGGTAGAAGCCGGAGTCAAGAACCGGGAAGACAGCCACGATGCGTACCTGGCGAAACAGGGTAAGATGGATACGCCGCTCAGTCTGGCCCGGCTTCGCTTCCTGGTGTATTGGCAGCGCATGCTTTCCTCCGGCTGGGTGGATGCAGAGCAGGTGGGCCGGACCCTGCTGGATGCGGGTGTTATTTCCCGGAAGGCTCTGGATACTCTTCTTGATGCCGGAAAAGACAGAAAATTGAACCCGACCAGATTCAATATCGAAAAGCGCCGCCGTCTGCAGCGACTGTACCCGGATGGCATGGTGCCCGGAGATATGCCGGCTGTGCATTCAGAACTGGCGCGCCACATGGCCGATTTGAATGTCTTGTATATGCTGGCGAATCTTCCTTCCGCCCGGGTACCGGATTCGGTGCGTGAGTGGTATTATACATGCCCCTTTACAGAAGAAGCTGCAGCGCATGAAGGGAGAGGCCGGGTACATGCAATGGTGCGGAAGAACCGGGCAGACGCCGAGTCTGTGAAGAAGATGCTGCCGGAAGTGAAACGCCTGCGCAATCTGCAGACACCGCTGAAGCTGGCTGAGATGATGCAAGATGCCTATCAGCCCGGTTTGTCCCGTCGCTACGAACAAGGCTGGTGCTTTGCTGTTGGGGGAAACAGCGCGTTCCGCTCCACGGGGCAGAGTCATTGGAACCTGCTGGAGAATCCGGCCCGGGGGTGGAAACTGCTTACCCCGGAAGATCGCGAGTCTCTGCTTCTGGATATCCGGGACCTCTGCCAGGGGCGGGAGCCGGAGCTGGCATTACAGGAACTCACGGACGTATTGCAGCAATATCCCGGTCTGCGGGCTTATTCCTGCAGTGCCCGCCACGGTGGTCAGTTGCAGCGTATGGAGCTTGCGGATGATATCCCGTCACTCATTCCCGAGCCTGCATACGCTCGCTGGGAAGACCCCATGGTACAGCGCCCCGTTATGGTGGAGCAGGGGTATGCAGTGAAAGATGCCGCAGAGTTACCGCCGGAGTGGAACTCCGACCCCCGCGTGTTGCCCGCCTTGCAGTTGCTCACGGAGCTTCGCCGTTCTGTATCCGCTTCACCATACGCGGATGAACAGGGTATCTGGTGGAAAAAGGAAAACTATGGTGGGCTGCACGGTAAACGACCCAATGGGATTGATTCTCGCTGGGTGGCTGAATCCGGCTTGTCTTCTTTCATGAAATTCTACAAGCGGACCGCAGAAATGGGGGATGCCTACGGGGCACATGGTAAGCTGAACGTATGTGGCGTGCCGCTGGGTGGTATTCATGAAACAGATGTTGAAGCCGGAGAACTCAACCGGGTGACGGTTTATCGTAACCCGGTGCAGCCGGAACACATGGTGCGGTTGATGCCAGGTGCTCCAAATGCATCCAATCCGTATCAACGAAAGCCCTATGTGGTGCACACGGCAGATGGTATACCTCTGTTTCCCGCCAGAATGGCTCGAAGTCTTACGGCATCCATGCAGGCCATGACTCCGCTCAATACATTCAACAGCGACCTGGGCCGCGCATACGATTTCACGACCAATCACCGTTCGCGCCGCCGCCAGGTAGAAGCCCACCTGACCGATCTGCTCAAACGCCGCGCTCTCACCCCGGACGCCTGGTACAAGGCAGATGCGAGCCGAATCAACAATGCAGAGCTCTTCATGCAGTTGTTTCAGGATGGGCGCCTTTCATATTTCCTGGAAAACCGGGACCCCTCCACCCTGACCCGAGGCGAGGCTTTATCTGCGGAGCTGGGGCGCCTCCTGCTCCTGGCTGAGTTTGGCACAAACCGGGAGAAGAGAGTAGAAGAACTGGTGGCATTCTGCCGTAAATTGAGCAGCAGCCGGGAAGACCTGCTGCTTCTCAAAACAACCTTGTCGCGCGTTGTTTCACCATCGCCGAACCGTTATCAGGAGGAAGAACTGCCCCGCCCTGAAGAAGACCGTGAACTTGACCTGGACCCCGAAGATGCTGAATACTATTGACCCAGCCTGCCGTAGTCGCCTGGCGGACCCGCTCTGGCGCCTGAATAATCTGTATTGGATCGAAAACAAAAAAGGCCGAATGCAACGGTTCTCACCGAATGCTGCGCAGCTGCGGCTGCACCATCATCTGTGGAACCGGAATGTGGTGCTCAAGGCGCGCCAGCTGGGTATTTCCACCTATGTGGCCATGCTCATGCTGGATAACTGCCTGTTCAAGCCGAACTTTCATGCGGGTATCATCGATAAGACCCTGCCGGATGCCGAACAGAAACTGGAAAAAATCCGCTTTGCCTGGGAGCATCTGGATTTTCTGCCACCTCATGCAGATGAACGCGATAAGTCGCTGGCTTATCTGGGCTTCCTCATCAAACAGCAGACCGGAACCTTGAAAAAGGGAAATCTTCATCCGGCGGCGGATGCCCGAGGGCGTCTAGCGTTCACCAACGGAAGCGACGTGCGCCTGGGCACTACCCTGCGTGGTGGTACCTTGCAGTTGCTGCATGTGAGCGAGCTGGCCCACGTATCGGTGCATGCGCCCTGGCGAGCCCGTGAAATCCGCACCGGTGCCATCAACACGGTTCCGGTGGAAGGCACAATCATCCTGGAAAGTACACACGAAGGTGGCCGCTACGGCGTGAATTATGAGCTCACCTCGCAGGCCATGGAAAATGCCGCCAAGGAGGAGCTTTCACCGCTGGATTTCCGATTCTTTTTCATGAGCTGGTTTGATAACCCGGATTACGCCTTGCCTGGCCACGCCGGGTGGTCAGATGCCCAGGCCGCCTATTTCGAAAAGCTCGAGCAGGAATGTGGCGTGCAGCTCAGCCACGCGCAGAAACTTTGGTACACCCGTATGGAACGTACCATGGGTGCAGCCATGCGGCAGGAGTATCCTTCCACGCCGGATGAAGCCTTTGCCACGGGGAATGACGGTGCCATCTACGGTGCTCAGATTGCCCGCCTGCGTGAGAATGGGCGCATCGGTGCCAGTTTCGAGTACAACCCGCAGGAACCGCTGTACACCGCCTGGGATCTCGGGCTGAGTGACCACACCGCTATCTGGCTGGTGCAGAATTACGGTGGCAATGTCTACTGGTTGAACCACTACGCCGCCAACCAGCTGCCTCTGGAGCATTTTGCCGGGAAAATCCGGGAGTGGGAAATGTGCTATGGCCCCATTGCCGCTCATTTCCTGCCGCATGATGCAGCCCACCGCGACCCCCACGGGCATTCCTATGTGGAGAGCCTGGCAAAGGAAGGAATCTGCGCCGTGCGTGTGGTGCCGCGCTCCCCGGATATCTGGCGCGGTATCAATTCCCTGCGTGGTATCCTGGCGCACAGCTGGTTCCACCGCGATACCATGCAGCAGCGCGTGAATCCGCGTGGTGAGAAAGAGCCCTCCGGCCTGCGCTGCCTGGAGATGTACCGTACTGCCCCCGCCGGGGCGAGTGGCGCTTACCGCGAGACGCCGGTGCACGATGCAAGTTCGCATTCTGCGGATGCCGCCCGCATGTTTGCGGAGGCTTTGTCCCACGGCATGGTGTACCCCGTGCAACTCCGCCTGTCTGCACGCCGGGCGCGTATGTGAATTTCCCTATGAACACAAACAAGGAACAACACAGCTGGCTGACTGGTCTTCTGACCGGTTGGGGAGTGAAGGAGAGCTGGGCAAAGCTGATTGCCGGCGCCGTTCTCGGCGCGCTGGCGGCAGCCGGTCTGCTCTGAATGGCAATAATCCCCCCGGCACCGGCTTCCACGGTGCCGGGGAAGATGGGAGTTGGGGATTTTTAATTTTTAATTTTGGATTTAGGATTTTGGATGTGTTCAGTTCGTGTGCGGCATTCGCAGCCCAGGAACTTAGAGAGGAAAAGCCGCTGCCTGGATTCCAGACAGCGGTTTTAATGTAAGGTAAACCTTATTGCAAGTCTTACTTGCGGCGGCGGCGAGCAGCCAGGCCAGCGAGAGCCAGTAGGCTCAGCGTAGCTGTGGCAGGCTCGGGGATAAGCTGAGTAGCCAGACCGCTTACAAACTGGGCATCGTGCAGGATGATATTGGACTTGTTACCACCGCCATTACGAGCACCGAAAGTGAAGTTGTTAATCAACTTGTTGCTGCCGTATTCAGATGCACTGGTGATGGTTGTGTAGCCGGCAACAGTCCCATCAATCAGCAGGGTCAGGGTGCCTTCACCATTATTCTGCAGAGCGATGGTGACAACATCGCCATAGCCTTCAGTGGGCAAGGTGTATGTAACGCCACCGTTGTTCTTGTAGGTCTCATCCACTTTACCGTCGAATCCGTCTTTATCCAGATTGAAAGTGCCGGACTGAACATAGAAAGAAGGCTTCCAGCACCAGGAGTCAGTCTCACCTAAGCCGAAAATAGCGGGCCAGTTGCCGGGCTGCGAAGCCCCCAGCTGCACCTTGGTAAGAAGCGTAAACTGGTCAGCATAGCTGAGATTGCCCGCTGTCTGCGTGAAGGAGAAGGAATTATTATTGAGTGTGATGGCACCATTGGAAATCAGGCTGGCACCTACGTTTGTACCAAGGTTGGTGGTAACACCCTCAGCCGTAGTGAGGACTACTCCTGTTTCAGCAAAGTCCATATCCCAGACAATAGACGGAGCTGCTGCCAGAGAAATGCCACTCAATGCTAAGAGAGCGATGATTGTCTTTTTCATTGTTGTGTATGTTATGTATAGAGTTTGTTGTAACCTGCCTTCCGCATCTCACGCGCGACGAAATGTAGAAAGCCTACGCGCCGGATTTTACAGCATTCTAAATGCTATGCTCTTGTTTGTGCAAGAATGGAGAAAATAGCTGCAGAAGATGCGATAAAAAAACTATTTCAATGCATCATGAGTATTTGTGTTCAATTTATCAAATGCTCGAATTGCGTAGTTTGCCGAATATTCAGTACTCAAAACGGCATCTCTCAAAATTCTGCTGCTTTAATATGGCTTATTCGATTCATCTGCACACCCGATGCCTTGTGTGTGCTATTCCTCAATTTGCCCAGCGGCAAAATACCGAGATTCATAAATAGAACATGCTGATATCCTATGCATAAAAGTAATTTCAGAAACTCGTTTTTCTGAAAAAATCGCCACCATGCAAAGCAAGCGTCAGAAAGCGTCAGAAAATGTGCATTTATTTTGAAATTTTGCTTGCTACAGCATTTAGAATGCTGTAAAATCCAGCGCGTAGACTTTCTACATTTCGTCGCGCGTGAGATGCGGAAGGTGCTGCAACATCTCAACTCAAATAACACTTACTCAACAATGAAGAAGACAATCATTACACTTCTGGCTCTGGCCGGCGTGGCTTCTGCCGATATCACGGACGGTCTGCAGTGGGCAGAATCCTTCGGCGATGGCTACAGCCAGGCTGCCACGTTCGGATACAAGAACGCATTCCACGTCTCGTCTGGCGTGGGTATCGCTGGTGGTGAATATACTGACAGCCGTGTGTGGACCACCAATACGAATGGTAAGTTCTCCAATGCCTTCACCTTCAGCTTCAAACTGGTGGATTTTGACGCGAATAATTGGACGGATGCCCTTTCCCTTTATTCCAACGGTACTACTTCCGGTACAAACAACAGTATTCAGTTGCAGAAGAACAATAGCGGGGATTTGTATGTTTACACCGATAAATTCACGGGTTCCAATGTAGCTGATGATGATTCTAACATCAAACTTGGCAGTGTTGACTCTCTGAAGGGGCAGGTGCTGACCCTGGTGTTTGATGCCACGGGTGAGACCAATACCCTGACTGCCTATGTAGGCGGAGTTGCCCTCACTGAAACCGTAACCTTCACCTATGCTGATGATGTTACCGCCAGCACTGCTCTTACTGGTTTCCAGTTTGGCGCTGCTTTCGGTGGCGATCGTGTATCCAACAGCGTGACTGTGGACGATATCGCCGTGTGGAACCGCGCTCTGACTGCGGCAGAAGTGGCGACTCTTCCTCTGCAGTACATTCCCGAGCCCGCCACGGCTACGCTGAGCCTGCTGGCTCTCGCTGGTCTGGCTGCCCGCCGCCGCCGTCGCTGACGCGACTTTGGCGTGCCAAGGCCGCCGCAAGTAAGACTTGCAGCTTGAAAATTACTAAAAATGCCGCTACCTGGTTTTCAGGTAGCGGCTTTTAGTTGTCACAAGAAATCTGCCTGCCTCAGATTTGTAATCTCGTTAAATTCCTGTGCGGCAATGCCGCACACGAACTCAACACATCCAAAATCAAAAATCCAAAATTTAAAAATCCAATCTCCGCTCAGCTGGCAGCACCGGCGATGAGCTGCAGCACCTTGGCGGTGACGCGCTGGCGGAGTTGGCGGCGGGTCATGCCGGTCAGGTACACGGTTTCGGTGTGTACCGGGCGGGCGGCTCCGCGGCGGGCCAGGGCAATGCAGACGGTGCCCACAGCGGGCTCGCCCTCGGCGGCGGTGGGTCCGGCGTTGCCGGAGACGGCCACGGCGATATCTGCACCGCTCTGGCGCATGGCGGCGGTGGCCATGGCGGCCACCACAGGCTCGCTCACCACGCTGTGTTCCTCGATGAGTTCGGAGGGCACGTTGAGCAGGCGTTCCTTGGCTTCATTGCAGTAGGTTACCCAGCCGTAGCGGAACACCTGGGAGGCACCTGGTACCTCGGTGAGAGCGGTGGCAATCATGCCGCCGGTGCAGCTCTCTGCCGTGGTGACGGTGAGGCCGGCACCACGCAGGTTTTCTACTGCAATGAAGGCCAGTAAATCAATTTCAGAATTCATGGCGGTAAATCAGGCTTCGTCGGGAACTTGTACTGCTACAGTGGCAAAGGCGGCCATGCCTTCGCGGCGGCCGATGGCGCCCAGCTTCTCGTTGGTGGTGGCTTTCACCCCCACGCGGCGGGGAGCCACGCCCAGAATGGGGGCCAGGGTTTCCTTCATCTGCTGCACAAAGGGCATGATTTTCGGAGCTTCGGCAATGAGGGCGCAGTCCACATTCACCACGCGGCCACCTTGCGCCTGCAGCAGTTCGACTGCTTTCTCCACGATGCGGAGGGAGCAGATGTTCTTGCAGCCTTCATCGCCCGGGGGGAACCAGTAGCCGATGTCCGGTTCGCCGATGGCGCCCAGAATGGCATCTGCCAGCGCGTGGCAGAGTACATCGGCATCGCTGTGGCCGGCAAGTCCCCTGGTGGGGTGCACCTGAACACCGCCCAGCCAGAGCGGACGCTCTGTCTCGGAGAAGCGGTGAATATCGTAACCTAAACCTACGAGAGTTATCATGAATGATTAATGATTAATGATTAGTGATTAATGATTAATTTGATTGGAGAATTTCGACGAGGTCGGGGGAGTTCCGGCTTCCAGGAAGGAACAGTAGAAGACACGCCCAATTGGCGATGCCACGATGATGGCTAACGCGATGCCGGTACCCCGGATGAGGCTGCGTATCAATCTCATAGTTCCTGTTTCCATGGCGTGTTATCAGTTCTCTGAGGATTCAAGCAGCTTCCGCATTTTCTTCCACGTTGATGAAGTCCAGCAGGTATTCGTCTTTGAACATGCCCACAGCCTTTCTCGCCTGGTTCGTGGAAAGTGTCTGCAGAAAATTATTGGCTGCGGCACCCTGGGTCTGATACAGATTGGCTTTTAATCTGTCCCTGAGCTCATATTTATCCCATTTGTGCCGGAATGTCTCCCGGATGTAGAAGAGCGCTTCCTGCAGTGTGCTGGTCTTGCGGAGAATTTCGATGTGATGCGAGAAACTGAGACTGAGAAACGCGTCTAAGTGTATTAGTTCAGATGCCGGAGTCAGACGTTGAAGTGACAGCCCGTTGATATCGATTGTTCCGGGAGCGGTCAAATCGTCAGCCGTGGGCTGACGATTTATGAAGGGGGCCCAGAATTCAAAAAAGGTGCGCATGTTTTTGAGGCTTGTGGTAGAGAAGCCACGCAGCCCTGGTAATTCTTTGCTAAGCTGGGTGCTGATGCGTTCGAGTGCTCCCGTTCCCCAGAAGTCTTTACGGGAATGGTGCGAAATATAGCCGCCAATCCCGAAGTAGAGCGAAAGCAGCTCACCGGTTATCAGTTTGGCTGCGCGGTACTGGCTGTGCAGAATCGCTTGTTTGATAGAGCTGACTGCTTCGCGGTATGGTTGTATGTTGCTCATGCGTAGAGTTCTGGGTTAATGCGCTTCCAGCCAGTTGGAGGCGGTGTTGGCTTCTACCTCCAGTGGCACGCCGTGCGGCAGGGGCAGGGAGCTGCGCATGGCTTCGGTTATCAGGGGAATGAGGTCATGCTCTTCCTCGTACAGGTCGATGAGGAGTTCGTCATGAATCTGCATGATGAGGCGGCTGCGCTTACCTTTCAGCAGCTCGGCTACGCGTACCATGGCGATTTTAATCATATCGGCCGCCGTGCCCTGGATGGGGGTGTTGATGGCGGTGCGTTCGGCGGCGGCGCGCAGGTTGAAGTTGGCGCTGTTCAGGTCGGGCAGCTTGCGGCGGCGGCCGCAGAGGGTTTCGGCATAGCCGCGCTCGCGGGCTTCGGCCACCAGCTTATCCATGCATTCCTTTACGCCGGGGAACTGGGTGAAGTAGCTCTCAATGAGGGCTTCGCCCATCGAAATCTCGTTGCCCATTCGCTGACGCAGACCGAAGGCCGAGATGCCGTAGATGATACCGAA
>DEPT01000003.1:23009-23151 GCA_002358905.1 Akkermansiaceae bacterium UBA3385
TCTTGGCCTTGCGGCGCATGTCGGCGGTCACTTCCTCGTGCGGTACACCGTAGATGCGGGCGGCGGTCTCGGCGTGGATATCGCGGCCGGAGGTGAAAGCGGCTATCATGCCCGGGTCGCCGGAGAGGGCGGCCATGAGGCG
>DEPT01000016.1 GCA_002358905.1 Akkermansiaceae bacterium UBA3385
TTTGGCTCGCCAAATTCCAATTTGTCGTTGAGTCCAAGCAATATTCTTTAATTGCCGGAGCAATAATTTACCGGGGGCTGCGAGCGCTGACGCGCTCTTACCCCCAGTGTTCTTACGCCCCTGCCGGGGCTGATTTTCCGCTCGCCTACGGCCCGCCAAATTCTAATTTCTTGCACCATGATGCAAAATGGCCTCAGCAAATCTGAAACAGCTCCCTGGCTTCCGTATCAATTATGGCAGCGGGGTTGAAGTCATATCCTTCACCCACGTGAACATAGCCCAGCTGGTTGCTCAGGAACCGGGTGGTGCCTATTCTGGTGTTGATGTTGCGGTGGGAATGCCCGTATATCCAGAAATCTGCCCCGCAGGATTCGATGAAATGGGTCAGGTCTGCCATATAGGCTCCATTCAGTCGGCTACCGATAAAGTCGGGGTGCAGCAGTTGCGGGCTGGGCAGGTGGTGGGTCACCACGACCTTGTGCTGTGCCTGGCTCCGGGCCAGGGCCTGCTGGATGAATGCCCGGCAACGGGCATGTTCATTGTTGAAATTGGCGGGGAGAATGGCGTCCCCCTCGTACCCGATGCGGGCAAAATCGGCAATTCGTTCGGCACAAAGAACTTCGTCTTGTTTATCTATATACCCCCACAGGGTGGAAAGGATGATATCGGTGTCGCCCAGGGAAACAACGGCATTGTACAGGCGGCGGATATTGGGGCGTATGTATTCGCAATAACCGTCCGGCAGGGTTGCCAGGTCATAGCCTTTGTAGAATTCATGGTTCCCGGGGCAGACGAGCACCTCCCGGAAATGGCTGGAAGCCCAGTCCCAGAACGGGTGCCGGAGGTGGGGTTCTGAAGCCATGTAGCAGATATCGCCCGCGAGCACGAGAACCTCTCCGCATGCCTCCAGAGGGTTTTCCAGAAGATACAGGCTGTTGCTCTTGAATTCCAGGTGCAGGTCGGATGCGTATTGAATAGTCATGGCAGGTGGTGGACGATTGTATACTGTTATGGCGTTTCCGGTCGAGCTTTTTACGTGGCTTCTTCCACAAAAAGTGCCTGGTGGGGCGGTTACTCGTTTCCTCCTGGAACGCAGTTGCCGTTCCCTGGCTTCTGGTGACAGGGGATGCATCTTGTGTTCTAATGGGTACTGGCAAGAGCCCACGGCGCCCCAATTCCACCATTGGCGGAACGGCTGTCGTTGTGCCGCGCGGCCCCGACCCCCACATGGGCAATCGCTTCGCAGCCGATTTGCCGCCCTGAACAACATAACATAAATTACCACTATGGCTGATATAGAAAGCAACTACCAGATTAAGTATTCCGAGAAATGGGGCAGTTACCTGCAGCAGGAGGTCTCTCGTCTCGATAAGTATGTTACCGTGGAATCCGGGCTCACCGGCAAGATGGCGACTTTTGACCAGTACGGCCTGCTCGCTTTCTCGGAGAAGACCACCCGCATGAGAAGTACCACGCTCGATGAAGCGCCCACGACCCGCCGTGTGATTCATCCCAAGATTTTCACGAAGGCTGTGGGCTTCGATGAGTTCGATGCCAAGAAACTGGCCAATATCGATGTGCCGGTGAGCAAGACGATTGAAAGCTTGCGCGCTGCTGCAGGCCGCTGTATGGATAAGGTGATGATTGACGCGTTCCTGGGTACAAACTACACCGGTGAAAACGGTACCAGCACGGTGACTCTGCCGTCATCTCAGATTGTGGCGAAGGATTTTGTGGAAAGCGGTACTGCCGTGAGCAGCAACCTTACCGTGGGTAAGCTGCGCAAAGCTCTGACTATTCTGCAGAAGAATGAGGCGTGGAGCGATGAACGCCGCGCCTATGGCGATGAACTGGTGCTGGCTTGCTCCAGCAGCCAGATTAACGCCTTGCTGCAGCAGCAGGAGGTCTCCAGCTTCGATTACAATGCGGTGCGTGCTCTGGCTGAGGGGCGCCTGGATACGTTCCTGGGTTTCCGCATTATCCGCACCGAGCAGTTGCCTGTTGATTCCTCCGGCATTCGTTCCTGTATCGCCTGGGTGAAGAGTCGCGCCCAGTTCGGTATCTGGGATGATTTCAAGGTGAAGCTCTCCGTGCGCGATGACCTGGACGAAACGCTCCAGATTCGTGCCAAGTTTGCCTGCGGGGCTACCCGTCTGCAGGAGGAGGGGTTTGTGAAAATTCTTTGCGCTGAATAACCGCATTGACATAGAGAAAGGGAGAAAAGGAGCCCCCGGCGGAGAAATCCGCCGGGGGAAATTCGCTTTTTAGCTTGCCAAAGCGTTTTTGCAGCGTTAGAATGCCTGTGTACAATTGTACTCAAAATTTCTAAAATCATGAAACCTACACTTCTTGTTCTCGCAGCAGGTATGGGCAGCCGTTACGGTGGCCTTAAGCAGCTTGACCCCATGGGCCCCAACGGTGAGGTAATCCTCGATTACTCCGTGTACGACGCCATCCGCGCCGGCTTCGGTAAGGTTGTCTTCATTATCCGCAAGGATTTCGAAGAGGCTTTCAAGAGCCAGGTGGGTGCCCGTTTTGCCGGCAAGATTGAAGTGGACTACGCTTTCCAGGCTCTCGATGATCTGCCCGAGGGTTACAGCGTTCCTGAGGGCCGCGTGAAGCCCTGGGGCACCGCTCACGCTCTGCTCGCCGCTCGCAACGTGGTGAACGAGCCTTTCGGTGTGGTGAATGCCGACGATTTCTACGGTGCAGACGCCTTCCAGAAGGCTGCCGAGTTCCTGACCGCTACTCCCGCTGCTGATGGCAAGGAGCACTACGGCATGATTGGTTACCCCCTGAAGAACACCCTGAGCGACCACGGCGATGTGAACCGCGGTATCTGCGGTATCCAGAACGGCTACCTCGACAGCGTGGAGGAGTACACCAAGATCAAGACTGAAGAGGACGGCGTATGCCGCGGCGACAGCCTGAGCGGCGAGCGCAAGCCCGTGGACCCCGAGGAGCTCGTTTCCATGAACTTCTGGGTATTCCCCGCCAGCTTCATTTCCCAGATTCAGGACCACTTCAACCGCTTCCTGGCTGCTCACGGCAGCGAGCTGAAGAGCGAGTGCTACATCCCCACCGTAGTGGACGAACTTATCCACAACGGCAAGGCTGATTGCAGCGTAATCAAGACCACCGCCAACTGGCTCGGTGTGACCTACCCCAGCGACAAGCCCGCTGTGGTGGAGAGCATTGCTAAGCTCGTTGAGGAAGGTGTATACCCCGCTAAACTCGGTTAAGTCTATGTTCGACCTTCAGAAAATTGCCGGTTATTTCGACCTGCGTGGCGACTATGTCTTTGGTGAGTCCTACGGTTCCGGTCACATCAATGACACTTTCCGCATTGAGGTGGAGCAGGCTGGTATTCGCCTGCGTTACATCCTGCAGCGCGTGAACAGCAATGTGTTCCGTCAGCCCATTGGGCTCATGGAAAACGTGAAGCGCGTGACGGATGAAGCCCTGCGCGTACTGCTGGAGGAAGGCTGCAAGGAGGCCTACCGCCGCACCCTCACCATCATCCCCGCCAAGGACGGCAAGCCCTATGCTCAGGATGAGGAAGGTAACGTATGGCGCGTGTATCCTTTCATCGAGCGTGCCCGTACCTACGACATGATTGAGAACCCCGGCCAGTGCGTCGAGGTGGCTCGTGCTTTCGGTAATTTCCAGAAGCTGGGCGCCAATCTTCCCGGTGCTCCTCTCTTTGAGACGATTCCTGACTTCCACAACACCACGAAGCGCTTCCAGAACTTCCAGAAGGCCATCGCCGCCGATCCCCTGGGCCGCGCCAAGGATGTGCAGAAGGAAATCGACTGGTACCTTTCCCGCGAGGCCGACTGCCACAAGGTGGTGAACTACCTTGCCAGCGGTGAGCTGCCCCTGCGCGTGACCCACAATGACACCAAGCTCAACAACGTGATGCTGGACGACGTGACCGGCGAGGGTATCTGCGTGATTGACCTGGATACCACCATGCCCGGCTCTGCTCTGTATGACTTCGGTGACATGATCCGCACCTCCACCTCTCCCGCTGCTGAGGACGAGAAGGACCTTTCCCTGGTCACCATGCGCATGGAGTACTTCGAGGCTCTGGCCAAGGGCTACTGCGAGGCTGCTACCTTCCTCACCCCGCTTGAGAAGGAACTGCTTCCGTTCTCCGGTAAGCTCCTCACCATGGAATGCGGCATGCGCTTCCTGACCGATTACCTCGAGGGCGATACCTACTTCAAGATTAAGCGCCCCGAGCACAACCTCGACCGCACCCGCACCCAGATGGCTCTCGTGGAATCCATTGAGGCCCAGATGGACGAGATGATGAAGGTTGTGGCTAAGTACTAATCCTTGCGATAACTTCGTATCAAGCCCTGCCTGCGCCAAAAATGCCGGGCAGGGCTTTTTCCTTGCTTATGATTGAGCCTATTGATTTGCCTGCGAATCTTCCTTTGGGTGGAGTGTGGCAGGATGCGGAGACCCAGCGGCTGTATTTTCGCCTGGGGGATATGCTGCTGGCCGCTCGCGTGGGCAATGTTGCGCAGGTCGGGGTAGCACTCTATCTCGTGGATTCTTTGCCTGAAAATGTCGCCGAACAGAAGCTGCCGGCAGAGTATGATGGCGCAGAAGTGCGCCGCATACTCGTATGCTGTCCGGCGGGGGATGATGAGGAAGAGCTGGTGCTGGCTCTCGACCTGGGGCGTGACCGCTACCTCTCCTTTGTGCTGGAGGGCGAATGTGCTACGGAGGCCCGGCGTATGCATCCCGCCGCATCCTGTGGAGAGGTTGAGGGAGAAATCAGACATGCCGCCCGTTTCCCGGAGCGGGTGGAACTTCCGGCCGAGGTGGTGAAACGCTCGCGGCTCTGCCTGCGCCTGTTCGGCTTTGGTGCAGCCATGTTGCTTTCATCCGCAGTGTGTGGGTTCCTGTTGAATGAGAGCTGGGTGGTTCGCGGCATGCTGGTTCTGACATTCCTGCTGTGTGGCGTGGGCTTCGTCCTGATGAAGCGCCCGGCTGTCTGCCCCTGGTGCGGGGAGAAGTCTCTCTTTCTGGGAGATTACAACCGGATGACCTGCCATTCCTGCAATAACGATTGTGCGCTGCCACGGTAAATGGTGATTTGGCAGGTTGCAAATCTGTCGGAGCACTGGACTTTAGTCCCGTAAACATAGTCAATGGGGAACTCTGGTCTCCCTGCGCTCTCTCCGATGGGGGAGGTATCCAGATTGCCGGGATTTCCGGTTCGTTTTCTCGTAAAAATACTCCACAGACAAAATAAGCGCTTGCCAGAAGCTAAAGAATCGCTATAATACCCGCTCACTCAAATTCGAGCGTATGAGTAATAACTTAGCTGAAAGAGCTCTTCAATACCATGAGCAGCCGCGTCCCGGTAAGCTGGAAGTGCTGCCCTGTAAGTCCTGTTTCACCATCGATGACCTGACTCTGGCCTATTCTCCCGGCGTGGCCGTGCCCTGCATGGAGATTGCCAATGATACCTCGGTGACAGGCCGTTACACCAACCGCGGCAACCTGGTGGGTGTTATCAGTAACGGTACCGCCGTGCTTGGCCTGGGCAATATCGGCGCCCATGCCTCCAAGCCCGTGATGGAGGGTAAAGGCCTCCTCTTCAAGATTTACGCCGACGTAGACGTTTTCGATATCGAGCTTGATATCAAGAAGCCCGAAACACTGATTGAGGTTATCAAGACCATGGAGCCCACCTTCGGTGCCATCAATCTGGAGGATATCAAGGCCCCCGAGTGTTTCGTGGTGGAACAGCGTCTGCGCGAGGAAATGAACATCCCCGTGTTCCACGATGACCAGCACGGCACCGCTGTGATTTCCGGCGCTGCCCTGCTGAATGCCGCTCACCTCACCGGCCGTCTGCTGCAGGATATGCGCTGCGTGGTCTGCGGTGCCGGTGCTGCTGGTATCGCCTGCGCCAAGTTCTACATGGCTCTCGGTATCCGCCGTGAGAATATTTTCATGTTCGACTCCAAGGGCCTTATCCACACTGGTCGTCTCGACCTGCACCCCACCAAGGCCATGTTTGCCCAGAGTGAGGACTGCACGCTGGAGGTTGCCCTGCAGGGTGCCGATATCTTCCTCGGTCTTTCCAAGAAGGGCCTCCTCAAGCCCGAGATGGTGAAGAGCATGGCTCCCAGCCCCATCATCTTTGCCTGCGCCAACCCCGACCCCGAAATCACCTATGATGAGGCCAAGGCTGCCCGCCCGGACTGCATCATGGGCTCCGGCCGCAGCGACTGGCCGAACCAGGTGAACAACGTGAGCTGCTTCCCCTACATGTTCCGCGCTGCCCTCGATATGGAGGCCACCAGCATCAGCGAGGCGATGAAGATTGCCGCCGCCCGTGCTCTGGCCGACCTGGCCCGCCAGCCCGTGCCCGCCGAAGTGGTGGCGGCCAATGGCGGTGTGCCGCTGGAATTCGGCCGCGATTATGTGATTCCGAAGCCTTTCGACCCGCGCATGATTGAGTACCTGTGCCCCGCTATTGCCGAGGCTGCCGTGCTCTCCGGCGTGGCTCGTCGCCCGCTCCCCGAGCGCGAGGCCTACACCGCCGAGCTCAAAGCCCGCGTGGCCAAGGTGCACGAGCGCACCCATGCCCTGGTGGATAGCTACAAGGCCTGATTTACCCACCGGATTTCCGTTTATCCGGAGCGCAGAGAATTCTCTGCGCTCCGTTTTTTTATTTACATCAGCTCTGCAGGATTAGATGTCGCTTACCTAGCCCAGGCCTGCTTTGTCTGCTCCGGCGACGCCCGAACTGGAGTAAGCGCATGTCGCCTGAACGCCCGGAAACACCTTAGATTCGGCTACATGGAATACTAAATCGCTATCAAAGTACAACAATCTGCCTCGCTTTACATAAAAAAGCGGGGTATTTATATTCCTGCATCAGTCGTGCAGAAATCTCAAAAATATTTT
>DEPT01000057.1 GCA_002358905.1 Akkermansiaceae bacterium UBA3385
CATTTAAACTTGCAATTCACCTTTTAGCTCATTCTACCCGCACCTCACGATTAAACGCTTGAAAAACAGGGGCCATCCTGATATAAAAAGTCCGACACATGGCAAGGCACGCAAAAGGCAAATTATTCTCATCCCACAGCAGGGGTGCTATGAACGCGCGCTTTCGCCGCGTGGTAATCATCCTTTCCATTGTTGTTCTTTCAATCATCGTACTGCTGATACTGGGTTATTCACAGCTGATGGCCTATCTGCAGGGAGATGATTTCCGCCGCAAGTCTGCCGAAGTCATGCAGCAGGTTTCCGGCGCCGCCACCGTAGATATCGAGGGCAATTTCCGGATTGATGGAAACCGTGTCTCCACTGAGGGCATCCGGATTTCCCGCTTCAACAATATACAGCAGGCATCAGCCTCGCGTATCAGCGTTGAACTGGAGCGTTCAGCCTTATTCAGCCGGAAACTGCATCTTCGCAAGCTGAACATGGAGGAAGCTTCCATTTCCCTTACGACAGGCTCTGCCGAAAAAAACAAGTCCGGACAGC
The DNA here is from genome assembly GCA_002358905.1 of Akkermansiaceae bacterium UBA3385. Taxonomy (GTDB): domain Bacteria; phylum Verrucomicrobiota; class Verrucomicrobiia; order Verrucomicrobiales; family Akkermansiaceae; genus Akkermansia. Next base: position 541 of record DEPT01000057.1, read on the forward strand.
ATACGCGCAAGCCGAAATCCGGCAAAACGAAGAAAAAGAACACATCCGTAGCCAAAGCCGATTCCAAACCGCTTCTGCAGGATTTCGAACTCGAATTGTTCGAATGCCGGGATGCCGATGTCAAGCTCAACCACAACGGCAGCGTCTATCAATTACTCGGCGCCAACGTCTCCGCAACTCCTGCACCCAGAATCGGCATTCAGGCCTGGCAATTAAATGCAGAAAACGCCCGACTTCACACCCCGTTCAGCTTTTTGCGCGATAGCAGCATCAAGTCCGCCACCGTTGTATACAACAACAATAAAGCAAACATGACGGAGTGCCGCATCATGCTCACCCCCGGGGAAATGCGGGTCAAAGCACTGTATGATTTTAAAGCCGGAGCCTGGACCGCAGACCTGCAGGTGAACAAGGGAGACATGCACCGCATCCTGAACGATGATTGGAAAAAGCGTATCACTGGTGAACTCTACGGCCGCATGCAATTAACAGGAAACAGCGGCAAAATTGCGAACGCCACAGGGTCTTTCTCCATGCAGAATGGCATTGTGGAGGCCCTGCCATTCCTTTCTCAGCTACCTGTAGGAAACACCTATCCTTACCGGAACATTGAATTGGAAAAGGCAGACTGTCAGCTTCTTTTCCCCTTCAACAGCAGCAAGATACAAAACGCCTGGCTGATTGATAAAATCAACATCCGCTCACGAGATGGCTCCCTTATCGTCCAAGGTCATGTTCTCATTGGTGCAGACCGCAGCCTGGGCGGCACACTAACCATCGGCGTTCCCAGGAACATCATGGCAGTCATACCTCTTTCTCAGGAAGAATTAACAAGCAAGCTTTTCACTGCCAATGGTGGGGACGACTCCTACCTCTGGCTCAACATGAATCTGCGAGGCACGCTTGATAACCCGGAGGAAGATCTCAGCGTCCGCATTGCCACGCTTGCCACCTCGAACCTCACCTCTATTCTCAAGGAGATACCTAAGGGCTCTGCCTCATCCCTCCTCAACACACTTCTGCAGCAGAATTCCGGCAAGAACACCACTCCGGAACAAGACACCACCACAAAACCTGCTACTTCTCCCGAAAATATCATCAACGCCGCAGGTTCCCTGCTCCAATCCCTTTTCTGATATGAACCAGCAATACCCCTCCCAGTATATCAACTGCGTCTGCACCATTAAGGAACGCTTCGCGCCCACGGCCTTTCATGCCACCCTGCCCAATGGAAAGGAAACTGTAGCGTTTGTTCAGCTCAAGGAAGCGCATCTGCTGGAAATCATCAAACCGGGAGATAAGGTCGCAGTCACTATCTGCCCGGCTGATTTTGAGCGAGCCCGCATCCGCAGCATGGCTCCTGAGCAATAAATGGTCTGCCATGAATAAAAGACCTGAAGTTCTCGCCCCTGCTGGTAATTGGGACTGCGTGCGCGCCGCAGTTGCCAACGGAGCTGACGCTATTTACTTCGGTCTGGACCAGTTCAATGCCCGCATGAGGGCAGACAATTTTACGCGCGAGGATCTGGGAGCCCTCATGCCTTTCCTGCACAAGCATGGAGTACGTGGTTATGTAACCATGAACGTGCTGATTTTCCCTGCCGAATTCGACCAGGCATTTGAATATCTGGATGCGCTCAACACTGCCGGCGTAGACGGCGTGATTGTTCAGGACATGGGACTGGCGCACCTTATTTCCCAGCAGCGCAAAGCTGGGCACTGGAACATCGAGCTGCATATATCCACCCAGATGACCGTAAGCAGCCCTGAAGCCGTACGCCTGGTGGATGAACTCTTTGACCCGCAGCAAATCGTCCTTTCCCGGGAACTCTCACTCCGTGAAATAGAAGCCTGCGCTAAAGCCACAACCAAGCCCATTGAAGTATTCTGCCACGGTGCGCTCTGCGTAGCCTACTCCGGCCAGTGTCTCACCAGCGAAACACTGGGCCAGCGCAGTGCAAATCGCGGCGAATGTGCCCAGGCCTGCCGCATGCCGTACAAGCTGGAGGTCGATGGTCGGCTGCGCGACTTCGGCGAACGCCGCTACATCTTCTCCCCGCAGGATTTATGTGCACTGGACCGGGTACCACAGATGATTGCGGCAGGCGTGCACAGTTTCAAGATTGAAGGACGGCTCAAGAGCCCGGAATATGTGGCCGCAACCACCCGGGCCTACCGCCGTGCGGTGGATGCCGCACTTGCTGGCATCGCTCTCAAACCGGAAAAGCGAGCACGCGATTTGTACGCCATGCAAATGGCCTTTTCCCGAGGATTTTCCACAGGATGGCTGGATGGCACAGACCACCCCCTGCTCACGCACGGCCGCTTCGGCAAGAAACGCGGGGCCCTTGCAGGCCGCATTGTACGCTGCGGTGAAGGCTGGGTTGAACTGGACTCCCTCCCCGCCATACCCATTTCCCCGGGTGATGGTTTTGTGATAGACGCAGGCCAGGACCGCAACGATGAACAAGGCGGCAGAATCTGGCGTGCCCAGGGTAACAGATTATTCTTCCACGGCAAAGGCAGCCGCATCAACTGGAATCTTGTTAGACCCGGTGATTTGCTCTGGAAGACAGCCGACCCCTCTTTAGATAAACATCTCCATGGCACCTGGTGCAATTTCGAGCGAAATGCAGCATCCACCCCCGGGCAGGAACTTTCCATCCACTTCAGAGGCCGTTTAGGCACCCAGCTCACCGCCACATGTCGCGGCATCACCGTGGGCAGCGGACAACCTCTCGAACCCGCAGAAAAGCGACCGCTCACCAAAGAAAGCATCGAAGCTCAATTCGGCAGACTAGGCGGCACAGAGTTCACACTAGGCGCATGTACTTACACCCTTGAAGAGAATCTTATTCTCCCGGTATCCGTCCTTAATAAAATGCGCCGTGAGCTCGTTGAAAAACTGCAGCAAACATCTGAAAACAAACAATTTTCATCTGAATGGAAAGGTTGGTCTCGCTCCTTTCCGCCCCTTTCGGCAGCAAAGGGTTACAGGCTTTCCGTACTCTGCCGCGAACCTGAACAGGCGTATGCTGCAGCTGCTGCCGGAATCAAACGAGTGTATCTGGATTTCAAGAACATCCGGCAATACGAAGAGGTGACTAAAACCATTAAGGCCAACTATCCCGGCACCAAAGTATGGATAGCCACCATGCGCATTATGAAGCCGCACGAAACCGGCTATTTCAAATACATTACATGCGCAGAACCGGATGGGGTCCTGGTTCGGAATCTGGGAGCAGCCTTATGGTTCCGAAACAAAGGAATCCCAATGATTGGAGATTTCTCCCTAAACACCGCCAATCCGGAAAGTGTGGGAGTCTGGAAGGAATTCGGCATGCGTTTTCTTACCATATCGTATGATTTGAATGCATCCCAACTGGCAGATTTGCTTTCCTGTGGCTGCGGGGGCGAGCTGGAGCTTACCCTGCACCAGCACATTCCCATGTTCCATACTGAGCACTGCGTGTTCTGCACGTTCCTGAGCCAGGGACACAGTTTCAAAGACTGCGGCCAGCCTTGCAACCACCACAAGGTGCGCATCATGGACCGCACGCACGCTATGCATTACCTGCGAAGCGATGAAGGCTGCCGCAACACTCTGTTCAATGGTCAGGCGCAATCTGCTGCGCGCTATGTAGATGGAATGCGCCGCTACGGGCTGAACCGCTTCCGCATAGAACTGCTGGATGAAACAGCAGAGAAAGCTACGGAACTCATTGAAAGCTACCGTTCACTTCTCAAGGGACACACCAAGGCCGAAGACCTGATGAAGCAGCTTAACCTGCTCGACCGCATCGGTGTGACTGATATGAAATAAAAGAGCCCCAGGCCATGCCTCAGAGCTCTGATACGCTTTATTTTCTGCCTGTTTTGTCCGTTTTTTGCTTAAGCGGCACCGCATGATATGGTTGCGGAGCAGCCCCCGCATATCGGGGGTTCATGGCCGCAATATTCTCATTAGCAATATCAAACGTAAATTCTCCACCTCTTGCTACATCCTGCGCATCAAGTATGTGGTCAAAAACGCAGATAGGCCGGTTCCCAGGAGTCTCCGGCATCACGAAAAGACCAATGGCCATGGACGGGTGCGCAAGCTTTTCATTAGTCCTGATAGTATAGCTGATGGTGTTACGCCCGCGTCTAAGTCCACCCGAAATGACATCTGCGCGGCGTTCATCCTCGAATTCATGCACAGATACACCATTTATCTTCATATCAATGCTCCGCCCCGGTGCATCGACAAACACCTTACCAATAAGCTGTGGATACCCGCAGGCTGCCGGAACCTTGGGAGCTTCATCATAAGGATGAAAACCATCCTGCTCTATCAGAATATTCAAATCTCCCTTGTGAAGACGCTTCCTGACATCCGGCAGCTGCTCCAGGTTGAACATACGGCTCTGGTCAAACTTCCACTTACCGTCCTCATACATGAATACGAGAACAAAAGCATTCTCACTGGCCTTGGAGTTCCCCAGCTGGACATTCCCTACATAAGTGGCAGCCAGACTGCGATTTCCGCAGCCGGCGATACAGCCGATATAACGAAACTTTTCCAGGCTCGGAGGTTCCGGCTGGTCATGGAAGAAGTCATCCGGGAAACGCCCTTTCTGCGATAATATCAGATTCCGCACCTTCATCTGGCGGGACTTTGTCGTTGCCCCTCTCCAGGCACTTTCATTAGCGCGCATCATTCCTATGCGCCAGGTACTGTAAACCCGCTCCACGGTCTCACGGGCCACTTTCTGATCCGGCACGCCGAAACGAGCCTGTGGTACCGCTGCAGGAGCTGCCTCAACCAACACTGTAGTCGTGATTGCAGCCACCACGAGAATACACATAGAAAAAATTGCTCTCATAACTAATTAGAACCTACAACAGGCTTGCAATTCTGGCAAGAAAATAGCATACTCTGGTTGAATTATGACGTCTTTTTCACGAAGCGCCCGCAGCGAAGGAGAAGCCCGGTACCGCACCATGCTGGACCAGGCTCCTTCTTTCATCTGGAAACGCTTTGCCGATGGCGTCTCCCTGCGTATGCGCATGTTTGCCCCCAAAGGGCACAAACCGGAAGCCTTTGCACCAGCGGTCATGTTCTTCTGCGGTGGAATGTGGGCCTTGGACTACAGCACCGAGTTCGTTTCATGGGCCATGCACCTGGCGCACCGCGGCATTGTCTGCCTGCTGCCGGAGTTCCGTACCCGCGCCCGATACAGCGTGAGAGCAGACGACATCATCAATGACGGCATGGATGCCTGGAAATGGCTGCACCATAATGCCGCAGGTCTTGGCATCGATGTAGCGCGCATCACCCTGGCCGGAGCAGATGCAGGTGGGCTCATGGCTCTGAACTGTGCCATGCAACCCATGATTCATGAAAAGAAGTGGTGGCAGTTCAACAAGGAAGACATACTGCCCCTTCAGCCGGCCTGTGTGGCCATCTTCCGCGGAGTGGTGGACACCGATGCTCCGGAAGCCCGCCAGCTGAACATACCGGCAGAAGTACCGGAGCCCGACAGTGTGAATCCCTGCGCGCTGCTGCGCCGCAAACTTCCGCCCCTCTTCTGCGCCCACGGCATGCTGGACCCCTTGCTGGATTTTGAAATGCGCCAGTGGTTCTGCGATGAATGGGAACGCCTGGGCAACAAGGTGGAGCTCATTCTCTCCCCCACAGCTGACCACACCATCACGCAGTTTGATGTAAGCCCCGCCACCTTTGAGCAGCTTCTGCTCGGGTGGGAGGATTTCATGGTACGCGAAGCCATCTGGCCGGAGCCCGATGTTGAAACAACGGCCCTGATGGTTTAAGAGATAATGGTACCCAGGGTATCACCCATGCGTGCAAAGGTTTCTGTACAATTAGCAGTATTCTCCAGAATATCCTCTGCCAGCTGCACACGTCCGGGTTCAAAGAATGTCATGACCGTAGAGCCACCAAAACCGAAATAGCCGTGCTCAGTTCCTTTCTCCACGCGCACCCCGGGCTCATACGTCTGGTAAATGGCACCTACGCCCGTTGCCCCCACGGCAAGGCAAAGCACATCACCCAATTCCTCCGTATGCAGAACGGTGAGTTCGCGTTTGTTGGTCCATAGCCACGCCAGATTATGGCGCAGACAGTAGGGAGAAACACTGGCCAACGGGCCAGGGATACGAACGGGAGTCTCTGGCACACCGGCTGCCGGAAAATGGAAACGGTGGTAATCCACCGGACACAGGCGGGACAATACAACCGTGCCCCTGGCATACTTTTGCGCCAGCTCGGCACTACCCAGCAATGCAACCAGGTCAAAGCGCTGATTCTTCACAAAGACACCGGTCATCTGCGAAGCATCCTGCCAGCCACTGTGACGGGCATCTGCCGGCAATGCCACCTTTCCGTCTCCGCAAAGAGGGCGGGCCCCCGGAGCTAATTTACGATAAAAGAAATCATTAAAACTGGAATACTGCTCCACAGGACGTTCGAAATCGGCCATGTTGATGTGGTATTCCTCTACAAATGCACGCAATTTTTCCGGACTTCCACTGCTGCGGGTATCCTTCATCCACCCCATAAGACGGGAGAAAAAGGCTCTCTTGATGAGCAAGTGTAAACTCAATTTTCCCAGCGGGGTTCCATACACCCAGCGCAAGGCTCCTTCGCCCAGCACCTTTTCCTGTTCCATCTGCCCTGTATAGCGATTGTAGAATGTGATACCCTGTGTTTCCATGCAGCAGGAAGTATAACAAATCCGCCTCAGAGATACAAGGATATTCGCCACAGTTCTTCCGGGAAGACTGATTCGCAAAACAACGCCTGTTCCAGGCATATTCCCGGAACAGGCAACTGAAAACAAAACGATACGTCTTTATTAACCACCAGGGAAAATATCACTCATATCATTGTAACCCAGCGGACCGCGAGGCTGAGACGAGCGTGGGGGCTGGGGCGTAAATGTTGTGGGGATATCATCCTTTTCCTCATCGTCAAACATGCTGAGCACACGTGCAGAAAGCGCTTCCTCGGCGGCATACGCCTCCTGTTTCGGGAAAACATTGATATTGCGGGCCGTGCGGGCATTATTCTGCGTATGGCTGGCCATCATGCGGTCCAGGTCGTCATCCTCGTCTCCAAAAAACTCCTTAACGCGGCTCATGGAATCTGCAGGTGTCACATCCGCTGCGGTTCCCAGACTCATATCCAGATTAAATTCACTCTGGCGGGCAGCTCTGGACTCCACCGTCGGAGCAGGTGCTGGTGCCGGAACAGGCTCCCAGACAGGAAGCGGTTCCGGCTCAGGCATTGATACAGGCTCAGCTTCCACAACCGACTGCGGAACAAAAATAGGCTCATCTTCTTCGTCCTCAAGCAGGGGGGCTCCACTTTCTTCTGTTTCCTCCCCTTCCGGCGCAGAAAGCACTTCTTCATCCTGCATTTCCTCCTGCTCTTCTACCGGAGACTGTTCCTCAACAGCATCCAATGCAGCGGCCGCTGCAGCGGCTTTTTCCGCTTCGGCATCTGCCAGCACGGCAGCCTGCATCTCATGGTAATCCACAGAAGCAATGATACTGACGCGCATTTCCTCACCGAGACGGGGCTTAACTGCTGCACCAAAGAAGATATTGACATCATCCCCGGCCAGGCCTTCGCGCACCGTATCCATGGCAATGCGCAATTCTGCAAGGGACATGTTATTACCGCCAGCTATGTGTACCACCACGGTGCGGGCATGCTTAAGTGCCCCATGATAAGAAACCAACGGAGACTCCAGAGCTGCGCGGGCTGCATCTTCTGCACGCTTCGGGCCAAAGCCCTTGCCCGCACCATAGATACAGCGGGAATCATTGTTATCCAGGGCTGTCACCAATTCATCCAGGCCGATATTGATGATGCCGGGGGAATTAGCAAGCAAAGGCACGGATGCAGTAGCCTGGGAAAGCAGTGTATTTGCCTCCTCGAACACAGCCTGGGCACCTGTGCGGCTGCGGAAAAGCTCCTCCATGTAATCGTTCTCGAAGCAGAAAACAATATCAGAAATGGAAGCAATCTCCTCCAAGGCAGCATCCGCCTGTTTGCGGCGCCGTGCTCCTTCGAAGCCAAACGGCATCACCACCACGGAAACCAGAAAAATGCCCGCATCCTTAGCCTTACGAGCCAGCACCGGTGCAACGCCGGAACCAGTGCCACCGCCGAGACCTACCACCATGACGAGCAAGCGGGAGTCCTGCAGCAACTCATCAATCTGGGCACCACTTTCCTCAATGGCCATGCGGGCCACCTCCGGGTCACCGCCGGAACCCAGGCCATGGTTCAGGCCTGCCCCCAGCTGCACAAATTCGACATTGCCACATTCACGACCAAGGCGTTCATCCAGCGACATGATGCACAACCGCACATTCTCTGCGCTGGAACCACTGAAACGCTGCAGAATACTGGCACCGGCACCGCCAAGGCCAACGATTACAATGCCATCTTCTTTTCGAGAGGTGGTCTGGTATGGAAGCATGGTTATATTCGGGTAAAATGGTAACAGGAAAAAATCAACGGCCAAAACCAAGCATACGGAGGAACCCGGGCAGCCAGCCTTTGTGACGGCGGGGATTGATGGCATCCTCATCGAAACGCTGAGCAAAACGGATAAGCCCGATAGCCGTGCAATAGCGGGGATCTGCAAGGTAGGAATGGTTATGACCAGGCTGCAGCGGAGCAGGCTGGTGTACAGGCATGCCGCCGAATATGTAACGGCAAAGACCATCCAGACCTCGCATAAGGCTGGTACCGCCACTCAGGTAGATTCCCATGCCGGAATTAAGCATTTCGGGAGGAATGCGGTCACGCACCTGCAGCAGCATAGCGGCAAGGCTGTTGCGGATAATGCGGTTGAGCTGGCCGCGTTCAATCGTCACATCGTGCATCCCCAGTTCACTCTTGTACTGCGCAAGCGAGTGGTCTTTGATATCACCAAAGGCGTTACCCTCCGTGCGCTTCAGCACCTCAGCGGCAGCAAGGCTCACGCGCTGCTCAGTCTGGCGCATAATCTCCTGGTTCACGTTGTTACCCCCCATGGGAATACAACCGGAAGCCACTACATCGCCCCCCTTGTAGCAGATGAAGTCCGTGGTACCACCGCCGATATCAATAAGCAGGGCTCCGCTATCCTTCTGCTGGCGGGTAAGCACCATCTGGGCAGTGGCCAAAGGCGCAAACACCAGGTCTTCCACTTCCAGAGGAACCTGTCGCACACACAGCAGGGAATTCTGCAGACGTGTACGGATACCGTGCATAATGTGGCAGTTCACATCCAGGGTACGCCCCGTCAGACCTGCCGGATGACGGGTCGGCTCACCACCATCGATGGAAAAACCACCAAGCTCACGGTTCACGCAGAAACGATCTGTGGAAAGAGCAAGTTTCTCTGCCTTTTCCTTGGCCACGTCAGCATGCACATCTTCAATGATATCCTCGTTATCCGGCAAACGGAAAGAGCCCACATTATTCTCCCCCACAATATGTTCACCCGTCACAGAAAGGAACACATTGAGAATATCCACATCCGCATGGTCCTGCGCCAGCTGCCAGGCATCACACACACACTGACGGGCCATGGAAGGCTCGACAATTTCGCCCTTGCGCACGCCGGCACTCTTCGCCTCACCTATACCGATAATGGTAGCGGTGGCATCCGGGCGAATTTCACCCACCACCATGCAAGTCTTGGTGGTACCAATTTCCAGACCTACAAGAATTTTGGATTGAGCCATAATATACTGAGAAAAGTTACAGAATAACGGAATGTTAAATCTTTCGGGAGAGTATAGCACAAGCGGCTCTCGCTTGCGCGGGAAATACGCGTCATATTTACGGCTTTGCCAGTGCTTGCTCGCAAACTTCCGGTTTAGGCATAAGCACCGGTCTCAAAGTCACATATTGCTCCGTATACTCTTCCGATGGAACAAAGAGAAATCCAGGCTCACGCTCACGCACTTCGTAGGAGGTAGCACAAAATACCGGCAACACCTGATTCGTGCTCGGGTCATAGGCATCTTTTCCAGTGTACTTTCCTTTCACGATGTATTCCACATTCTGATCCGTACCAAACGTGGCATTCGGCAGCGGTTCTTCAGGACCGCGGTCAGGAGTATGCACCAGCCTTTCATCCATCATCACCAGCTTTGCCGTACGCCAGCTCTGTCCGGGCTCACGCAGATACCCCCAGAAACGGCACAGCGGAATGTAGTAGCGCCGCCCCACAAAATACGCCCCTTTCTCCTCCTTTGCTATGGCGGCTTCTCGTTCGCGCAAAGCTTCACAATCAGAACGCAGGGAATGACACTGAGTCAACATCAGACACCCCGACAAAGCTATGATGATTTTTCTTCTCATGAACACCCCTGTTCTACCCCATTGCTCTGGCCCGGTCAAGCCAAATCTACGCCCCGTCAGAATCCCTGTCAACCAACCATTATTTACTTGACAGCCTATTAGCACAACTCTATACTCCGCGTGGGTGCGTAATCGCAGCAACAAGCTTCCAGGCCCTATGACTTCCCGGAGTGCGAACGGTTCATTCCCCTGAAAAGGAGGACCGGCCGGGCAGAAAGAAAGGCGCGCACCGTATCACCCATTTCACACAAACTTTTTACACAATGCAAATTTTCAAGAAAATCGCCCGTCTTTTCTCGTACGATATCGGGATAGACCTGGGTACAGCCAATACGCTGGTCTACATTAAGGACCAGGGCATTGTGCTGCGCGAGCCTTCCGTTGTTGCCATGAAAGGCGACAAAGTGAAGGCCGTGGGCGAGGAAGCCAAGCGCATGGTGGGCCGCACGCCCGGCAGCGTCGTGGCTATCCGCCCGCTCAAGGAAGGCGTCATTGCCGATTTCGAGGTAGCACACAACATGCTGCGCTACTTCATCAAGCGTGCCTGCCAGAGCCGCAGTCTCCGCGGGCCCCGCATTCTCATTGCGCACCCCTCCGGCATTACCGAAGTGGAGCGCCACGCCATCGAAGAATCCGCCTATGAAGCAGGCGCCATCAAGGTTCAGCTCATTGAGGAACCCATGGCGGCAGCCATCGGCGTGGGCCTTCCCGTGACCGAACCCGTTGGCAGCATGATTGTTGACATCGGTGGCGGCACCACGGAGGTGGCTATCATTTCCCTTTCGGGCATCGTGTACAGCCAATCTGAAAAGTGCGGCGGTGATGCCCTGGACGAAACCATTACCCGTCACATGCTGGCCGCCCACAATTTGCTGGTGGGTCCCCGCACGGCGGAAGACATTAAAATCCGCGTCGGTTCTGCCCACCCGCTGCAGCAGGAGCTGCAGATGGAAGTGAAAGGCCGCGACCGCGGAACTGGTCTACCCAAGACCGTCACCGTGCGCTCCGAAGAAATTCGCGAAGCGCTTCAAGATAAGCTGGATGTCATCGTCACAGCCATCCGCCAGACACTGGACCACTGCCCGCCTGAGCTGGCCAGTGATTTGTACGACCGCGGCATAACCGTGGCCGGCGGCGGTGCACTGCTGCGTGGGCTCAGTGACCTGCTGCATGAGCAGACAGGGCTGCCCATCATGATTTCCGAAGACCCGCTGAGTGCCGTTGCAGAAGGCACAGGCAAGTATCTTCAGGAAAACGATGATGTATTTGAAGAGGAGTAAGACTGACCGCTGATCAACAACGGCTTATCTGCTCCGCATTTTCCTGTTCCCAGCAGTAAGGCACCGCACCATGTGCGGGGTCTGTGCGTAGTTCCGCGAAATGCAGCCAGCAGAGTTCTCTCCCCCGTTAAACCAGGTAAAAACTCCAACCTCAACCTAAAACTTTGTCTTTTATTTCCAAAATGATTAACACTGTTAAACACTTCCTCGGGTTCGGCCAGTGCAACCCGAGGGAGGGCACCACTATCGTCATCAACTCAGAAAAACTGGAACGCCGAGTAGCCTTGCTGGAAGACGGCGTGCTGGAAGAATACAGCATTGAGCGTGAGGGCGAAGACAATATCGTGGGCGGCATTTTCAAGGGCCGCGTCAAGAACATCGAACCGGGTCTCAAGGCCATGTTCGTGGATATCGGCTACGAGAAAAACGCTTTCCTGCACTTCTGGGATGCCCTGCCCCTGGCGCTGGACTCCTCTCTGGAAGAAATTCAGCGTGAAGGCCGCCCCCGCAAGAAGCAGAAGAAGATTACCAGCAAGGATATCCCGGACATCTACCCCATCGGATCCGAAATTATGGTACAGGTCACCAAGGGTCCCATTTCCTCCAAGGGACCACGTGTTACCACCAACATCTCACTTGCAGGACGTTATATCGTACTTATGCCCTTCACGGATCAGTTCGGCATTTCCCGCAAGATTGATGACCCGAAGGAACGCCAGCGTCTGCGCCAGATTGTGCAGAAGCTCAACGTACCGGAAGGCATGGGTATCATCATGCGCACGGTGGCCCAGGGCCAGCGATTCCGCCATTTTGTGCGCGACCTTGCCATGCTGCTGACCCAGTGGCGCGAGGTGGAGGAAAAGTTTGCCACCAACCCAGCCCCCATGTGCGTATACCGCGAGCCGGACCTCATCGAACGCACCGCACGCGACTTCCTCACAGACAATGTAGACAACATTGTCTGTGACAACCTGGAAACCACCCAGCGCATGCAGGAAATTGCCGGTAAGATTTCCCGCCGCTCCAAGCGCCACATCCAGTACCACCAGTATCGCCAGCCGATTTTCGAGGAACTGGGCATTGAGAAACAGATAAATGAAGCATTCCAGCGCCAGGTACTGCTGCCCTGCGGCGGTTATCTGGTTATTGATGAAACGGAGGCTCTCATTGCCATCGACATCAATACCGGCCGAAACAAGGGCAACAAGGACCTGGACAAAACCATTCTGGAAACGAACCTGGAATCAGCCCGCGAAATTGCCCGTCAGCTGCGTCTGCGCAACATCGGCGGCCTTGTCGTGGTGGACTTCATTGATATGCGCCACCGCAAGGACCAGATGGCCGTATACAAGGCCATGAAAGATGCCCTGAAGCGAGACAAGGCCAAGACTCAGGTGATGCAGATTACCCCAATCGGGCTCATGGAGATGACTCGCCAGCGCATCAACGAATCCCTGCTGGACTATGTGAACGACCACTGTCCGTACTGCCATGGCCGCGGCCGTGTGAAGAGCGTGATGACCATGAGTGTGGAAATCCAGCGCCAGCTGAAAGCCACCATCATGCGTTACCGGGATAATGTGGGAGACATGATAGTGGTGGTGAACAGCGATGTGCTCAGCCGTTTCAAGAACGAAGACGCCAAGCTGCTCATGGAGTTGGAACGCCAGTGCGCGGGACGCCTTATCTTCCGCAGCGACCCCTCCATCCACCGCGAGGCTTTCGCCATCCTCAACCCGGCAAACAACAACAAGCCTCTCTTCCAGATTAACATGTAAGACTTCATCGGCGCGTTTCCCTTCGGAAGCGCGCCGTTTTTTCTTGATTTAGCTCTAGCTTTTCGTTACTATAGGTGTACTATGAACAAACTCGCAGGTAAAACCGCTATTGTGACCGGCGCCGGCCGCGGCATTGGTCAGGCCATTGCCCGCAGCTTTGCTGCAGAAGGCGCCAAGGTCATTCTCATCTCCCGCAATCCCGGCTCCTGCGGCAGTGCAGCAGATGCCATCAATGCCGAATTCCCGGACAGCTGCAAGGCCTTCCCCTGTGACGTGGCCGATGCTGCAGCCGTGGAAACCTGCATCAAGGAAATTCTGGCTGAATACCCCACCATTGATATTCTGGTGAACAATGCAGGCATCACCAAGGACGGCCTTCTCATGCGCATGAAAGAAAGCGACTGGGACGCCGTGCTCACCACCAACCTCAAGAGCGTGTTCCTCTTTGTGAAAGCCCTGCAGCGCACACTGATGAAGAGCCCCGCAGGTCGCATCATCAACATCAGCTCCATCGTAGGGCTCACCGGTAACGTAGGCCAGAGTAACTACTCTGCCTCCAAAGCCGGCGTCATCGGCTTCACCAAGTCCATGGCCCAGGAAATTGCCAGCCGCAAGGTAACAGTGAACGCGATTGCCCCCGGCTTCATCGCCACGGACATGACCGATGCCATTCCTGAGAAAGCCCGAGAAGCCCTGCTTTCCCGCATTCCCCTGGCAGACCTCGGCAAGCCGGAAGACATCGCCGCAGCTGCCACCTTCCTTGCTTCCGATGATGCCCGCTACATCACCGGCCAGGTGCTTGTGGTGGACGGCGGCATGACGATGTAACATAATCCATCTTTTCACAGCCCGGGTGACTGATGTCCCCGGGCTTTTTTATTGACCTTACGGCTTCTGACTGATAGACTGTGAGCGCACCGCATGAAGGATAAACGCCTCAAAGTTCTGCTGGGCTGCTACGCCTGCGACCCCGGTTATGGCTCCGAACCGGGTATGGGCTGGAATTTCGTGAGCAACATTGCGAAGCACCATGATGTGCATGCCATTGTTGAGGAAGGCGAGTTCAAGGAAACACTCACCCGGTTTGCAGCTGAGCATCCGGAAAAAGTGCAGAATATCACCTTCCACTTTGTGCGACGTACCCACCACGAAACATTGAGGAAGTTCTGGCCCCCCAGTTACTACTGGTTCTACCGGGCCTGGCACCGCAAGGCATACCTGCTGGCTAAAGAGCTGGATAAGACAGAAAACTTCGACATTGTTCACCAGGTGACCATTTCCGGATTTCGCGAGCCGGGCTTCCTGTGGAAACTGGGCAAGCCTTTCATCTGGGGGCCGCTGGGAGGATTTACAGATACTCCCTGGTGTCTGCTGAGCTGCCTGGGTGCGGTGGGCGCGCTGCACTTCGGCATCCGCAACGTGCTCAACGGCATTCAGAAACGCTGGGGATTCTCTGCCAGGGCTGCTGCGCGACACGCTGCTGCCATTCTGACCAGCACCACTAAAGCCGTAGAAGAAATAAGAAGCTTCTGGGGTCGTGAGGCAGTGCTCATGAATGAGGTGGGGTTGGAGACCGGGCACACGCAGCACGCTCCCGTTGCACACGAGGAAGACACCCCGCTGCGCATCTGCTGGGCGGGAGAGCACATCCCCCGCAAGGCGCTGGATTTGCTGCTCCATGCCCTGCCCCACTGCAAGGAGAAAATGGAGTTGCACGTGCTCAGCAAAGGCCCCCGCATGCAGGCATGGAAACAACTGGCTCACCGCCTGGGGCTGGATGCCGTGGTCACTTTCCACGGTTTTGTGCCGCGCGAGGAGGCCTTCCGCATCATGAGTAGCAGCCATGTGTTCTGCATCACCAGCGTGCGGGAAGATACCTCCACCGTAGTATTTGAGGCCTTCCGCTATGGTCTGCCCATCATTGCCTTGGATCATTGCGGCTTCTCCCATGTCATCAATGACCACTGCGGCATCAAAATTCCCATTTATTCCCGAAAACAGGTAATCTGCGACTACGCCCGCCACCTGGATTATCTTGCCACTCATGAGAACAAGCGCCGGCAACTCTCTGCCGGCGCGCTGAGACGCTGCCAGGCCTTCACCTGGGATGCCAAGATGGCCACGCTGAATGAAATCTACACGCGCGTCACGGCGTGCAGATAAATTATCAACAGCTGCACCTCACCATCTTTGACCACGCTTTTCGTAATTTTCGCAAGAGGCGCTCCAGTGAGTGCAAAGTGATGCCCAGATCCCGCTTATCCCAGATGGGGTATTCCTTCATGGTTCTCCAATCGCGCGTGTTGTTCTCAGGCCATGTCTCACGGCCGGGCAGCAAGGCGGCACCATGCAACATGCAGAGGATGGAGAAAACGCTCTGGTCATGCCGATGTTCCACAAAACAAGGCAAATTAGGCAGTATGGAGGGGGTATCGTCTACAAGGTGTATATCACGGCAAATGGCCAGCCATTCCTCCAAAAACGCCATACTGCCGGCATTTTTACGAACAAAGACATGTGTTGCGCATATCTGAGGTCTGGACAGAAGTTCATTTTGTCCGCTTACTCCCGTACGCTCCAGAAGATCCATTTTCGTAAAAGCACGAACGGAACAGTCCGGAGTGAGTTCAAAGCCGGCTATTCCCAATTCATTCTGCCGCAGTATCTCAGCATACTCCAGCATACGGATGCGCCCGCGGGGATTGAGGTGACAACCGGCATCCACATAATATAACTCGTCTCCCTCGACCATGTCTTGCAGGGCCCGCCATATGACGTATGGTTTCCATATCCAGTATCCGAATCCGCGGACACCTCGCTTCAACAGATGCTTATTTTCTTCTATGTAAGCCGCATCCAGGTCTTTTTCGGTCAGTGTTTCAATTTCGTCGAAAAACGCCATGGCGTGAGCCTGCTTCGCAATCCGGGTCAATGCGCCCGTCAGTCGGGAATCAGCAAATGTGATAAACTTTCTCCTCATATCGTTCGTTATTTTTCTGCATCATCCGCAGTGGTCCGCATCCCCCAGTGTGCTGTGGGTCGATGAATACAATATGTATCCCGCACGTCCTTCTGAGGCATATAGATGGAATATTTTCCCGGCGCGGGGCTCAGCATGTCTGCTATGCGGCGCAACAGGTTGTTGACCCGGTAGGCTATACCATGCCGCCGAGATACATACCAAGGCAATCGGTACATTTCTGCATCCCATTCATTTTGGGAGGCCTGACTCCATGCCAGGTTATCCCCCGTCACCGTAAACATGCTGGTAATCAATTGCGGCCTCACACAGAACCGTGGAGCCGAGTTCACAATTTCCCTGTAGAACAACATATCAGCCAACGCCCGATACCGGGTATCAAAACGAATGCCGCGCCTCAGGAATGTATCTACCCGGTGAAAACAGGCGCACGTAATGATTTCACACACGGTCTGACTTCGCCAGCGTGCCGGTTTCACAGGGCGTCGGTGGCATATATACCGGCTGTTCGCATCAACAATGATATAGGTGCCCAGCACAATTTCTGCCGCAGAATGCGCCTCAAATCCCTCAGAAACGCCTTTCAGCGCCCCGGGCAGGTATTGTTCATCACTATTGAGGTGCGCAGTTACTGCGGCATCTGAGGGCATTTTATCCCATGCCTTGTTGATGGCATCATACATGCCGGCATCCTTGCCACTCTCATACGTAAACGTATAGTCCGGGCATGCCTGGTGCTCACGCTGCCATTCCTCCAGCCAGGCGGGGGTTCCGTCTGCCGAACCGCCATCCTGCACATGGTGGTGCACCTCCACCCCCTCCCCTGCCTGGTCTGCCACCGAGCGCACACAGCGCTCCAGCCAGTAGAGAGCATTAAACGTGGGAGTAACGATGTAGAACTTCATACGCGCGGCATCAGTATACTTGTTTCCACCTGCATAGGCAAGATGAAAAGCCCGCCGGAGACTAATCTCCGGCGGGCTTTTAAGACGCTAATGGTACAAATGACCAGCTTATCAGGCGAACACACCCACAGCCTCAGCGGCGCAGGCAATCATGTAGTCGCGGTTAAGCTTGGCGATGTTATCCACGGAAATACCCTTCGGGCAAGCGGCTTCGCACTCATACTGGTTGGTGCAGTTGCCGAAACCAAGAGCATCCATCTGGCGCACCATGGCAAGCACACGCTTGTTCTTCTCCGGCTGCCCCTGAGGCAGCAGGTTCAGGTGAGCTGCCTTGGCAGAGGTGAAGAGCATTGCGGAGCTGTTCTTGCAGCTTGCCACACAGGCACCACAGCCTACACATGCAGCGGCGTCGAAAGCGGCATCAGCCGTCTTCTTGCGCACAGGCATGTTATTGGCATTCGGGGCAGAACCGGTGCGGATGTCCACGAAACCGCCAGCGGCGATGATATTGTCAAGAGCGGTACGGTCCACCATGAGGTCACGCAGCAGCGGGAATGCCTGAGCGCGGAAGGGTTCAATCCAGATGGTGTCGCCATCCTTGAACTGGCGCATATGCAGCTGGCAGGTGGTCACCTTCTTGCCGCCGTGCGGCACACCGTTGATGGTGAGGGAGCACATACCGCAGATACCTTCGCGGCAGTCGTGGTCGAACACGATGGGTTCCTTGCCTTCGTGTACGAGCTCCTCGTTCACGATGTCGAGCATTTCAAGGAAAGAAGCCTCATCCGGGATGTTCTTAGCCTTGTAAGTTTCAATGCGGCCCTGAGCCTG
>DEPT01000021.1:0-27616 GCA_002358905.1 Akkermansiaceae bacterium UBA3385
TTACCTATTTTGGACAGCTATGGCAAATCGTTACACCAGTACCCGAAAGAATTTACTCTTTGGGCACCTAAAAAACCGCTGCGGTTGCCCGCAGCGGTTTTTGAAGTAATCAGGTGCTAATCGGTTGATTAGTTCTGGGAGGGGCTCCACTCCTCGGACTGCAGGGCAGCCAGGTTGAAGGCCTGCTCCAGACCCACCATGTCGCCGGCGCGAACTGTCTCGAAGGCGGCGGTCTCGCGACGCAGCTGCTCGGGATCGTAGTTCACAGCCTTGATGGAAAGACCGATGCGGCGTTCCACCTTGTCGACCTTGATGACGCGGGCCTTGATGGCATCGCCCACCTTGATGACGTCCTTGACGCGCTCCACGTGCTCCTCGGAAAGCTGGGAGATGTGGATGAGGCCGTCGATATCGCCGTCCAGGTTCACGAAAGCACCGAAGGAAGCAATCTTGGCCACGGTACCGGAAACGAGGTCGCCCACCTTGAAGCGGGAGTCGATGGATTCCCACGGGTCGGTCTCAAGCTGCTTGATGCCGAGGGATACGCGCTGGTTTTCCTTGTCGATGTTCAGCACGCGAGCCTCCACAACGTCGCCCTTCTTGAGCACCTCGGAGGGGTGGTTGATCTTGCGGGTCCAGCTCATGTCGGACACGTGGATCATGCCGTCGATGCCTTCCTCCAGAGCCACGAAGGCGCCGTAGGGAGTAAGGTTACGCACAGCGCCGGAGATAACGGTACCCACGGGGAAACGGTTCTCGATAGCTTCCCAGGGGTTCTCGTCGAGCTGACGGATACCGAGGGAAATCTTCTGCTCTTCCACAGAGATGTTGAGCACGATGGCTTCGATCTCCTGGTCCAGGGACAGAACGTCGCTGGGGCGAGTGATGCGCTTGGTCCAGCTGAGCTCGGACACGTGCACAAGGCCTTCCACACCCTTCTCCAGCTCCACGAAGGCGCCGTAGGCGAGAAGCTTGGTCACGCGGCCCTTGACCTGGGAACCGATGGGGTACTTGGCCTCGATGTCTGCCCAGGGGTTGTCGGACAGCTGCTTGAGACCCAGGGATACGCGCTCCTTGTCGCGATCCACGTCGAGGATGAGAACCTCCAGCTCCTGGCCGATGTGAAGCAGCTCGGAGGGGTGGTTCACACGGCCCCAGCTCATGTCGGTGATGTGAAGCAGACCGTCCATGCCGGAGAGGTCCACGAAAGCGCCGAAATCGGTGATGTTCTTCACCAGGCCCTTCACGCGGTCGCCAATAGCCACGGTCTCCAGGAAACGCTGGCGCTGCTCGCTGCGCTCGGCCTCGATGACCTCGCGACGGGAGAGAACGATGTTCTTGCGCTCGTCGTTCACCTTCACAATCTTGAATTCGTATACATTGCCCACGAACTCGTTGAGATCCTTGGGCGGGATGATGTCCACCTGAGAACCAGGCAGGAAGGCTTCCACGCCAACGTTGACCATAAGGCCACCCTTAACGACGCTCTTAACCTTACCCTTGACAAGGCCACCGTCCTTGTAAACGGCCACAATCTTGTCCCAGTTCTGCTTGTGGGCAGCCTTCTCCTTGGAAAGTACGACGAGACCCTCGTCGTTCTCGAGGCTTTCAAGAAGCACCTCGATCTGATCGCCCACCTCGAATTCCTCGTCCTCAAACTCGGAAACGGGGATAACACCCTCAGACTTGTAACCAATGTCCACGAGGACTACCTGCGGGCGGATTTCAAGGATGGTACCGTTCACGATGTCACCCTTGCGGAAGTTCGGAAGCTTAGCATTAATCAAAGCTTCCAGTTCAGTATTGCTCATTATAATGATGTTTTAGGTTAATGGTTGACGCACTTCCACCAAGGCCCCTACCCGGCAGCTCATGAGGCACCTGTATGCCACCGGGGGAAAATGCGGTGCAGCATTTTACTAAATGCGCCATGCACTGGCAAGCCTTTTTCCTTACAGATTGCTGTTTTTCTCAAAAAAATGACATTTCATTAATCAGAGAATAAATGAAGGGGAAAGAATCGTATTCCTCCCCCCCGATAAAGCAGCGGCGCAAACAAGTCAATGACGCTTAGCGACGCGGTCTGCGCGGCTGCGGCACACCGGGCTTCTGCACGCGGCCGCGGGAATCCATCCCGGGACGGGAAGGTGCTGCGGGCTTGAAGTCCGTAGACCTGTTCGGGCCGAAATGCTTCATTCCGCTCTGAATACGAGCAGGCCGCTCGTCATGAGCAGGACGGCTGGAAGCCCGGGGATAAAAACCGGGAGTCTTCACACTGTGTCTTGCAGCCCCAGGGACTTGCGCATCAGCACAACTGACGGCAGCAGCAACGGCAACCAGGAAAAGAAAACATGCTTTTCTGTTGACTAACTTATTCATACATCCGATTCAGGTTATTGTTTACATTAAGAAAGCGGGTCAGCGGGCATCATTTATTTAATTCCCCGCACATTTTTTGTCCGGAGGAAGCGAGCAGTCACCAGTTGCAGTTCGGGCACGCGGAAAAGGAGACAGGCCACCACATACACAGCACCACCGGCAATACCCCCCAGCGCAAGCGCTCCAAATCGGCTGAAAAAGCCCCAGGAGGTAAACGCATCGAATGCAAACTCGCGTCCCAGCCAGCACACAAGTGCCAGCACAGCACCAGCCCCCAGAATACGCAACAAACCAGGCAGCAGAACAGCGCAGGACATGCTACCCAGCAAATGACGTATATACAGGAAATAGAACGCAAAATTAAGAGTCGTGACGATAGAAGTAGTCAGCGCCAGATAAGTGGCCGGGAGGTTGAGGTAATGAACAAACGTATAGTTACATCCCACAGAAATGCAGAATGCCACCATAGCAAGGCCCGCAGGAGCCCAGGGCTTTTCCAATGCAAGGAAGACCGGCTGCAACACTTTCATGCCAGCATAGGCCAGAAGCCCCAGAGAATAGGCAGCCAGAACCTGCCCGGTAAAGGCGGAAGCGGCGGCATCAAAACGGCCACGCTGGTAGAATACACTCACGATTTCTTCACCCCAGATACTCAGGAACACGGCAGAAGGCACAGCAAACAGTGCAACAAAACGCAAGGCCTTAGCCAGGTGCTCAGATATTCCCTTTCCTTCATCGCCTCCGGAAGTGAGCGCCATGCGCGACACTGTAGGCAACACCACCATACCCACGGCCACCCCGAAAAGAGCCACAGGCAACTGCCAGAGGTGGAACGCACTGGAAAGTGCCGTTACTGACCCCGGCTGCAGATAAAGAGCAAAGGAGGTATTGATGAAGATGTTCGTCTGGGTAATACCAGCAGCAATGACACCGGGCAGCATGAGCACCCACACACGGCGGGCAGAATCATCAGTAAAGGCAAACCAGCGGCCAGTCCATTTCAGACCTATATCCCAATGAGGGCGATACCCCATGCGGCGCATCTTCGGCAGCTGGAACAGAACCTGCGCTGCACCACCACACACCACAGCAACGGCAAACCCATACAAGGCATCCGGCCCAAATGCTGGGTCAATCATCCAACCGACCACCGCACCTACCCCGACTGTGGTAAGATTAAACGCAGCACTGGCCAGATTCGGCAGGCCAAAGACCCCAAATACATTCAGAGCCCCCATACAGAGCGCCGAAACGGAAGCCAACAGAATGAAGGGCCACATGATGCGGCACAAGTTAGTTGCCAGGCCCATGAAACTCTGAGCTTCGACTCGTGTGGCACCAGCCGGCACGCCGTCTGTCGCTGCAGTGAGGGTGAGCGTTTGCCCATGGTGCAGTTTTTCCACCGCAGAAACGCGGATACATGAGTTCTCCGTCAATCCCTGAAGCCTTTCGTTAGCAGTAAAGATAACCTCCCGCGTGCCATCTATCGTGGTCCGGAAACCACGAAAAGCGGCATCAGTACATTGCATCACCGGAGCGCCCCAGGGAGTCTGCAGTACGACACGGGCGCGCTCCGGGTATAGCTGCTGCATGAAAGCACCAGCCAGCAGCACACCTATTGCCACAATGCACACCATGAGCGAAATCAACTGGGAGCTCACGCGGTGGGCCATGCTCCACGCAGCCTGTGCCCCCTGTTGCTTCTCCACCTTGCTCATCACGCTGGTGAAGCTTTGAGACATAGCCCCCTCAGCAAACATATCGCGCAGCATATTAGGCACGCGGAATGCCGTCAGGAACGCATCCAATGCGCCCGTAGCACCAAAGAGCGAGGTGTAGACTATCTCCCGGAGCAAGCCGGTAAAGCGGCAGCAGAAGATAGTAACCGTAGCAATCAGGCTTTTTTTCTGCATAGACGCCATGGCTGATAAAGAAAATTAAGGATTACTGAATCAGCGGACTTTCTCCGGCAGGTCCTCTCGAATCTTGCGGGCAAAAGCTTTAGCGGTTGTCTTATCACCCAGCAGAAGACAAGTGCGGGAAAGTTCACGCATGGTAGTGCGGTAAAGCCCCTGCTCTGCCTGCTCCAGGCGGGCCTTATCCTCATCGCTCATCTGGTCAATACTGCTCTGAATCGTGCGCAGAGTCCGGAAGCAGGGTATATCCATATTTGCCTTGCGCTGTGCCAGGGCCAGTTTCAGCCGTGCACGCAGGGTCTTACCGTTGGTAAGGTCTGGATTTACTTCCTCCACCATGCGGGTGCATTCCTCAACCCATTTCAGAGCATTGGTATAATCCTGCTTGGTGGTATAATACTCAGCCAGCTGATGTGCGGTTCGGGAACGGAAATCGGAGTCCTTTTTCACGAGCTCCGGGTTCTGCTGCATCATTTCCCAGCTGCGCGTCAGCAACTGTATCTTTTCCTCGCCTTCCGTATGGGTGGCCAGGTATGTAAGCACGCGCATGATTTCCGCCGTATCTTTCTCGTAATCGAGTAGGAAGCGGTAATCTCTCACAGCTTCCTGTGCGTTGCCACGAGCCTCATTAGCACGGGAACGAATGCGAGCAATACGCACTTGTAATTCAGGAGTCATTTCGCCATACCCTTCTGCAAATGCAGCAGCCAGAGTAAGAGCCTGGGCACACCCCTCGTGGTTCCCGAGGCGGTGGCGTAACTCTCCGAGCAGAAGATAACACTGCGGTAAGCGATGTTCCTTGTCCGGATATTCCAGCATGGCATCACGGCAACGCAGCAGCTTTTCCTCAATCTCTTTAAGTGTATTCTGCGGCAAATTGGGATTATCACGCAACGCCGTGGTCACCTCCTCAATCATGAGCTGCGAGGTAGCGGGGCAAAGCGGCCACTTCGCCTGCTCCAGGATATTCCGGGTCATCTGCAGCACGGGCTCCTTGACAGCGCATACACTCGCACGCAACATCTGCAGAGACGCAGCTTCTGCAGCCAGCTCCGGATCCCGAAGCCGGGCCAGGACATTCGGCGCATCCAGGCGGGAAATCGCTTTCACCGCTTCATCATTATGCTGCATGCGGATACTCGTTTCTGCCGAACGGCGAATAGAACGCAACAGAAGCTCGGTGTGCTCCGGGGAATTCACCAGTTTATCCTGCAAACCACGATCCAGGCGCAGCTGCAATTCATAATCTCCGTGTTCAGAGGCCGCAACAGCCAGGCGGTCCAGCCCCTCCACTGGTGCCAGGGATTCTACCTCCGGCAGAATACGCACGGCTTCCTGCCACAGGCCTTTATCCACCAGGCGGCTCATGAGGAACCAGCGGAACTGTCTCTGCGTGTCTGCATTCTCAATCCAGCCCAGGCGGGCACGCGCATTTTCCGCCAGTTCCAGCAGCCGGGCTTTGTCCCCGGATAAATCTGCCAGCAGACGGGACAGATTGGCGTTGGCCTCCACATTGCTGGGCACTACAATAGTTTCACCCTTGAAAAAGAGAATAATGTCCTTTCCCTTGGCAAACAGCCCCCACAGTGCAAGGGCAGCCACGGTCAGACCTGCAGCAGCCAGCGGCAGGGTATGGTTACTCTTCTTGCGGGGCGGACGATATCGGCGGTTCATACGGACAAAAATGATTCTGTTATAGTCAGTCAGGGCTGTTCCGGGGCGGGCTCTTCCGCTTGCGGTTCAGCTTGAATAAAAGGTTTGATGCGACGCATCTGAGAACGAGCCTCCTCTCTGCGGTCAAATTGGTCTTCCACCAGCGGCAGCACCTGTTCCCAGGCGTTGTATGCCTCTGCCCAACGCTTCAACTCCATCAACACATAAGCATGACCCAGAAGAGCGGTGCGGCGATTATCCACTTCATCAGGAGCTTCTCCCGTCAGATTCTGCACAGCTGTGCCATAGGCAACTTCGGCCTCGGTGGTCTTGGCCTGCTGGTCATACAGCTGGCCCAGCAGCAGATGCAGGCGACCTATCGCATTCTTATCTCCAGGTGTATGCTGAGTGCGGAGTTTCAGACAACTCTCCAGCATGGGCAGAGCTTCTGCGGCCTTTCCCAGCTCCAGATAACAGCGAGCAGCTCCTTCCAGCGGCTGCATCAGCAGCAGGGAATCCTGCGTAGCGGCTATGGCTGCGTTGAAATCAAGAAGTGCCGTCTGATAATTCTGCACCATGTAGTGCATCCAGCCGCGCTGGTCAAATAAGCAGGGCCAGAAAGCATTTCCCTGCATTATGCGACCTTCTGCCATGCCTTGAGCACGATGCAGCATGGCCAGGGCGGTCACATTGTGGTCACGCTGCTGTTCAAGCAAGGCAAGATAGCGAAGCGCCAGCACACGGGTTGAAGCATCGGACAAACTGGTACCCGGATTTTCCAAAGCCATGCGCAGCATCGGTTCAGCCGCTGCGGCATCTCCGGTTTCCAGAAGCGCCACACCACGACTCACGGAACCTTCCGGGCGAACTGTGCGCAGGTTTTCCACTGCTGCCAGAGCCTCCTTGAATTTCTGCTGGGCAACATCCTGCCTGCCGGCGTAACGATGCAGCGTCCCGATGTGCACAAGCGCAATGGAACGCAACTGGCGGCTGCCTTCATCATCCGATTTCAGCTCAGCTATTAACTGTTCCAGAGCAGAAATGGCGGAATCACTGCTCTGCGACACACACATCTCCAGAGCAATCAACTGGCCCAGGGCATCCTGCTGCCACACGGTCTGACTGCACTCTGCAAACACATCCGCAGCCTGTCTGAAACACGTTGCAGCATGGTTGTAGAGGCTCCCGTCTACCAGCATTGCGCCCGCACTGAGTGCTCGGTGTGCCCAGTCGAGATTCCGGGGAGCCCGCTCCAGCAGAGGCGTAAGAACAGCCAGCGCAGGCTCTCCCTTTCCCCGGGAAAGCAAAGCCTGAACCAGACTCCATTCTGCCTCCATTCGCACTTCCGGGTCTATTATCCAGCCGAAGGATGCCTCCAGATTTGCAGCGGCATTCAGCAGCCGGTCATCGGAACTGGAAGCCAGGCGCATGAAATTGAGTACATTTTTCAATGCAGCCTCATTCAGAGACTGCTGCACCACACCGGAACAGGTAGCCTCGGTGTACCCGGCATCTCTGCCCTGGCCATAACCTATGTAATAGGTACCGAGGAAGACCCCGATGGAAGCAAGGCCTGCAAGCCCGATTCCGCACCACTTAACCCAGGGGCGGAACTCGAGCTCCTGCTCCATGTGGGGAGCAGAAGATTCTGCGGGAGTCTCCTCGTCCATGTCGGATTCAGGGTCAGGCGTTCACCTGGTCCAGGTGGAAAGCACTGTGCACCACACGAGCAGCCTGCTCAATGTCGCCAGCTTCCACCGTGGTGGAAATGCGGATTTCGGAGGTGGCAATCATACCCGTGGCAATGCCGGCATCGGCCAGAGCCTGGAACATGGTAGCGGCCACACCGGTATGAGAGCGCATGCCTACACCTACTACGGAGAGCTTGGCAAGGCCTGCCTCTGTCTCCAGACGAGCCTTTTCGCCCAGCTGGGGCAGTACACTCTTGAGCGCTGCCTGAGCTGCACCCAAATCATTCATGTTCATGGTGAAAGACTGACGAGCCTGGCCATCATGGGCTGTATTGGCCACAATCATGTCCACATTAATCTCTGCATTGGAGAGGGAGGAAAGAATGATAGCGGTGTATGCCACAGGGGCGGTGATGCCCGACACGGTGACGCGGGCCTGGTTGCGTTCAATTGAGACGCCTCGCACGGCGAGGGACTCCATAGCGGAAGTTTCTTCTTGCACGATGGTACCGGGGTTATTGTTCATGGAATTGCGGACTTCGAACACGACGCCGAACTTCTTGGCAAACTCGACAGAACGTGCCTGCATGACCTTGGAACCGCTGGAGGCCATTTCCAGCATTTCTTCATAGGAGAGTACGGAAATCTTGCGGGCATCTTTCACCACACGCGGATCGCAGGTGTACACACCGTCCACATCAGTGAAAATCTGGCACAGGTCGGCATTCACCGCTGCAGCCATAGCAATGGCAGACAAGTCAGAACCGCCTCGCCCGAGTGTGTGAATGGTGCCATCCTCGGTAACACCCTGGAAACCAGCACACACCACAATGTAATCATCTTCCAGCGCCTTGAGCACCTTGGCCGGGTCTATGGAGTGAATGCGACCACGGGTATGGGAACCGTAGGTGCACACACCTGCCTGCTGCCCGGTAAAGCTCATGGCCTTGTAACCCATATCCGTGATAGCCATGCACAGAAGCGCAATAGACTGCTGCTCACCCGTTGCCAGGAGCATATCCAGCTCACGTTCCGGCGGATTATCCATTACTTGCTGAGCCAGACCGATGAGCTTGTCTGTCACGCCGCTCATGGCTGAAATTACCGCCATAATCTTGTTGCCCTCTTTCTTCACCTCGATGAGTCTGCGGGCTACATTGCGGATGCGGTCGATAGTGCCCACGGAGGAGCCACCGTATTTCTGTACTATGAGTGCCATGGTCGGTTGGTCTTATGAGTTAAAAGCTTCAATGCGGAACACTGCAGGATGCGGAGCCACGCAACCGCTTTCCACGATTTCCTTGAGGGCCTGCTTAAGTGTACCCCAGGCACAGGCGTGCAGGGTGAACACCAGGTCATTCTGCACATTTTCGGATTCTTCGTCCTCGTGGGGAGAGGAATACGTGGACGCTATGCTGATATCATGTTTCGCGAGGCCCTGTGCAATGGAAGCAATGATACCTGAGCGGCGGCTCGGCACGAGGAAACGCACATAATAAGGCGTCACGGTATCCTCCTGGGGCATCACGGAAAGGGTCTTGGTATACGGACGGAAGCCTGTGTGGCTTTCCGGATGGCGCAAATCACGCATTGCCATCACGATATCGCCGATTACAGCGCTGGCTGTGGGGTTCTTGCCGGCACCTCGCCCGTAGAAAATGGTTTCGCCCACGATATCCCCCTTCACAGCAATAGCGTTGAATACACCGTTCACATTGGCCAACAGGTGCTCGCGGGGCACAAAACTGGGCTGCACGCGCAGCTCGAGGGCATCGGTTTCGGGGTGGTGCTTGATAACCACCAGAAGCTTGATAGTGCAACCCATCTGGTGGGCAAACCGAAAATCCGTCGCAGTCACGCGCTCAATACCATACACCGAAATACGATCTGGAGAAATCGGCGTACCATAGGCCAGCATGGCAAGAATGAGTGCCTTGTGAGCGGCATCCCAGCCGTTGATATCCAGCGTGGGATCAGCCTCAGCAAACCCCTTGGCCTGGGCTCGGGCCAGAGCACTTTCAAAAGAGACTCCCTTGCGCTCCATGGAGGAGAGAATGTAATTACTCGTACCGTTAATGATACCGGCAATACTCTCCACATTATTACAGATGAGCGAATTCTGAAGGCTCTGAATAATCGGAATACCCCCACCGCAGGAGGCCTCGAAGTACAAAGGCACCCCCTGCTCTGCAGAAAGCTTGAAAAGCTCGCTGCCATATTCAGCCAGCAGCGCCTTGTTACCTGTCACCACAGGTTTTCCGGCCTTCAAGGCACTGGTCACCAGGTCATACGCATCCTTTGTGCCACCTATCAGTTCAATGATGATGTCAATTTCCGGGTCATTGACCAGCTCTCGCCAATCATTGGTCAGCATGCCTGCTTCCATCTCGACTTCACGGGCACGGCTCATGTCGCGCACTGCTACTTTCTTGACGGCATAGTGTATCTGTGCCCGGGCCTCGAGCAATTCATGATTCCGGCACAGAGTCTCAAACACTCCCGTGCCCACGGTTCCAAGCCCCGCAAGGCCAAGCTGTAGCGGTTTTCCTGTCATTTGCGGGCGCAATTCTACACGAATTCTACCCAAATCTCAAGCATATAATCCGTATCCGACTCCATTTTATCGTCAACTCGGTAGGAATTGCCCGTCATACACACTATCGACGCCGACGCCGCACGGAGAACGTAAAAACGCACAACATGCAGAGCACTCCTGTTGTGGGCTCAGGAATCAAATCTCGGCGAACACTCCAACCAACCAGTTCCAGCGCGCGCAAGTCATTTTCCGAAAACACGCTATTCTCCCGACCGCCGGGGCCCAACACGTTGAATCCCGAATCGTACGACAAATGCTCCAGAGTATCCCCCTCCAGCATAGAAGCCGCAATATGCACCCCCACTTCTCCAGAAAGGCTCAGTCTGCGTTCCGGGTCATATTGTATTTCTTCACCTGTGTAGCTGTTGGGGTCAGTGGCATCCAGACCTTCACCAACCTCCCAGGCAGCACTCTGTAATTGCCCCAGCGTCTCATACTTCGTCTGAATTTCCCCATTTTCAACGGTTACAATATGTTCTCCATTCAAGGTTATCAGACTATCCCAGGTGGATACACAACCGGACAAGGCTGTTCCAGTCCCAGTCTGTTCATACAACCAGGAATCCATTCCCATCCCGTGCCCGATTTCATGCGTTGCGATATTCTGCATTTCCTCTGCACTTCGGGCAACCTGGTTATAATAATAATTCCCTTGAGCATCAAACCCGTAACTAGTGACAACAGGATTGAGTACAATGGCTATGTCAATGCAATTTGCCCCGTCAGGCAGAATGTCTGTCTCCCAGTAAGAGCCCTCAAGCATATCTGCAGGCGGCGCATAATATGAAGTCTCATTATTATCTCGCCACGCCCATTCGGCCACGCTGTATATGTTCGCCTTTGTCCCATACTCAGTCTCAAAACGAGTTGTTACCGTCTGCGTTGCCGCGTATCCGGCCATAGACAGCGTCATCACGCCCCCTGTGGACGCATCATCCAGAAAGAACCCAATGCGTAATTTGCGCGCATGTTTCTCTGTATCATAGCTTGTGGTTATCGCGTTGGTCCAGGTATTAACAGCATTCAGCATGGCTTGTTTCCATGCATCTGTCCAATAGTAGGCACTGCTGTCTTTCACTGTACCGCTCATGCGGTTAGCAGCATCCCACGCTTCCTGACCAGTTACTGTCCCGAATATCCCGACTTCGCCGCTGCCGAAATAATACAAATCGAACACGGCATTTCCAGTATCGTTCACTTCCAGGGCTGACAGGGGACTGCCCATGCACACCCACAGTGCTGCCATTGTCCGAACATGGGAAAATAATCGTCCGCTCATATATCCCCTATCTACCATTTTCCTGATAGGGAGTCAAGCGCAATCTCTATCTATTTAGTATATATTAAAAAATAATTTCTAACAGAAACAAATGAGAGCCATGCTGCATGTACTGTTCACTTACGACGCTGGCGGCGCGCAGCCATACCGGCAAGAGTCAACAAGGAAAGAGCTGATATTGAAGGCTCAGGAATCATCTTGATTACCATTGTATTAAGTGCGGCAGAGGTATATTTCTGCACGCCGTTCTCATCTCCCAGATACCCCCCTTGCACCGTAAGTGTCAGGAGCCCGTCCTCAGACACTTCTACATCCTTCCATTCCAGAACCCCAGCGTATCCGCCGCCGGCAGCATTGGTTCCTTCAATCGTATAGGAACTCGTTCCATTAAGCGTGTAAATAGCAGAAGCATCATTGCCTTCGTACACAGAGCCCATGTAGGATGCCGCGCCAGCAATGACAGAAATATCGTAGATACCCGCCTTGCAGCCACTGAATGTAAGCGTATAGGCACCGGAGCCATTATCATTCAGGTACGTCTGAATAAAATCTCCGTATGCGCTCGCTGGCACCCAGTCTGGCCGCGGAGTATCTCCAAAAAGTGCATCTGTAGGTGGTTTGGATGTCTGGATGGTTTGTAAGGACCCCACTGCGGTGTCCTTGGTTATGGACAAGCTCAGTATCGACTCTCCATCGTTTTCAGTATCATATATACTGACCGAATCTGCGGACCGCGTTTCATAAGTAGCAAGTATACTCGAACTATCCTTTTCAACAGTTTCTGCAAAATAGGAACTACTCAACAAGGCCGTTCCCCGGGATGACTGCTCCTCCACGGATACATTATTCCAGCCTGCAGAAATGGTTCGCACCGCATATTTTTTTGCTGCTGAGTTGTACCGCGTTGCATACGCGCTCGTTCCAAAATCAATCCAGTATTCCTCAGCATATACGGCAGAAGACGCCATGCCAAGTAACAGCAACAAATATCGCATTTCCTTTTTCATAAAGCGATTAGCAATATAAAATAAATATCCACAGAAAATCAGATTACATTATGCGCACCTTATGCCGCACCAGAAATCTGTCATACTCCATTTGTCCCATTCTGCCATTTTTTTAGAGATATGCAAGATAATTTTCACCCTCCACAAAAATCTGGGGTCTGTTTCAGATTTGCTGAAGCCATTTTGCAAAATGGTGCAAAAAATTGGACTTTGTCGGGCTGAAAGGCCGAGGAATTTTGAGCTCACGAAGAGGGCTATTGTACTACAGCCCCGCCGGTGGGCGGGGCTCAGAATTCCGTTTACTTTCGGTTCACCGACTGCCCGACAAAGATCCCGATTTGTCAACGGCGGACTTATCAAGCCAATACATATTTTATTGCGTAGACCAGCAAATCTGAAACAGCCCCGGTGTTTCCGTCAACACCAGCGAACTATGCATTAAGCTGTGAGGACAAGTGTTAAAAACACAGCATCCAGACAAACGAGATGTTTACAAAGACTTAGCTTTGCGCTTTTTAGCAGATTTCTTTTTAGTTTTCTTTTTTACTCGTTCCTCCTCATCATCGCCGGATTCGGCAGCCTCCGGTTCCGGAGAAACCCGCGATACCAACTCTTGGTAAGAGGCCAGGATAGCCGCTCCCGCCCATTCGTTGCCGCTGTAGCTGCCGTTGCCAATGGATTTCTTTTCCCCGGTTTCGGCATCGCGCATCATCATCACTCCATTTTCGCAGCTGAAATAGGCCAGCGGAATTCCTTTGGCGTCCGTTGCTCGCAACTCGTAAGTACCATAACTTTGCTCCTTGCCACGGGCGTCTTTTTTGAACAAAGCCTCCCGCGATTCTTTGTGGTACACATTAATCACCGGGCATTTAATGGTCAGTGCACGCTGTGCAGTAGATGCGTTGCGGCGTGTTTTGCCTTTCTTGTTTTTAGAGGGACCATCGTTCTGCTCCGGCGGAAAATCAAGGTACATCACCAGCTCCGCCCCACTGCCAGCCAGTTGTTTATGGACCGAAACGAACGGCTTGGTAATCGACTCCAACTTATCCTGCTGATGTGCATTGTACCCCACATAGAACAGGAAAAACACCTTTGCGTTCTGGTCATATTTGGGCGAGTTGACCACAATCCCCGACCCGCGACGACTGGATTTAATGAAGTTAGCAATGGAGTCTGTCCTCGCGGCCTGCGCCTGTGGAGGAAATGAAAAGCAGAACGCCATCCCCAGAACCAGACAGCCTCGTTTCAAAAAGTTGAACGTCATAAAAAAATTGGAATATCGCATTGAAACCGCATGCCGCCCATTTCAGCATGCAACTCATTTATAACAGGTACATAGCCCCTTGTCAACCTGTTTTCCCGGTTGATGTTGTAGGAGTATTTCATATTGGCTGATACATGTACACTTCGGGTCTGACTGAATGAAGCAGAAACACTATGTTACAGAATGTGTGCCAGATTGCAAAGGCACACATCAATCCATCAGGAGAAGCAAGGTCTGCCGGAATATTGAGCCTGAATGGGCAGCTCTTTCCGTTGCGCGGGGCGTGTGCCCCGGAAGTGGTTGAAAATCGATAATACAGACACGGCAGAAAGAAAGCCTACTTTTTTTCTAGGTTTTTTTCTTATTCTTCACTTGCAATTCATAAAAAAAGATGTAATAATGAGAACACTGACCAGTTCTGCTATGAAGCGTTCCCATTTCCTTGCCTGTTTCTGCCTTGCCGCATCATCTGCCATTGCCGCCGTAGGGGATAGCATTGACCCCTCAGGTAAAGTGATTTACCATGTTGACGGCATAACAATGTCAGCAACATACGGGACAGCCAGTTTGAACTATACCTCAGTAGTCCAAGCGGAATCCACCCGCCTGTACGACAGCAACAAAGGCGGTCCTTGGACTGGCAGCTATTCTAATGGAACAGAGTACGACAGCCTTATGTGCTGGACGCACGTTGCCACTAATTCCATCCAATACTGGCAGGACGTGTACGGCGTCTTCTACAAAGACAGCGGCAACATGAATGCCACCGGCTCCGGCAGCGCGCGCGAGCTGCCCAACGGGTACATGGGCCAAGAAAACATTTACGAAGGCGGCTCATACGCAGATGTCAACAATGCCCGCGAGCTCCATATTGCACAGGCCTTCTACAACAGCTGGAAAAACACAGGTGGCTCATTTGGAGATGCCGCAGACTGGTTCTTCAAGGCCGACTCCACAACAAACCCCTGGGACGCCAACGGCCAGTGGTCCTATGCCGCACCGCATCCCGGCAAGGATTACGACAATTCCTTCTCCTGCGGCACCCCCGGTGGGTACTATTCCGAATATTTTGGCAACGGCAACTCCGGCAGTGATGCCTTCGTGACCATCAACGCCGCCGAGCAGACATCTGCCGCCAATGGCACCTTTGCCTATAATGACAAAGACGCCCTCAAGCAGGCACTTCTTGCCGGGCTCGGCTTTACCAGGCAGGATGACGGCTCCTACATTCAGACCCAGGAGGGCATGATGGCTGCTCTGAGCCTCAGCGGCCACGTGCTCAATTGCTATGGGTTCACGACGAATGAAAATGGCACACTCAATACCGTGCTGATTGCCGATGGAGATAACGGCACAACGAGATTGCAGGAATTGCTCATCAAGGAGGTAAGCGGCAAATTGGTTCTCTACAAAAGCAACTCCGCCGCTTATATCAATGCAAGTACCTACATCGATGGGGTCTCCTACATCAACACCCCGGAAGCACTCCAGAACATGCTGAAGGAATACCGCAGCCTGAATGAAGCCGCCGTGTGGAACGGCCAGGAGGCCAACGGCATCTGGAAAACCCAGGTGGATGAGGTCGATAGCAACATTGCCGACGAAACAACGGGCTGGGACGTACTGGTGAATGGCGACAACATTGACACGCAGCACCACGACTACTACCATGGCTACGCACTGGAGAACCGCAAGGTGCTCTTCGATGACCATGCCGATGCCAGCAATCGCCGTGTCACCATCAACGGCACAGTAAGCACCCCCCATATCGAAATCGCCGCCGAAGGCTATGAATTCATAAAAGGCACAGATGGAGCCATTGCCGCCGGGGCCGACATGATGATTCGCAGCGGAGCCAGCCTGCACAGCAATGTGGAGCTGAATCTGAATAATCTTTCTCTGGAGTTCGGTGCAAGCCTGAGCATGGAAGAAGCCGTAGGCATCATCAAGGTATCCGGTGAGTTCCATGTAGGCCAAAGCGATGTGTCCGCCTTCTCCATGCGCAGCACCACCCTGCCCTCTGCCAGCATTGATGCAGATTTGGACCTGACGTCTACCACTCTCATCGTGCTGGAAGGCCAGGTGGATATGAACGGGCACTCGCTTCTGCTCAATCAGAACACCTCCATCACGCTCAACTTTGATACCGCTATCGGCGATATCACCCCCCTCTTCACCAACGTGGGCATACTGGAAATCGAAGGGCTCGGTCAGATAGAAAGAAACACTGACCTGACAGAGGCACTCAACTTCACCTTCACGGGCACCCTCCACCCCAATGATTCCTGCCAGATTTTCTACACCGATACCGGCACCCTGGCCCTGCAAATCATTCCAGAGCCTGCTACCACCACCCTTTCCCTGCTGGGGCTTTGCGGTCTGGCTATGCGCCGCCGTCGTAAATAAGCCCATGCGCGCGTAAGAAGTCGAGAAATGAAACGCCAGTATGATAAAACGCCACGAACACAAATGATACGCCGCAGTTTCTTCTCTACCTTATTACTCATACTGGCAGGCATTGCAGCTACCGTACTGCACTTGGAATTAGACCGTGAGTCATGGGTGGCGCAGGGGGAATCACCCCATCTATGGGACTGGACAGAAGCCTTACTGAACAGCCATATTCTCCTTGCCGTGGCTCAATATGTAGCTGTAGCGGGAGCTTTTGCTCTGGCCTTGGTGCTGTGGCATAGCAAGTGGCGCATGCTGCGAAACCTCCTGATTGCATGGGGAATCACCTGGTTGCCTGTTGCCCTTATCTCCACCGGCGATGTCACCGCATCCTCCGGCGGCCCCTTCAACTTCCCTATGTCCATATTTGCGGCGCCGATTTTCGCCCTCATCTGCCTGGTGGAGCTCGTAATTGCTATTCTCATCCGGGTCTTCCGACTCTCCCGTGCAGGGTAGCCCCCAAAGAACAGCTCGACAGATTGCAATTTATCGGGGGCTTTTATTCTATTCGAAGCGAGAGTCTTTAGACCCTCTCCGTCTTATGATTTCGGGACAAAGTCCTGCGCTACGACAGATTTGCGGTCCCGCAAAATCCCACTTTCTCAAAATATTCGTTGGAGCATGTGTATGAATGGTCCAGACCGCAATCTAACAGCTTGCCAAATTTCCCGGATTCTGGTAACATGACACCGTAACAAATACACATTTTCCACACTATGAAGCAGAGAACTTTACTGGGTGCCGCCCTTGCTTTGGCGGCTTTGACTACCGCATTTGTTTACGGGGCCGAAGCCGGAGCACGAGCCTATACCAAGACTCTGCTATGCTCTGACGTTACGCCCGAGGATGCCGCTCTGTTCGAGCACTACTTCGGCACCTCTGCCGAACCGGTGGCAAAGAGCTGGGACGCGGAGCATCTGGTGCAATACTCCTCCTCCTGGGGAAAGAACAAGGCGGGCAAGCGAATCCTGAGCGAGCGCCTGATGATTCTGGCAGAGGACGGCAGCAGCATGCGCAAGCTTTTTTGCGAACGCTTTGAGTCAGCCCCCGCCAGACGAGTGAATTTCAAGGAGCAGAAATATGTCGCCATTGTTCCTTTCGTGTTTGCCGGTAATCTGGTAAGCATTGTTGATTATCAAGATGAAACGCTGTATGTGGACTGGGTGCGATTTAATCCGAAGACCCGCCAGATTGAAGGAATCGAAAGCAAACATTGGACAAGACACGATTTCAACGCCATGAAAAGCGATTTAACCGAAGAAGAAAAGTCTCTTTTCTCCACCTATTTTCCCAAGCACAAATTGCGCCACACGCCCCCCACCTGGGACGCAGAAAGGCGGGTGCTGTTTTCCGCCAAAGGCAAAGCCGGCAATCGGGGGGCTTATGCACTCAATGGAACTATCAAGCGTGTGTCTGAGAACGGAACCAGCTGCCGTATCGCCACCAGAACGCTGGAAATCAGCGGGGCGTGGAAGAGCGCCAGCCGCCCGGTGGCCTGCCAGCTCCCCATGGTGAAACCCTTTGTCTTTGTAGAGGCTCAATCATTCAATATCATCTTCCACATCGAACAGTTTAATCCCCGGACCGGAGCATACGAAGGTACGCGCACCAAGACTTATGATTTCCGCTCAATGCAGTTAGTGAGCGATACATGGGCACCCTACCCCGCAACCTCGGGAAAAACCACGGAAACCACCACCCAGCCAACACAATGAACATGAAACCTTTTGTATATTCCGTACTTGTTGCTGTGGCATTAGCCACGCCACTCGTTTCCGCTGCCGAGCAGCAACCGAGTATTGACTCGGCATCATCCACTCCTGCGGCGGCATTAGATGCAGCTTTTCATGCGGCCGTGCTCAAGTGTTTTCGTTCCTACCGCTATGATGATTCGACCATGCGGGAACTACTGCGCCAAGGGGCGAATGTGAATGCAGAGGATACCGAGGGGAATAATGCACTGATGCTGCTCATCAAGGCCGCAGATGGTCATAATGAATACCGAATTCAAAAGGAACTTTTTGAGTTCCTTCGAGATGCCGGAATTGACCTGCATGCCCGCAATAAGGACGGATTGAATGCCGCGGAGTTGAATTGCAGCCTGTATTATCCCTACGAGTTTCTGAAAAAGGAATTTGAACAAGCCGGCGTTCCGGTAAGCCCGGGGGCGCAGCTCTCTGCCGCTGCAGCCAAGAGTGATGTAGCAGAGGTAGAGCGATTGTTGCAGTCCGGGGCTGATCCGAATTTCAACCGCGCCTGTGCTCTGTCTAAATGCATGGGAATTATAACAGACGGTCCCAAAAAGAACGAGGTCATCATTGCGGCTCTGCTGCTGCAAGCCGGGGCAGATCCGAACATGGGAGGAGATTCCCTGATGACTCGTGCGGTGCTCAGTGACTATTCTGAAGAATTGGTGCCAATGCTCTTGCAGCACGGGTTCCGGGTGCGGGATTTCGATGCGGGAACTACCGGCCGATGGATAGAGCATCTACTGGTGCATCGTTCCCCTGCTAAGGTAAAAACCGTCAATCTACTCATCTGCCACGGCGCGGTTCTGAATGATGAAAACTGGTACACACCCTACTTCTGTGATTTGGTCACAGATGGCAACGGCAGCTATCAGGATATGCAGCTTGCTCGCCATCTTATTGAGTTAGGGCTGGATGCCACCCGAAAAAACGAGGACGGCAAAACCGCCTGTATGCTGGCGCGGGAGAAGAATCTAGGCTGGGGTATCCGGCAGGTTCTGGAGAATCCGCAGGCCGTGCTGGCAGAGCTGCAGCAAAAGGCACAGGTAGTAGATGAAGCCGGGCGAACACAGCTGATGCTGGCTGTGGCAGACCCTCACCAACCCGCCATTGAAGTATACAAATGGCTCCGCGCCGGGGTGAATGTGAATGCGCGTGATGCTCAGGGGCGCACCGCACTTTTCTACATCAACTCCTTCTGCCCGCAGAAAGACATCAAGGCGCGGCTGCTCATTGAAGCCGGAGCCGATGTGAACGCCCGCGATGCACAAGGGCTCACCCCGCTGCTGGCGCTGCCGTATGTGCATGACCTCCGGATACCGCAGCAGCATTCCTGCGCACCCATCATCCGCCTGCTGGCAGAGGCCGGAGCAGATTTGAATGCCTGCGATAAGGATGGCTACACGCGCTTAGAGCTCATGATGCGCTGCGGAAATCTGAGTATGATGGATAAGGAATGCGTAACGCTGCTCCAACAGCTCGGCTGCGCCCCCCGCCCCGAAAGATTGAATAAATAAGCCAGCCCCCTCCTGCGAGACCATGACCCGCACCCGGCAGACCAAGAGCTCCACTTCGAGCGAATCCTCCCCTTGCAGCCCTGTTTTGCGCCATCGGCAACACAAATGCAGGAAACGCGCAACAAAATGCCCGCCGCGCTTGAACCGAGGGCGGGAATTGATATAATGCCCGTAACAGATACACGTTTAATTATGGCCATGCCCCCATTATGTAAACTTTTTACCATTGTAGCCATGCTGCTGTGCTGCCCCCCGCTCCCAGCCCAAGAGCAGGGCGATGTTGCGCAGCTCTGGCAGGAATATGCCGAGCTGGGCATGTTTGATAAATTGCTCACCGAATTGGAAACGGAGAGCCGAAAAGGGGACTCGGCCCGGGAAGCGGAGCTCATCCGTACCCTGTTGACTTATTGGGAGCCCATTATGAATCAGCGGCGCTGGTGCAATGTAAACAGCCATTGGGATGGTGACGGGGTCTATGGCTCCATAAGCTACCGTACCCAAGACATGCCGCAAGGGCTAATGCAACAGCTCCACGCCTACCGAATCAAGGCCGAAGAGCTCACCGAGGAGGAGCGGAATCAGTTTATGGCCCTTTTTACCCGGAAGGAAGCCTACATCGACGCCGCGCCCGATGCCGGTAAGATTGACCGGATTATCCAGCACATCTACCGGGAAGAATATCCCCAGGCAATCAGCCAGCTTGCCCGGCTGCGCCAGGAACACCCGGCTTACTGCCCGCAGGCCTTTGCTGAACTGTCAGCAGCACTGACCACCCCCAATCGGCTGAAACTCCTTCTGCTCTGTACCAGACTCCCACTCGGCGTCATCCGGGAGACGCATTTTGTAAAATAAATGCGTTTTCACGCCATCGGCAACAAAAATGCAGGAAACGCGCAACAATATGCCCGCCGCGAGCGTCTATTTATTAGGAAATCAGCACTTTCTGCAATTTTTTGTTGCGGATTCGGTGCCGGGAAGTTTTATCTTGTAGTAAAGGAGATAACTAAATGAAAGACAAGCCCCGTAACAAAAAAAGCATATTTGTAGTGCTGATACTGCTGATTTTCTGTGCAGCCTATCTGGCGTACGATGTTGCTGCCGGGGCTACTCCCGTTTTGTCTTTTCTCTTTCCTACCGGTGCCGTTCTTCTATTCTGCATCTACATGTTGCTGAAACAACTTCGCTCTAAATGACCATGCCCACCATCCACAAAATCCTAGCCACCACAGCCCTGTGCCTTGCGGCGATGGGGGTGAGCTCGTGTGACTCCCGAGATATTCAAAGGGATGCTGCTTTCTGCTGGTATCACAACGGAAAAGGGTATGTGATAGAGTTGGAAAAAAAAGAGCTCACCCCCCAGAATGTAAATCAAAGTGGGTTGATGAGCAGCGAAACAGGCCAGAGTACCTACACTCCCTTGCAACACTGCATTGAGCACGGAGATGTGGAAGGCGTGCAAATGTGCTTAGAACTGGGTGCCGACCCGGAAAAACGCGTGGAGACCATGCACTATGAGCTATTGCCGGGGAGTAAAGATATGTATCAAGGTACGGAGGGCTACACGCCTTTGCATCTGGCTGTGTTCCTGAAGCAATATAAGATAGTGGAAATGTTGCTGGAAGCCGGGGCTGATATTGAAGCGCCAGTCTGTCCGGATGGTCGTACTCCGTTGATGCTTGCTGCCCTTTATGGGGATGCAGAGATGGTACGCCTGTTGCTGAACAAAGGAGCAAATGCACAAGCTGTGACCGGGGGTGAGAGGTGCTGGGAAGAGATGTATAAAGGAAAGACTGCTTTGGATTTTGCCCGGCATGGTGGTCACGCAGATTGTATCGAATTGCTGATTGCTTATAGTGAAAAGAATGAGCGCGAGTAGTATGACCATGCCCCTCATCCACAGAATACTAACCACCACAGCCCTGTGCCTTGCGGCGATGGGGGTGAGCTTTATGTCTTCATGCTCAGAGGAGCAGGATGTCAGATTAAATCAATTGGAGGAAAAGTTTTCCATACAGCTTCAATTAATTAATATTGAATACGCCCGGCACCATCTGGATTATGGGGTTGTATACATCAAGCTGCATAATTCCCCCGGCAACGAGTTCTGGAGTTCTCTGGAATCCCATGGTTGGGAAAAGGACGCCGACAGCAGTACCATTTCATATTCAAGAGAATGTTACAGACTTGAATATATCAACGCCGAGCAACTGATAGTCATTGAACCACCGCTCAAAGTAACCCCCTGAACCAACCACGCGGCAAAAGAGACAACAGCTCTTGAACCAAGAGG
Organism: Akkermansiaceae bacterium UBA3385; assembly: GCA_002358905.1. Classification (GTDB taxonomy): domain Bacteria; phylum Verrucomicrobiota; class Verrucomicrobiia; order Verrucomicrobiales; family Akkermansiaceae; genus Akkermansia. Next base: position 21,792 of record DEPT01000021.1, read on the forward strand.
TGCAAATTGCTATAATGCCCCGTAACAGATACGCGCTTAGTTATGACCAAGTTCCAATTCTCCAGAATCCTCGCCACCACAGCCCTGTGCCTTGCGGCGATGGGGCTGAGCTCCTGTAGCTGGTGCTGGCCCTCTCTGCATACGGCAGAGGCAGTCCTGCACTGTGATAAGCAGGTGGTAGTGTGCATCACAGAACCAGGTTCTATATTCAAATACAGATACAAGGGGCTGGATTGGTATCCCATCAAGCTGGCCCGCGCCATAGATAAAGGGAAAAGCATTTATCGACGTGGAGATGGAGCCGCCTGGTGCATGCAGAATACCACCGACCGCTACCAGATTCTGCAGGAGAGTGTGCGCACCTGTATGGTTCCGTGTGTAGAGCATTGCACCACCCGTGTGAACGGCGGGATGCGTTTCGACCAGGCCATCATGGAACAGGATTTTCCGTTCTCAAAGGCAAAACGCATTGAAATAGCCGGAGATGAGGTACGCCTCAGTATCCATGGTCCGGGTGAGCTCTGTATGCCATATCAGGAAGTCCGCAGTGCCGTCGCCTGTATGCCGATAACGGAGACGCCGGCGCAGGCGTCCATGGGGCAGCATATTGCCGCCGCGCCTCTGCAGGTGGTGGACTGCGCTGCCACCGTTGCCATGTGTGCCACAGAGACCGCTGTCATTATTGTTCTGCTGCCGCCCTCTGCTGTGTGGAATGCCATCGGCAAGCTGATTAACGGATAACACGCCATGCCCTCATTTCGTCCCATTTATGCTATCACAGCCCTCTGCCTGGCGGCGGTGGGAGGGAGTGTCTGGGCGCAACCTGAGCCGTCCAGCCCACCGCAATGTCAGGGCAAACCCGCTCATGAGGAGGCGCGACTCAGACACATAAAGCGAGCTGAAGATAAACTCATAAGGTACAGGGAGCTTCTGGATGCTCTGCATGCTGAGGTGGAAATCTACAGCTATGGGCAGGATTCTCCCCGCTATGCGGTGAAAGCAGAGGATATGCCCCGTCTGCGGTACATTATCAGTAAGCTACAGGTCAATCCGGAGTTTGCTCCTGTTCGGCTTACGCACCTGTATTGTCTGAATTTGGATTTCGGCGAAGGCGAGAAGCTGAGTCTGCGTGCCGAGCGTATCACCACCCCGGGATGCGTGGGTATTGCCCATACGGGAAGCCTCTATGCTTTGCCCACCCCCGAACTGCGTCGGGAGCTCATTGGCATTATCTTGCGCGCGGTATCAGAGAAATAAAATCCCATACCCCACCTGACTACTAACGATGCTCGTACTGGATTGCCGAGATAAATTGACGCTGGAGGATGGCTCTACCTGCGTTTATTGGAAGAACAGAGGGGGATTTGGCAACAATCGCTTCCCCCATTTCGATTTGTATGACTCATCAGGCGCTTTGCTGGTGAAATTCCGGGTTACAGGGATTTTCTCCCCTTATCTGAGCTTCACCGATGCGGAGGGTCGGGAACTGGCGACCATACGGTTCAAATGGTCGCTCCCGATTCTTCTCTTACCGGATGGAACAAAAACGGAGTTACGTTTTTTCCGGCATTCTGGTACAGATTTCTGCACCAGGGCAGAGGCGGATATATTGGGCTCAACCCTCTTATATACAGACGGCGTTTTCTCCATTCGTGATGATATTGAAGCCGGGAAACTAGGCCTGGTAAAAGCCGTAATCTGCTTCTGCCTGCTGTATATAAAGGTGCGCGAGAACGATTTTGCGTGGGTTGATCACGACGCGCGGTTTCTCTGGCTGGCGTGTGGTGTGGTTTTTTTGTACCACATCATCTTTGTAGAGTAATCACACAATATGCCTTGTGCCCTCATGCGAGGAAAGGACTCAGGAGGTTTGGCAGCATGACGAGGAGATAGAGGTGCGGAAAGAGGTGTAAGTACATTTGTGTAAGAGGGGCGAGGAAAGTGTTCAATTGGTGAAATATACGCGGCTGAAATGTTTGTGTGTGAAATAAAGATGTTGTGTTTTGCAGTACCGGATGAGGTGTAGAGACGGTGTTTAAGTAAGGTGTTTAGACAAGTGGTAAAACATGCGCCGGAGTCGAGGAGATACAGGAAAAATGTAGAGTTTTAGCGGAGCTGTTGGCTTGATATTGCGAACAGGTGTGGTATAGTGTCATGGTATGGAAACACGAATTGTTTTATCTGTTCGCTCAGTTGTGGCGGCATTGGCCATGGCTAGCGGCGCGGCTGCGCAGGATAATGATTTTGCTGCATTGAAGGCACATTGGAGCTTCGATGAAGGTCGCGATTGGCACAACATGCCGATGCCGTATCAGTATGATGGCGCAGGGGCGTATGAGCTGACGGGAAAGTCTGATGACCTGATGCTCAACGAGCAGCTCAGGGCAGATAATGCCGCCTGGGTATCGGGGCGTCAGCATGCCGGCATTGCACCCGGGCGCGTGCTCACCACCATGAAGGAACTGCCGTGTCTCAATGGCTCGATGACATTATCGTACTGGACTCGCCTGAGCGGCGCCCCGAATAAGCGCGGCGTCATTGGCTCGAACTACACGACCCTGTGGGGCGTGATGAATGACAAGGGGCAGGTGGGAATGAAGCTCAAAGGTAATCGCGTGGTGGAATCGCCTGTTGGCATCACAGATACGGATTGGCACCACATCGTCTTTACCCGCGATGCCGCAACGGGCAAGGTCGTGCTGTATCTGGATGGCAAGGAAGTAGCCACTGGCGTGACACCCAAGGGCAAGCTGCCGGGGGTGTTCACCGCCCTGGCATCCAACAACGCCGCTCTGGACCAGATTCATATCTTTGACAAGCCGATTTCTGCCGCAACGGTGGCGACGCTGTACGATAACCATTCCCCGCAGATTTTTGACCAGACGCATCTGGTGGAAACCTCCCGTCCCTCTGTTACGGGCAGTATTCTGCACCGCTTTTCCTATGATGTGGATCAGGACAAGATGCGCGTGTCATCCTTCACCCAGCCCGAGGGTGGCAAGGTGAGCAGCAACGGCGACGGTACCTTCACCTTTACGCCCGGGGAAGGCTTTGCCCGCACAGGTAAGACTTCCTTTGATGTAGTGGTGACCGATGACCGCGGTGGTTACACCAAAGCCACCATGTATTTGCAGGACAGCCGCCATGTGGTGGCATCCCCGGTGCGCGAGTTCCGCTACTTTGGTGCTCTGCCGGAATTTTCCACCGGTGCGGGCAAGACGCAGAAGCACCGCAACCCGATGGCTATTTACACCCAGGGGGCGAAGAAGCCCGATTTGCTCATCCACGGTGATTCCCGCCTTTGGTACAGCTGCAATGAGTCCAAGCCCGGCAAGATTCTTTTTGCAGAGCCGCAGGTGCTGCGCACCACCACCAAGTCGGATTTCGAGACCGATGGCGCTGCGGTGCTGGAGGACAATAAGCTTATTGTCCGCAAGCCCGATGGTTCGCTGATGCTGGCATACGTGATGGGGCAGGATGTACCTGAGCTGGAAATTGGCGCGGTGGTGAGGAATACCACGGGTGCTCCCATGAAGCTGGAGGCTCGTCATTTCTCACTGGTGGATTATGACCACGACGGCACGCCGGACCTGGTGGGCGGCTTCAATGATGGTCTGTACTACTTCAAGGGCAAGGCTTCGTTCTATGGCATCGGTGGGGGAGTCCGCAAAATTCGCGATATCAGCTTTGAGCCGGAACAGAAATTGATTCACCGCCGTTCCTACTGCATTGCCCCCGGCGTGGGGGATTTGAATGCCGATGGTCGCACCGAATTGCTGTACGGCATCAACTGGGGCAACCTCATGGTGTGGATGAATGATGCCGCCAAGTCCACCATAGGAGATGGTACTTTCCTGGAACTGACGCTGGAAAACCAGCCGAAGGAACACTTTGTACGCGACCTCAACGGCGCCCACCTGGCGGTGGATGATTTTGATGGCGACGGCACGCCGGATATGATTCTGGGTGGCAATGCCGGACGCGAGCTGGTGAGTGCGCTGGGGGTGAACCCCGAGACCTGGGCTGGTAATCTGGCGCTCATCGAAAAGGAACTCTACGACGGGCATGAAAATGACCTGGGCAAGGTGCTGGAGGCTGATAACCAGAAGGGACTGAAGCGCTACCGTCAGCTCATGTCGGGCTGGATTCGCTGGGCTGTTGACCAGAACACACCCGCCAAACGCAAGTCAGCCTGGTACATGCTAGCGTCACATGTGCAAAAATACCCCTTCCTGCAGCGCGGTGTGCTGAAGGATGCCTGGGTGAAGCGCGACAAGGGACAGGTGGTGAGCTATGGCGATATGCACCATGTGCCTGGCATCTTCACCATGAACTGGATTGTGCTGCACCGTCTCATGCCGGATTCTGCCGCCCACCGCGTGGCAGTTGCGGATGCGCTGGGCATGTCCGGGCTGGACCGCGAGGCGTATCTTGCCAAGGGTATGCCCCTGGCGGATAACAACCGCTGCTCTGAAGGACAGCTGCGCGCCATTTGGGATTTGCTCAATTATCACGCCCCCATCTTGTTCCCGGATGACCACATCTCCATCAGCCAGCATTTCGATGACGGTCGCGATGCCATGTGCTACATCTTTGAGTCCAACAAAAATACCTTCAGCATGGAAGTGGGAAACAACCTTGCCGAGATGCACGGTGATATGGTGAAACTCACCGAGGAATGCTTTGGTGCCAAGGGGGCCGCCAGCGGCGACTATTACACCTTTGTGCTGGCTCACGAGGTGTGCCACTCACTGGATGGCTATGTGAACAATCGAGCCAACAAAGATCTGCGCCGCCGCTGGGGCGACCAGAATTACTACGCCGCCACCAATGCCGGACAGAACAGCGACATTGTTTCCAATGAAACGGGCTGGTGGGATCTGGGGCTGACCAGGGAACGCTTCAGGCAGCGCGGTCTGTGGGACGGTAAGAACGAGAGCTGGAATGATACCTGGAAGTCATACTGGCAGAAATGCCCGTACCGCAACAAGGTGTTCATGCGCGGTGACATCGACTGGTTCCTCTCTTCGCAGCAGGAATCGTTGGCTACGCAGGCAAACCACCACTGGGCCCGCTCGGAATCCCGACTCATCGGCGCCATTCTGCGCTACCTGCAGGGCTATAAGTCCAACATCAATGAAGTTGTGTTCTTCCTCGACGTCCTCTCAGCCGGTCAGAACAAGCTGCCCATGCTGCATCCCTGGGCATCCGGCAAGCCGACGCTGGTGAACTTCAATGTGGAATATGCCTGGCTCACCCGCAATGACATGGGGTATATCACCGATGTGCGTATCGGTAACCGTCACTACGGTTTCAACGTGGACGAAAAGGGGCGCGTGGTAGGTCTGCGCACTTATCCCTTTGCCGATAAGATTCAGGCGGCGGCCAAGAAGTAATCAGCCCATTGAATCTACTAAAAACGCTTCCTCCTGGCTCTGCGTCGGGAGGAAGCTTTTTTCTGGCAGCGGGTGGGTTTCCGGTATCTACGCTCCCACCAATGCAGCCGAGGCAGAGCGCAGTCTTTTCAATATGGTGTCCCCGGGCTCTGAAATCATTACGCTCAGTCCCTTTGGTGGGTATTATTATGACCAATACGGGCTGGGTATGCCCCAGATTGAAGCCATATTCAGCTTCAGATCAAATACAGATGCCAACCCCGATAATAACTACGATAATGCCTATTTCGGTGAATTGCTCTCGTTCTATGCTGTTCCAATCAGGTAGCGAAGCTACCCTTGCAATTAAATGCAGCAGGAATGTACATAAGGAAAAAGCCGCAAGCGCTTGACTTGCGGCTTTTTCAACGGACAGGGAGGGATTCGAAC
>DEPT01000021.1:27777-27989 GCA_002358905.1 Akkermansiaceae bacterium UBA3385
TTGCAAGCTAATTCTTGCAAAAATAGCGATTTTTTGTGTTATTGGAGTTTTTGCGTGACCTTGAAGTGGAGTTTTGCAACATCCAGGAGGCGGTCGCGGCCGTGGGTGTCAATGAAATGCTGCGCTGCCCGGGTGACGTGGGGGGCGCACCCCAGAGGCATGGGGCATTGGCTGGCGGCAGAAGTCTGCTGAACCCACTGTACAAACCTGTC
>DEPT01000011.1:0-45207 GCA_002358905.1 Akkermansiaceae bacterium UBA3385
GATTCCGCCGCCATCGGCACCACAGATACCGGTTCACTGCAGAACCTGCGTGCCGAAATCGGTGTGGCTGCCAGCCGCCGCGTGGGCAAGTTCGGAGTATACGGAGAAATCGCCGTGCACCAGGACATCGCTCGCAACAATCCTGTGGTTGATATGGCCGGAACCCGCAGCGCGGGCATGAACCCCGGCCGCACCGGTCTGAACTTCACCGTAGGTGCCAGCTATGAGCTGAACGACAAGTGGAGCGTGAACGCCAGCTACACGGGTGAGTTCGTGGAGAACGCCAATGCCCACAGCGCGAACGTAGGCGCAAGCTACAAGTTCTAGTGAATAGTGAATTTGCGGGCTATGCCCGCTGAATTTATTCAATGGTGAATAGTCATTAGGCAATTGTCAATCCGAAGAGCTTGCAGGAAATCGGAGTTTTGCATTGACCGATGAAGTAGTGTCGTGTATTCTTTCGCGCGTATGGCTCCACTCTCCAACATAGATATCTTCGGTATTCCGTATGTGTCATCCAATCTGCCGGAGGCAGGGGCTGTGTGGCTGAAGCTGGCGCAGGAGACGCAGCAGCCGGTGCTGCTTGCACACTCGGATGTGCATGTGCTCACCCGCGCACTGCATGAGTCCGCGGATTATGGGGCTGGGCTGCGCACGTTCGATTTCATCTGCCCGGATGGCATGCCCATTGTGTGGCTCATGCGCCGCAAGGGTGCAGCAGCCAACCGCTTGTATGGTCCGGATGTGATGGAGACTATGTGGGATATGGGGCGTGCTACCGGCGTAAAGCATTTCCTACTGGGCGGGAGTGAGAAAGCCATTGCCCGACTGAAGGAGAACTTGGGCAAACGCTACCCTGGCGCAGAGGTGGCAGGGCATTACTGCCCGCCTATGCCGCCGTGGCCGGAGGGGGAGGATGAGCGCATGCTGGAAGCTATCCGCCAGAGTGGGGCGCACTGCGTGTGGGTGGGACTGGGTTGCCCGCGCCAGGAACGCTGGCTTTTTGAGCACAAGTCTCAATTGCCGCCGGCTTTGTATTTCGGCGTTGGGGCCGCATTCAATTTCCATGCAGGTATGGTGCAGCAGGCACCGGCCTGGGTGCGTGCGCACGGGTTGGAATGGCTCTACCGTCTGTGCAAGGAACCGCGCCGCCTGTTCAAGCGCTACCTGGTGCACAATACACGCTTCATCTGGTATTGCATCACGCGTAAAGTGTGAAGCAACGCTACACCTGAACGCATTTTATTTTTCTGGGCTTACCAGAATGCGTTTACCCTGTTCATAAATGCTGCAGGGAATCGCGGCAATGCCGTAGGCCAGAGGAACTACGGTGTTGGCTACTATGGTGCCTGGTATATCGATGCAGATGAAAGAGAGCCCTGCCAGTGGATAAGCGTACCAGGCGTGCTTGTTTGCCCGGGCTGGAGTAACAGGAATGATGAAGCCTCTCTTCGTATTGCACAAGTGGCTGCCCACATGCTGGTGTTCACTGGTTACCATGTGACCATAGTAGCGGTGGGCATATTTGGGTAAATCGCGTTGCCATCCATGCTGCAGTCGGGTGGTGGCAGGGTTGCAGTTCAGAGAATCGATAATGTAGCCTGTCAGTTGCCTTTTCTGCTTTACGGGATAGGCTCCTTCAGGAATTTTTTTGTCCGTTTGTATGCCGAATACGTCATCCTTCAGCACATCAGCAGCAGTCAGTTGTCGGTATACATAGCATTGTGGCGCCCCCGGGAGGGGCACAAATTGTCCGCTTGTGAAATCATTTGGCTTGAAGTTCGATATCTTATCCCGCCCCACGCGGCGTACGCTGGTCAGTACACCTTGCAGATAAAGTTTCCCCCTGTGCTGATAGATGACCAGGTTTTCCTGATCCGGCAGAACAACAGCCTGACACTGCCGCCCCCGGTCAGCACAGGCCCGGTGCGTGTTTACGCTGACACAGCTGTTCAGTCCGAATGCAGCAGCTGCAAGCAGAAGGAGAGAGAAAAATTTACCCATGTCGTGTAGTCTAACAACTACACTGCGCCCTTGCAAGCAAAAACATAGGGGAATGCTGAATTATCAGCTGGGTCGTTGCTGCAAGCAGAACCAATAAACCACCCTGAGATGAATTTCAGAGTGTTTTTAATGAGGAATGACGAGGCCGCAACCTGACTGTTTATCTTGCTATATGCAATCTGAAATCAGCATTCCCTTTATTTGTCGTCGCCCAGCATGGTGCGGGCTATCTGCCAGCAGGCGGCAAAGGAATTAGCGAAATCCTGCGGGCGGATGGCCAGCCAGCGGTCAATGAGCTTGGCGGGGAAGGGTACCACGCCGCTGATTTCCGCTGCGGGGAAATGCACGCGGCCGTTGTAGAGCGTGGCGTAGAGGGCTACATGCTCCATGCCTGTTTCCTCGCTGGGAGGCAGGGTGCCGAGGCGGATAATCTTCGTATCGGTGATGCCGAGCTCTTCCTCCAGCTCGCGGCGGGCGGCGGTATCGTAGTCTTCGCCTGCATCCAGATGCCCGGCAGCACTGGAGTCCCACACGCCGGGGTGGCGGTCCTTGAGCAGGGAACGCTGCTGCAGCAGGCAATCGTGCTTCTTGTTGAACACCAGCACATGCACAGCGCGGTGAATCAGCCCCTGGTCGTGCACTTCCTTGCGGGTGGCTTGGCGCAGCACCTGGTCCTGCTCGTCCACAACGTCGAAAATCTCATCGTCTTTCTGCGCAACGGTTGCCAGCGGGTGCGTGTCGTATGCGTTGGTGAGGCGTACCCACTGCTCGAGCCCGAGTTCCTCGGGGCGGGCGGTGGGGGAAATGCCGAGCTGGGAGGAAACCTCGATCCAGGCGGGAGTTTCGGGCAGCTGCTTGTGCATCTGCTTGCGGCGCTGGGCGAAGCAGCGGCGCATCAGTTCATCCATGAGCCTATGGTCATACGGCGGCAGACTCTTCGGGTCGCGCGGGGTGAGCAGCATCACTGTGGAGTCAATCTTCGGGCGCGGATTGAAGGCTTCCGGCGGCACTGTTTTGAGAGCTTTCGGTACCCAGTCCATCTGAATGCGCAGGGAGAGCAGCCCATAAGCCTCATCTCCCGGCTGTGCCAGAATGCGGTCGATGAATTCCTTCTGCAGCATGACCACAGCGCGAGAAACGGCACAAGGAGAGGTGAGAAAATTGGCCAGAATGGCACCACCGGCAGAGTAGGGGAGATTGCCCATGAACTTGACCGGCTGCTCCGCGAAGAGCGGGCGCGGGTCCCAGCTGGCTCCATCGGCATGGTGTACCTCCACATGAGGCGTGTCTGCCCATCGGCGGCGTTGGTATTCTGCCAGGCGGGCATCAAACTCCACCAGAATCAATTTGCGGCAGAGCGGGGCCATGTGCTCGGTAAGGGCTCCAGTGCCGGGGCCTACCTCTACCACGCAGTCGTCGGGCTCAATTTCCAGCTGGCTCACAATCCACCGGGCGATGTTTTCGTCCACCAGGAAATTCTGCCCCAGAGATTTGGAGGGGCATACTCCGGTCTCTTCCAATACCTGCCGAATTTGCGTAGCGTTCATGTGCGCGGCATTGTACCGTAAAAAGTGGTCATTAGCAAGCCGAGATTTTTCCCTTGATAGGATGAATGGGTCTCCTGTCAATTAGAATTGACATGTCTTTTCTCCTATGGCAGGATTTGGGGAGTAACCCCAACTATCATCCCGTATGTGGAAACATCCTGTAGAGATTATTCTGGATTGGCTGCTTGACGTAGTCGGAGAGTATGGTGAGCGTGCCCGCTGCTGGTGGAAAATGGCCTATGTTCTAGTCCTTGTGATACTTGTGGTGGGTATGTGTGTGTATCTTTACTATTGTAGATAAGGCAAATTCAGCGGCTTCTTGCCGGGGCGTCCTGTTGGGCTGCTGCACTGCATCGCGCATGCATGCAACGCATGGAGCACGCGCTGCAAGCTTCTGGTTCTGCCAGATGATTCGGTGGTGTCATACACTCTTCATTTTGATGCCACAATAAGTCATATAAAAGCGTTGACATAACAGAAAGTTGGGTGGTAAAATCCCGCCGCGCTTCTGGTACCTGTTACCGGGAGATGCGTTTTACTTTATACCGAAAATCATCATGTCTATCGTTAAGTTTTACAAGGAAGAGCATCAGGTGCCGTTGGAAATGCACAAGGTGCGTGTAGTGCAGAAGCTGTTCCTCCCGACCGTGGAGGAGCGTGTGCAGAAGCTGCGCGAAGCCGGCAACAATACCTTCCTTCTGCAGAATAAGGATGTGTTCATGGATATGCTCACCGACTCCGGTGTGAACGCCATGAGTGACAACCAGGTGGCAGCCTCCATGCAGGCCGACGACTCCTACGCTGGTTCCGAGACCTTCAATCGTCTCTCCCGCGTTATCGAGCAGGTTTTCGGTACCAAATATTTCCTGCCTGCCCACCAGGGCCGCGCCTGTGAGAACATTCTTGCCGAGACTTTCGTGAAGGAAGGCGACGTGGTTCCCATGAATTTCCACTTCACCACCACCAAGGCCCATATCACCCGCAAGGGCGGCCGCGTGGAGGAGCTCATCACCGCTGAGGGCCTCGACCCCAACCTCGACCTTCCCTTCAAGGGCAACTTCGATATCGAGCGTCTCCGCAAGCTCATTCAGGAAGTGGGCCCCGAGCACGTGCCCTTCGTGCGTATTGAAGCCGGTACCAACCTGATTGGTGGTCAGCCGCTCTCCATGCAGAACATGCTGGATGTGGCTGCAGTGTGTAAGGAATTCGGCGTGATGTCCGTGCTGGATGCTTCTCTGCTGCAGGACAACCTGTACTTCATCAAGACGCGTGAAGAGGCAGCCAAGGATATGACCATCGCTGAAATCATCCGCAAGATTGCTGATGAGATGGATCTCATCTACTTCTCCAGCCGCAAGCTCGGTTTCGCCCGCGGTGGTGCTATCGTTTCCAACAACGAGAAGCTCATCCTCAAGATGAAGGCCTTCATCCCGCTGTACGAAGGTTTCCTGACCTACGGTGGTATGGAAGTGCGCGCCATGGAAGCCATGGCCGTGGGCCTGCTTGAGACTCTGGACGAGGAAATCATCAACCAGGGCCCCATCTTCATTGAGTACCTTGTGAAGGAGCTTTCCGAGTACGGCGTGCCCATGGTGAAGCCTGCCGGTGGTCTGGGTGCCCACATCAATGCTTCTGAGTTCCTGCCCAACATTCCGCACGAGCAGTACCCCGCCGGTGCCCTGGCCACGGCTCTGTACATTGCCGGTGGTATTCGTGGCATGGAGCGTGGCTCTCTTTCCGAGCAGCGTAATCCCGATGGCACTGAGCACTATGCCGACCTGGAGCTGGTGCGTCTGGCATGCCCCCGCCGCGTCTTCACGCTGTCCCAGGTGAAGTACTGCGCAGACCGCGTGAAGTGGTTGTATGACAACCGCGAGCTCATCGGTGGTCTGAAGTGGGTGGAAGAGCCCGAGGTTCTCCGCTTCTTCTTCGGTCGTCTGCAGCCGCTCAGCGACTGGCAGGAGAAACTGGCCGCCAAGTTCCGCGAGGACTTCGGTGAAAGCCTGTAAGATTTTCCGATAGAAAAAAGAACCGCCGGATATTTTTCGGCGGTTCTTTTTTGCGTAAACTCCGGTTGGTTTTTCCAGGTGGAATGAAAGTGATGTTTAAGATTTCGGCAGATATATCCAAGGCGTTCCCTGCATGGGGGTGATGATTCCCTTTTCTACCATCTGGTCGAGCAGACGGGCCGTGTGGGCATAGCCGAGAAACAGGTTGTACTGGATGCTTTCTGCTCGTATGCCACCGCGTTTTTTCAGAAGGGCACAGGCACGCTCAAAGAGAGCTTTTTCAAGTTCTTCCGGGCTGAGGTGTGCATCCTTTGCATATTGTTCATCGGCCCGGTGCTGATATTCTGCAATCTTTTCTTCCGGCAAATCGTGGAGCTCCACCTGTTCTTCTGCTGGGAAATTGACAGAGCTGAGTTGCTTGATGAATGTTTCCACATCCGGGTGCAGCCAGCCTTCGGGTACAGGTGTGTTGGTTATTAATGCTTCGCGTATGCCGGAGGATGATGCGGGGTGCATGCCGGTGCAGATAAATGTGCTTCGAACACCGGGACGCGGCTCGGGAGGAGTATCCCGGTGGTAAACAATGAAGTGAAGGAGCTCACAGAGATAATCATAACGAGCCCAGCGGTGTAGTTGCTCCCACTGGTCGGTGCCCATGAGCCAGTACAGAGTGGAATCTGGGTGTTCCTTGTGCCAGTGTTCGGCAATGCGCCAGCTCCAGCTGGGGGGCGGCAGTTCCAGGTCGAGCTCGCTCACCTTTGCCCAGGATAAACCCTTTGTGGCCTGCTCCAGCATATACAGGCGCTGTGTTTCATCAAAATAAGTTGTCTTGCCCAGTTTGAAGGGAGAGCACGCAGCGGGTAGAAAAATGACTTCGTCCAGCTGACACTGATTCTGCGCGGCTGTGGCGATGGCAAGATGCCCTGCGTGAACAGGGTCAAATGAGCCTCCGAAAAGACACGTTTTCATTTACAGACCATCTGTATTCTTGTAGGGAAGAAAACCACCAATGGGGAGCTTCACAAATTTCTTTTCCACGGGCAGCCGGCGATAGTGCTTGATGAATTCGGTCAGGTTGCCGTAATTTGCAGCGTTTTTCGGGATTCCCTGGTGACCACAGTTAACTAGTACATTGAAGTGCAATTCCGCGTGGAGGTGAGCAGGGAACATGCCGTTGTTGGTACCAATGGTGCCAACCTGGGCGCCGCGCCCTACCAGCTGCCCCAGCTGCACATCAATGCGATCCAGGTGGGAATACAGTGTCTGGCAGCAAAGGACCTTGCCGCTCTTGGGTTCTCGGAAAGCATGGCGCACGATGACTACCTTGCCCCAGCGCCCGCGTGCATCTGCGGCATAGGTAACAAGCCCCATGCCGATAGAGTACACCGGGTCGCCCAGGTCGGAATTACCGCCACCATTGCCATTCCAGTCTTCTCCGAGGTGGCGGGGGGTGGCAAGTCTCAGACCTCGGGATTTATAGTACCCCTTGCCATCCGGTTTACCTACGGGAAAATCGAAACCATCTGCAAGAGGCACAAAAGCCCATTTGCCATCCGGCGTTTTCTTAGCCATCACCACAGCATCTGCATGCATGCCGGTGAAAGCCACAAACAGAGTTGCTACAAGGAACAGGAGATGGAGTAGACGCAACATGCCAGCATGCTAGCATATTGGGGTACCTTCTGGCAAGCTTCAAAATTGCCATGTTACGCCCAAATGCTGGCTACTTTTTGCGTTCCTCCTCTATACGGCCGGTGAGAATACAGGCTGGGCGTTCTTCTTCCGGGAGTGCCGTGCATTGTAATTGAAGCTCTTGCAACTCGGGCCAGTCGCTTTCCGAAGGTGTGATGGGAAGAATATCGTTGCTTAGTAACCAGTTAATGTAATCAGTATCCCCGCAGCGCCATATTCTGCTGCAGTCCTGAATGCTTAATCCTGTGTGCAATAAGCGCTTTGCTTCCTCCGGATCCCGGTTCTCGTATGCAGTGTGCACGGCTTGTAATAAAACTCCATCCATGTACACTTGGATGCCATCGGCTCTTGTATGTGCTCAATGTCTGTTACCTGGCAGCCTGGTATATTGCGGTTGCTTCTTCTGCGGTCAGGGGGTGAATGCCTGCTAATGTGGGAATGGCTGCGCCTCCTCCGTAGACTCTGCAGGCAGCTTGCGCCATGGCGGCAAAATCGGCATCGGCCGGGATGCCTAGTTCCTGCATGTTGCTGGGGAGCCCCAGATCTGCATACCAGGCCTCCAACCGTGCAATGCCTTCCAGAATGACAGATTCGGTATCCCGGTGAGGGAAAACACCCATGACATTGCAGGCCCATTGTGTAAAAATTCCCGGGTTGTATGGCCATACTGCTTTCATATATGCCGGCACAACCACGGCAAGTCCTCCGCCGTGTGGTACGTCATATACTGCGCTTAATTCGTGCTCCAGTGCATGGCACGCCCAGCTTTGTTCGCGTCCGAGTCCCAGTAAATCATTGTGCGCTACGGTGCCGCAGAGTGCCAGTTGACCCCATGCGTCTACGTTGCTCAAGTCCTGATTAAGTTTGCGGGATTCGGTGATGATGGTACGCATGGTCGCTTCTGCCAGAGCATCAGTCAAATCAGTTTGCCCGGTATTAGTGAAATAGCGTTCGAAGATGTGGCACATCATATCGCATGCGCCGTAAGCCATCTGCGCGTGGGGCAGGGTGGTGAACAATGTCGGGTCCACAATGCTGAGCGCCGGCCGCAGCCCCATATGCTTGAATCCGAGCTTGCGGCCTGTTGCTTCATTGCTCAGAACAGTATTCGGGCTGTTTTCGCTACCGGCAGCAGGCAGTGTGAGTACCACAGCAACTGGGAGCGGATTGTGCTCCGGTACGGAGCCTTTGTGAGAATACAGCTCCCAGATATCACAGGAATTTGTTGCACCTACTGCAATGCCTTTTGCGGAATCGATGACACTGCCTCCACCTACTGCGAGAACAAGAGAAATACCTTCCCGCTTGCACAGAGAGATACCCTCTCGCACCAGTTCAACGCTGGGGTTGGGCTTCACTCCGCCGAGTTCTATGTAATCAATACCTGCGTCTTTCAAACTGTTCTGGATAGTGCTCAGCAGACCGGTGCGGACAATGCTTCCGCCTCCGTAATGCAGGAGAATTCTGCCGCCGGTCAGCGGTTTGAGCAGCTGACCGAGGTTGCGGTGTTCACCTGGGCCGAAAACGTAGCGGGTGGGGTTGCAGTAGTCGAAGTTGAGCATAATCAGACTTTAGCATGCGCATGTGGTTTTGTCTACGAAAATGACGTCAAAAGGGGTTGCTTATTGTGATGTTTGGCGGTAGAATGGCGCGTCCTGTCATGCGCATGAAATTTGTACAATATACAGTCTGTTCACTGGCTCTGATTGGTATGCTTGCCTGTAATCAGCAAAGTCAGAATGCTGTAGAACAAACGGTCACTCCTGATGTGACCCCGGTTCCCCCCAAGGAACCTACGAAGCCCAGCAAACCTGTTAAGCCTGAGAAACCGGTCAAGCCTGCTAAACCGGCAAAACCCGCTAAACCTGCTGCCCCTGTGAAAGCAGCGGAGCCTGTGGTACCTGCAGAACCGAACCCCGGGCAGGCTGAGATTTCTGTGATTCCGGAGACGCCTGCAGTGGCGAATCCGACGAAGCTCAAGGTGTTGGGGAAACGCGTTTCTCATGTTCCCATGAAGGGTAAATATGTGGCTCTTACTTTTGATGACGGCCCCCACAGCAGCCTGACCCCCAAAGCTCTCGATATTCTGAAGCGCCATGGCGCCAAGGGGACATTCTTTATGCTTGGACAAAATGCTGCACGCAATAAGTCCATTGTTGCACGGGCCGCAGCTGAAGGTCATGAGCTGGGTGTGCATACCTGGAGCCACATCAAGATGAATTCCTCGGCTCTCTCCCGAGTGGACAGTGAAGTGAGCCGCACGCAGAATGTGCTGGCTGCTGCATCCGGAGTCGTGCCTCGTGTCATGCGTCCGCCGTATGGTGCCACAAATGCAAAACTTATCAACCACATGCATGACCGCTACGGCATGGCCTCCATTCTGTGGGATGTTGATACGCTTGACTGGCGCAAACCCGGTGTAGATAAGGTTATCAATACGGCTGTGAATAAGGCTAAGCCTGGTTCCATCATCCTTGTGCATGATATTCACGCCTCTACGCTCAATGCTCTGGAGGGTATTGTAACCGGTTTACAGGCGAGAGGTTTTCAGCTTGTGACAGTTTCAGAGTTGATGTTGATAGGCAAGCGTGAGGCTGCAGAGCCTGTGACACCGCCGATGGATAAGCCCCAGGTTGTGGAGCCGGGAGTAGCCCCTGAGACTCCCTCCACTCCAGCTCCTGCAGAAACGCCCGAACAGGCAATTCCTGCTGAATCAACGCCCGCAGAGGGTGTTGAAACTGTGTCGGAACCTGCGGCTGCTGTTGTTCCGTCTGTTTCCGAAACTCCTGATGTGCCCGCCGAGTCTGAACTACATGCAGCGAGCGATGATGAAGCCCCTCTGAATCTTGAAAATCTGGATTTATATTGATTATGGCAAGCCACTCTGAAAAGGGAAAAGTTTACCTGATAGGTGCAGGCCCTGGGGACCCGGGACTGATGACGCTGAAAGGCCGTGATTTGATTGCCGCTGCAGACTGCCTTGTCTATGATGCTCTGGCATCGCCTGCCATGCTGGCCTGGTTGAAACCCGGATGCGAGAAGATATATGTAGGCAAGCGAGCGGGTAATCATGCGCTTCCTCAGGATGATATCAATGCCTTGCTGGTGAAATGTGCGTCTCAGTACTCCTGTACGGTACGACTGAAGGGTGGTGACCCGTATGTTTTCGGGCGTGGTGGTGAAGAAGCTCTGGCGCTTCATGCTGCAGGGGTGGCTTTCGAGGTTGTTCCGGGGGTCAGTTCTGCCATTGCCGGGCCTGCTTATGCCGGTATTCCTGTGACGCATCGTGATTGCTGCACGCAGTTCACAGTTTTTACCGGTCATGAAGGAACGCACAAGTCTGAATCGACTTTGGATATTCCCGGTATCGCTGCTGCGCAGGGGACGAAAATCATGCTGATGGGCATGAGCCGTCTGCGGGAGACTCTGGTTGCGCTGATGGAAGCCGGCCAGGCTCCTGATGTTCCGGCAGCGGTTGTGCAATGGGCTGCCACCGGCCGCCAGAAGAGCGTGTGCGCTACAGTGGGTACTCTGGCAGATGCCGTACAGGAGACAGGTCTTTCTTCTCCTGCTGTGGTGGTTATTGGTGAGGTGGTGGCCCTGGCTCCGAAATTGGATTGGCGCAGCCGCCTGCCGCTTTTCGGTAAGCGTGTTGTGGTCACCCGTACTCGTGAGCAAGCCAGTGAGCTGAGTTCTCAACTGGAACAGCTGGGCGCAGACGTCATCGAGCTGCCCACTATACGCATTGCGGACCCTACAGATAAGCGGGATTTTGCCGAAGCCGTGGTGGATGCTCCTCATTACGACTGGCTCGTGTTTTCCAGCCCCAATGGGGTTCGGCGTTTCTTCCAGGCCTTTTTTGCCGTGTATGAAGATATTCGCGAAATTGGCGGTGCTCGTATCGCTGCTGTGGGGCCTGGTACTGCTGCAGAGTTGAAGAAATACGGCCTGATGGTAGACGTGATGCCTCAGAAAGCGGTGGCCGAAGAATTAGTGGCTGAATTCGACCGCAAGGGCGATGAATTCGGCGGCGTAGCTAATGTGACCATGCTGTGGGTTCATGGTGAGCAGGCTCGGCGTGTCATCTATGATGAGCTGATGAAGCGCCAGGCTATTGTTGATGAGTGCCTGGCATACAGCACTGTGCCGGAAACAGAGGATGTTACAGGTGCCCGGGGTCGTTTGAAAGAGGAGGGGGCAGATGTCATTACCTTTACCAGCAGCAGTACCGTGCGCCATTTCATGGCTCTGAATCTCCCCTTACCGGAAGGTTGCCGCATAGCCAGTATTGGTCCGGTGACGTCAGCAACGCTGGCAGAGTACGGATTAAAACCGGATGTTGAAGCTGCGGACCACACTATCCCCAGTCTGATTGAGGCGATTAAGAAGCTGAAGTGATGGCGATGAACAGTGAGTTGCAGATGTTTTGCCTGGGATTGAATTATCGCAGCTGCCCGGTGGCGGTGCGCGAGCAGTTTGCCGTGGGTAAATCTCAACTTGCAGAAGTAAATGCCGCAATAGCTGCGCTTCCTGGTGTGTCGGAGTGCGTGCTCCTCTCCACCTGCAATCGCACGGAGATATATTATTGGAGCAACTTACCCGCACACTCGCTGGATGCTATTCTGGGGTATTTCCTTGGTAATACCCCGGATTCAATAACTCGCCGCAAATTGTTCTATCATTACAGCGACTCAGACGCTTTGTTTCACCTGGCGGCGGTGGCATCCGGACTGGATTCCATGGTCGTGGGAGAAACGGAGATTTTCGGACAACTGAAGGATGCTTACCGCCATGCTCTGGAAAGTGGTGTAACGGGGGCTTTGTCTAATCGAACATTCCAGAATGTGTTTACTATCGGCAAGCGCGTAAGAACCTCATCCCAGATTACCAGTGGCCCGACTTCTGTGGGGGCTGCAGCTGTGCAGATGGCTCAGGAAATCCTGCATAACTTGGAAGGGGCCAATGTTCTGGTTGTAGGCGCTGGTGAGGTGGCACGCACCACGGCCCAGAGTTTGCGTAGTCGCGGTGCAGAAAGTATTTTTGTGGCAAACCGTTCGTATGACCGTGCCGTGGAATTAGCTTCTCAGGTGGGGGGGCGTGTTATCCGTTTTGCTGAATGGGTGCCATATCTGGAAAATATCGACATTGTGATTGTTTCCACAGCTTCTCCTGTGTATGTGGTCTCCCCTCCCGTGCTGGAACAAGTGCAGCAGACGAGGAAACGCCCCCTTTTCCTTATTGATTTGTCCGTTCCTCGAAATGTGGACCCAGCCTGCGGGCTCGTGGAGGATGTCTATGTTTACGACATGGATGCCATGGAGAAAATGACAGCTGAAACGCGCCGCCTCCGCTCTGGAGAAATTGCGTCCTGCGAGCAAATGATTAGAGAATGGGTGGCTGAAAACGCCGCATCGTTGCTGAAAAAACGATATTTTGCTTCGATGGATTCCTGAATACGAAAAAAATAATCGTTTTTTTCAAAAAAATTGAACACGGAGACATATTTTTTGTCTAGAACGTAACACGGCAAACAGTTTTCTGCAATTATGGCTAAACCTTCACACGCACACCTTCCTGAATCAGACGAGCAACTGCTTGCATTGCTCGCTACCTTGCGAGTTGAACCTGTGGAGGAATCCGATTTTGAAAGCCGTTTTTTGTATGAATTTCATGAACGAGTAGCCCGCGAAACTGTGTGTTGCCCGGCTCGGCGTCGTTTGCTGGCTCATTTGATGCAGATGGTGGATAATTTCGGGCGCGGACGGATAGCGTTCGGAGCGTCTGCTCTGGGCCTTTGCGTGCTGGGGATTTGCTTTGCCTCCTTCCCGGCGGAGCAGGCAGCAGTTGGTACTTCTGCTACCGTGTCTGCGGTTGAACGCCAGTCTGCGCCTCTGCTGCTTCCGGCTCTTTCCAATGACCTGGCAGAGTGTACATCAATCCGTGTGCAGCCGTCTGGCTCTGTGCTGGAGGTGGGCGGCGTTATGATTACTCGCGGTCAGCATTCGACGATTATTGAGGTGCCGAATGTGCAGCTTGTTCCTGCACCTGTTCGCCAAGGGAGTTATGTGCCTTTGCCTGCTCCTTCTGAGCGCTATGCTTTCTAAGCAATTTTTTTATACAGGGGAGTTCTCTGTCCTGATTCTGGCTTGCATTATGCAGGCTGTTTTGCTATAATACCCTCGAATATGGAGATTGAGTGCAGCAAGTGTAAAAAGGTGTTTAGCACAATGAGGGAAGATGCTGACGTCTGCCCCGAATGCTTGAGAAGTGAATTTACTGTACAGGCTGCTGGTCTGGATGCTGAGGAGCATGCAGAGTTACTTGCTGAGTATAAGGCGTCTATAAAGCGTCAATCCATGCGCGCGGAACAGATGGGCTCCATGTATGCATCCGGTCAGGTGTTCAGTGTGGCAGGTAAGCTTCGTTTTGCTTTGGGGATGTCCATTTTCCTTATTTGTGGCTTCCTTTTCATGATTAGCGACAAGACCTCAGGTGTCACGTTCCTGGCAGAATTGGATGTTGAGTCTCAGCGTATCTTTTCAATGATTCTGTGCGTAGTGGCTGCAGTGCTCATTGCGACGTCGTCCGTAAAGTATAGGAAGCTTGCAATTGCAGCGTCTTTGTTTGTGCTGGCAATGGGCTGGTTTCTGCCTAATATGCTTCAGTCTGCCATGCGGGAGAAAGCCCGCCTTGAAGCAGAGGCTGCAGCTAAGGATAAGCTGGAGCCCCTGGTCGAGACTAAGGAAGAAACGATCGTCAATGAGAATGACGGGCCTGTTCTGACGGACGAAGATTTGCAGGTGTTTTATACCTTGCGTACTCCATCTCATCGTATCACGCATTACGCAATCTTTATTGATAATCAGGATAGCCGTGTCCGCAGCCTGGTGCGCGAAGCACTCAATCGCTTGCTTGAAGCAGATTATACCCGTGCGTACACCCGCGCCAACGGGGCTCTCTATGTGGTAACCAATGTGCCCAGCGCCCGTCGCAACATCTCCAACATGCTGAGTCGTTTCGGCACTATCACCTATGCGGAACCGGACAAGGGACTGTATGAAATCCGCTTCGATGCGGATAAAGCAAATCTGGTCAGCCAGTATTCATCGGACGTGCTGACGTCTCCGATGAACAACGCGTATGTAACGGCCAATCTTAGTGAGCTCTGTTGCCTGGACCCCATGCGTGTGCGTATGTCCGCCCGCTCCCTGGCTTCCTCTAATGTGCGTGTGTTGCGCAATGAAATCCGTGATACACTCGTTTCTGTTTTGCAGGAACCCTGGGCCACAGACCCTGATACATACGCAGCTCTTGTCGAGGCTTTGGTAACTTATAGTAATGCCAATGATAAGCAGGCAACGCAGCTTTGTTTCGCCTATTTCGAAGCGCGTCGGGCTTTGAAGCGTGATGTTTCCCCTGAAGTGACGCAGTTTCTGATTCGTGAAGCTCCTGACGCCATGGTCAACCCGATTATAGATTACTGGTGTGAGAATCCCATCGCCTGGGCGAACATGCTTAATGAATTGGGGTATCGTGTCCAGAGCCCGCTTCTGGAGCGTCTGTCCAATACCAAGAACCTTCGTCTTATCACTTCTATTCTGAAGTATCTCGAGGACAGAGGCACGAAGGAAGCAATTCCTGTTGTTGAACCGTTCCTCAATTATCAGGATTCTATTGTCAGACACTCGGCTCGTACCACGATTGCTGCAATTCAGTCTCGCTCTCACTAAAAACTTCTGCATTCAACAACTACTATGACAGCCCGTTTGTTAAAACTTCTGACAGGTTCATTTCTCTTTTTCTGCCTCGGGGTGGTGGTATTTCCCTACTTCTTCCCGACAAAGGTGGAGAAGAAAGTAACCACTGTTAACAAAGGAACGACTATTGTTCGTAACACGCAGATAGATGACTGGAGTCAGGATGATGAATCTGTAGATGAAGGAGATTCTACCTGGGAAGAGGAGCCTGAGGATACTCTGCCGGATCGTAGCATCGCCCGCCAGGACGATGAAACTTTCAACGAGGAAGATGTGCCGATTGATCCGAAACAGAATGTGGTTCCCGAGGCTCGTGTACAAGCTCAGTTTACTTCTGCTCTGGGTGAAATGCGCCGCTTTGCAGATGCCCTGGAGAAACAGGAGGGGCAGAATTACATGAATGATGAGTTCAAGGCCTCAGACTGGGCTGACCCGGAAAAAATCTATTTCACACTGGCTGACCGAGTCATTGGTAAACTGGGCAAATTGGATGATGCCACAATCCTGAAATACATGCAGGAACCGCAGAATCGCCTTGACCTTGCCCGCATAACGTTGATTCGCAAGGCCGGTTCACAGGGAATTCGCAGTGTGTCTGTGCGTCCGAAGGGTAAGGAAATGCTTGCCGCCCTGACATCCGACTTGAACTGGATGACGAATCTGCTGCACTCCGGCCCGACTAAGAATCTGGAGACTGCGCTCTGCTACCTTGAGACTATATATGGAAAGGTAGGGGAGGAGGAATTGAAGGTTCCGGCCACTCGTCGAATTGCCACGACAACGGCCAGCGAGTTTGCTCGCGAAGGTTGGAACGAGCGTGAAATGCTCAATCGCTTTAATTATTACAATGATAGCTGGAAAGAAGGGAAGCTCAATTCCTACTTTGACCAGTTGCAGTATTGGGAGACCCGTTTTGTAACCGGCTGTAAGCAACCGGGGGATGGTGCGGGGAGCTGGGGCAGCCCCCGTAATCTTGCGTGGCACCGTGATAATGTGCGTCTGCCTATGGAACATTACCTCGGTGCAGAATGCCAGCTGGAATATCGTCTTCGCAATGTGGCTGGTGACTCGGTGTTCTCATCTGAGTACCTGGCTCCCATCTGGAAATACGTGAACTTTACGACCGGCTGGGCATACCGCGAAATCGGTGGTGTTTGCGGTGCCTTGTCGCATTACGCTACTTACAGTGCTCTGGCTGCGGGGTTGCCGGCTGCTACCATGGGTGAGCCCGGTCACTGCGCTTATGCCATGCGCATTGGAAATGAATGGAAGCGTGGCAATTCAATTTACTGGCAGCATAGTCTGCACAAGACTTTCTGGGGGGAACATGAGTGGGGCTTCCTCTATCTGACCCAGAAGCTTTACGAAGAACGATTCAAGACCTGCGCAGCTGACCAGCTGGTGTCCATGGCTGATTTCCTGACAGCTCGCCGCAAGATGAAAGCTGCATTCAGTTGCTACGAAATTGCAATAAAGGCACAGCCCAATAACTGGCCTGCACTCAAGCGCTATGCTGCTTATCTGAAGCTGAAGGCTCCGAAGGACCTTGAAAAGTGGATGACACTTCACGATACTGTGATGGATGGCATGGGTAAGGTGCATTATCATGCAGCTGCTACCTTGCAGTCTCGCTATGTATATCCCAACCTCGCTCCCCTCATCAAGGACCGTGCGAAGCTCAATAAGATGTATTCCGGTCTTTTCAGCCACTTCAAGGATTGGGGGGCAAACCGCTGGGATATCGCACCGATTCTGGATGCCCAGATTTCCACTTGTCAGAATGATGCTGAGAAGTCTTCCTATCTGCGTGAAGTGTTGCGTGTGCTCATGAAGCGTCCTGACTACTCCGGTGCTGTGCTTACGTGGGGGCTTGGGTATATTTCCAAGCTGCCTGAAGGTGACGGTAAGATTCAGGAAGAGTTCACCAACATGCTGGTGCAGGCCATGAGCCGCACAGGTACATCCAGTAAGCAGTTGGATGAAACCTGGGCTACTCTTGGTGAAGCCATTCATGCTGCGGCCAAGAATAAGGAGCGGCGCACATTCCAGGCTATCGGACGCCTTGCACATAAGAAGTGCAAGAAGAAGTTTAACAAGAAGGGACCCAGAATCAAGGGCTTCTCCGGTCGAGTTGTTTCTGCCACGGCTTGGATTGATACGGCAACGACCATCGGTAATATGAGTGATTGCTGCTTGCACTGGGGCGTTCTTCAACGTTTCGGGGGCTCTATGCCCGGTAAGTTTGAAGGTAAATCCGGCCTGACCGTTGGTCTGGAGAAAAAGTGTGACCTGACCGGTGTTGTCTGTATCAGTCAGGAAGAATCTCTTAAGAAAGATCGCCCTTTCTACATTGAGGTGTCTGATGATGGTCAGAACTGGTATAGAGTGCGTCCCAATGGTGAAATTCAAGGTAACCAGATCCGCTTTAATCTGAAAGGTAGCGAAGCTTCCGGTAAGTTCGTGCGCATGCTGCGCGAGGGCGATAAATATGAACCTGGTATTGCAGGTTTCTATGTGTATGGCAAGCCCCAGAAAAACTAAATTAGAGACACCCTAAGTACTATGATGAAGAATGTTTTCAAAGCCTTGGCTCTGGCTGTTCTGGCGGCGGCGCCGTCATTTGCAGCAATAGCTCGCACATATCCGGATGCTCTTGCAAAGACTGGTAAAAACCCTATCGTTATCTTCCTGTATGGAGCTAACTATGATAAGGTGAGTGAGAAGACGTACGAGGTTTTCATCAAGAAGAACAAGATTGCACCCTATGTGCGTCAGTGTACTTTCCTGGAAATGCCGATTTACCAGATGCCTTCTGAAAAAGAGAGAAAGGATATGGAGAAGCGCCTCGGGAATAAGCGCTTGCCCGGCGGTATCAGAAGTTATCCTTGCCTTGCTCTTGTAGATGCTCAGGGTAATCTTCGTGGTGCGGTTCAGACGCCACAGGAAATGAAGGATCCCGAAACGGCCCTTGCTTCGCTCAAGAAGATGATAGCTGATTTCTATGCCCAGGAAAAGCTCATCGAGAAGGCTCTTAAGGCAAAAGGGGAAAAGCGTGCGGCCCTGCTTCTGGCGGCATCGGACTACGACCTTCGGATGCCTAATGGGCTCACGGACAAGATAGATAAGAAGTCTGATGATAGCGCAGGGATGGGAAATCGTATTTCCTTTGACCCGCTCTCTGTGGTGGAAGCATTGCAGATTAAAGAATATGATGAGGCCAACGCTTACGTGCGACAGATGATGGCAGAAGGTGGTTATTCCAAGCTGCAGCGCCAGATGATTATGGCGGCTTATGCCGGTCATTTGCGCCGTGGCGGCGAGGGTAGAACTCCGGCGTCCAAGGAGCGGTTGCGTGCACTGTATACTGAAATGCGCAACATAGACCCTGAATCAACTTATGGTGCGTATGCGGAGGGAGCTCTCGTTATCTGGGTTGAGGGCGGTAAACTGACAGATGATCCGATTCCCACCGAAATCAACCGGGTGGGCAATACATCAGATGATGGTGATAGCTCCGGCTCTTCCTCTTCCGGAAAAACACCTATGGGAAGCACCGAAACCCCTGCCGACTCGGGCGAAGATTCTGCTCCCTCAGATGCAGATTTCGAAGACGATGATTTTTAATTCCTGTACCGCAGCGGTATCTCTCTGATATTTGTCCTTTCAGGCCGACGGACGTTATCGTCCGTCGGCAAATTGTTTTGTTGTGGGATGTTCGATGCGATTGTCCGGTTCCGGAGTGGATGGGTAAGACTTTGTCTTTCGAGTAATGAGGGGAGGATATGTATAGCGTGTTTGTCGAATCTTCTTATCGGATTCTAATGGAGAATACAGGCCTGCGATGAGTTATCTGGCATTTGAGTGCAGACTTGTTCGAATTGTTAATCTGCATAATGGTTCGGAGTAGCATTTGCAGCTTGCTAAGTTGCTGCTTTTCTGCTAAAGTCTTCATAGCTTAAGCATGGAAAATCTCGACGAGTACCAGAATACACGCAAAGCCGCTGAAAACAGGCGTCGAAAGCGTCGCGCAGCTAAGGAAAAGCCGGTCATTCACCGTAGTTCTCAGAGCTGGTGGAAACGCGCCATTGTGCGTGTTTGTATTGTTGGTTCCGTGGCGCTTATAACACTTTCGCTCATTGGCTATGCGTTATTCTCATCGGTAACGGCCAAGTATCAGAAGTGGGCAGAGGAGTTTAATCTGGAGGATATCAATAATCTGGATCATCCATGTATTATCTATGACCGTAATGGTGAAGAAATAGGGCGTATCTATGATGAGAATCGCAGTTATGTGACCTATGATAAAATTTCCCGTGCGATGATTGATGCATTGGTCGCTCAGGAGGATAAGAACTTCTGGACACACAATGGATTTGACCCCGTAGGTATTATTCGAGCGGCCAAGGAAGCAGCCGCAGCGGGCGGCAATGCAAACCAGGGGGCATCAACCATCACACAGCAGCTTGCGCGTAACGCATACGATCTGGAGCAGCGTACCGCTGCTCGTGGCGGCAGCCGTTACGAGCGTAAAGTTGTGGAGATTTTCCTCGCCATGCGAATTGAGGAAAAATATGATAAGCAGCAAATTCTGGAATTCTATATAAACCGCGTGTATTTTGGCCGTGGTTTTTACGGTATTCGAGCTGCTTCTCTCGGGTACTTTGGCAAGGAGCCTGCTGATTTGACGGTTCGCGAAGCTGCCAGTATTGCTGCGTTGATTAAGAACCCGGAAAACTATAATCCTCTTCGTAACGAAAAGTTGAATTGGAAGTGGCGCAACGACGTGATAGACCGTATGGAGCGCGCTGGAATGCTTACTGCAGGTGAGGCCGCCCGCCAGAAAGAAACTGAGCTCGGCTTGAACCCTAAGCCGTTGAAACGGA
The DNA here is from genome assembly GCA_002358905.1 of Akkermansiaceae bacterium UBA3385. GTDB lineage: Bacteria > Verrucomicrobiota > Verrucomicrobiia > Verrucomicrobiales > Akkermansiaceae > Akkermansia. The sequence goes on from DEPT01000011.1 coordinate 19,893, forward strand.
ATACTTCATTCCTGCACATGCTGGTTCAGCAGCATGCCATCAGCATTTTCCAGAATCCGGAGCGTGGTGAGGAGATTGTAAAGAGCAGGGGAATAAAGATTCACACAACGATTGATCGTAAGATGCAGGAAGCTGCAGAGCAGACGCTGCGTAGTCAGTTGGAAAAGATGGAAGCGCGGGAGGATTACAAGCATGTGCGTTTCAATGAAACATCCGACCCTCGCTGTGCCCAGCATCGCTATGTGGACGGTGCCGTATATGCGGTAGATAACAATACGGGGGGGGTCCTCGCTTATGTGGGCGGCCGCAGCTTTGACCGTGATAACTTTGACATTATTGAAAGTGGACGTCGTTCCGTAGGTACTGCTATGTTGCCTTTCCTGTATATGTGTGCTTTCGATAATGGGTATTCTCCCTGTTCCCGTTTGCTGGATGATGCTCTGGATAACCGCCTGGCAGGTATTGGCGGTACGGAGGGCATTCTGGGTGAGTGGGGCATGGAAGTGGAAAAAGGCCGTTATCTGGATTCCGTGACTCTGCGTCAGAGCCTGGAATGGTCGAAGATTGCAGCATCTGCACGGTTGGGGATAGCATTGGGCTCGCATCCCACCAAGGGCGCCCGCTGTTTTCAGGATACTCTAACCGCAGTAGGCATTACACCACCACCTCGTAATCCGAACAGTACGGAGTTGAAGCCGCAATATTACCCCCGTGTCTATCTTGGCACAGAACCCGTTTCTCTGAAGGAGGTTACTATGGCCTATACCGTGTTTCCCAATGCAGGTAAACGCCCAATTGCTCCCTATGTTGTGGAGAAAATCACGGATAGCAATGGCAAGATCCTGTGGGAAAATCCGCTGGCAGTCACGCATCGCATGGTGCGTAGCACTTCTGCCTGCACCGCATACAGGTTGCACAGTATCATGAAGGAATCCATGGAAACGGGGTCTGCTCAACGAGTGCGTCCTCTTTTGCCTGAAAACTTCGGAGGAGCTGTGAAAAGTGGTACGAACTATGACTTCTCGGATAATGCTCTCTTTGGTTACACCAGTTCCTTTACTTGTGGTATATGGATGGGGTATCTAAATGACCATCAGCCTATTTATCCTCAGGCCTTCGGCTCTGATACCTGTGCTCCGATTTTTGCAGCAGTGCTGGCGGTATCTAAGGACCGCTATGAGGATACTCCCATACCCCTTCCACCTGATACGGAAGAGGTGGAAATATGTCTGTCTTCCGGGCAGATTGCGACAAATTTCTGTTTTGAAACCGTCATGAAAGACGGCAAACCGGGTTATGTTCGCCCCACATACCGCGAGTACATTCCGAAGGGCGATGTTAAGCTGGGCCAATGCTCCATTCATGGCGACGGAAGTCCCTCGCTGATGGATTTCATGGAATCTCAGACCGAGCACATGAATTCATCTCGCGTGCTGCCTGTGGTGCCAGTGTTACCCCGTAGCGCTGCTCTCATTGGTGAAGATCCGTACGATTGCGACATGACTCTGAACCCTCGTTATAAAGATGCTTCCGATCTGGGAGATAATGCCGCGACAGCAGAGGAAGTAACCGGCGTGGATGATGAAACGCCGGAAGAGGTTGGCACCCCGGTGATTGATACGGATTTGCAGATTAAGGCCCCGCGGCCCTTGCGACATCTGCCACTTGTACCCTTACAAATTTAACGCGTCTCATGAACTCATTTACTCAGACACTAGCCGCTACTCAGGAAAAGGCTTTTGAAATCAATATGGACAAAGGAGTTTATGGCTCCTTTGCCGAAATTGGGGCCGGTCAGGAAACGGCCAATTGGTTTTTCCGCTCTTCCGGTGCTGCCGGAACTGTTGCAAAGACAATCTCCGCTTATGATATGACCGTGAGCGATACGTTGTACGGTCAGGCAAAGCGATATGTCTCTGAGGAACGTCTCAAGCAAATGATGGATTATGAATACACGCAGTTGCTTGACCGACTTGGCGCAAAACGTGGTAAGGATACATGCTTTTTCTCTTTCTGCAATACTGTTAAATGTAAAGGATATCGAGACAACGGACCGTGGTCCGCGTGGATTGGTGTGCGTTTTCAGCTCAAGCCGGAGTTACCTGCCAGTGATTTTGTGATGCATGTACGGTTGCTGGTTCCTGACCATGATTTGCAGATGCGGATTCTGGGGATTCTGGGGGTGAACCTTCTGTACGCACTTTTCTATAAACGTGATCACTTGGAGCATTTTGTCCGCTGCGTGGGCGATAATCTGGACCGTTCGTTCTATGAAATCGATTTCATGCGTTTCAGTGGTCATGGTTTCGGCATGTTTGATAATCGACTCCTCGCATTGGAACTGGTGCGCGGTGGATTATCTCAGGCCACGTTGATATGCCCGGATGGCTCCGTGGCACAACCGGCAGATTATCTGTACAAGCGTCCCATTGTGCTGATGCGCGGTAGTTTCCGGCCTGTGTGTAATATTCATCTGGAGATGATGGATAGTGTACGCACCAAGTTCCTGGAAAGTATTCCGGAGTCTCAGCATGACCGCGTGGTTGATATCTGTGAAATCTCACTATCCAACCTTCTGCGCGGAGAGCATGTGGATATGCTGGAGTTCCTTGACCGCATAGAGGCTCTTGCGGCAGAGAATAAGATGGTCATGGTCACAAACATGGCTCGTTTCCATCGGATTACGACCTTACTCAGTCAGTATACCAAGGAGCCCGTGGCCATTGCTCTTTCCATTGGCCTTCTGAACGAGATATTCAAGGATAAATGGGCTGATACTCCCGGTGGTATTCTCGCGACAATGGGGCATATCTTTGTGAATAAAACAAAGTTCTATGTGACTCCATGGATTAACCGCACAACGGGGGAATTTGTTACGGCCGGCACATACAAGGCACCGGAGAAATATCATTATCTTTACCGTCATCTGCGGGAGACGGATTGCATTGTTGATGTCCCGTATTTTAATCAGAAGCTTCTGTTTCAGACGCCGCGCGATATTGTGCGCATGATTATGACCGGTGATTCACAATGGCGCGAGTATGTACCGGAAACGGCATACCGGCTGGTGGAGCATATCAAGGAAGAGGAGGAAAAGTAATGGATTTGAAAGAGGAGTTTCCCATTCTGTCAACCAGGATTGGCAAGCGGCCGCTTGTGTATCTGGACAATGCCGCGACCACACAGAAACCCGCCTGCGTTCTGGAAACAGAGCGGCAGTACTACGAGCAGTTGAATTCCAACATTCACCGTGGGGCTCATTATCTCAGCCGCATGGCTACAGAGGAACATGAAAAGGCTCGTGAGACAGTGGCCTCTTTTCTTCATGCGGATAGTCCGCGGGAGATTATTTTTACCAGTGGCTGTACTGCCGGTATCAACTTGGTATCGCAGACTCTCGCCCTTTCCGGCTTGCTTGGCGCGGGTGATGAGGTTATTGTAACAACAGATTCTCATCATTCCAATATCGTACCCTGGCAAATGCTTTGTGCACGCACCGGTGCCAGGCTGCTGCCTGTTCCCCTTACTCCTGAGCTTTGCTTTGACATGGAAGCCTACCATCGTCTTCTTTCTCCTAGAACGAAAGTGGTGGCAGTGCCGTACATTTCCAATGCGCTCGGGGCGATTAATCCTGTGCAGCAGATTATTACTGATGCTAAGCGTAATAATCCTGATACTCTGGTTCTTGTAGACGGGGCTCAGAGTACAGCGCATCTTCCTGTGGATGTTAAGGCTCTCGGTTGCGATTTTTACGCATTTTCGGGGCACAAGGTGTATGCGCCGACGGGAACGGGAGCTCTCTGGGGTCGGGAAGAAGTGCTGGAAATACTGCCGCCCTGGCTTGGTGGAGGGGAGATGATAAGCGAAGTGTCATTCGATAAGACTACATATAACACCTTGCCATTCAAATATGAAGCCGGGACTCCCAATATCGGCGGAAATATCGTTCTGGCTGCGGCTTTGCGTTATGTGCTGAACCTGGGTTTGGAGAATATTGACGCCCACGAGCGAGCTCTGACAGAGCGTATGTTTGATGGCTTAAAGAGCCTCGGCGTGAATATACTGGGAACGCGGGAAAATCGTGGCGCCCTTATCTCCATTACAGTACCCGGTGTTCACCATTATGATTTGGGTACACTGCTGGATCAGATGGGGATAGCGGTTCGCACAGGTCACCACTGCTGCCAGCCTTTCATGCAATCATTGGGCATCACTGGCACCACACGTTATTCCTTCGCTTTGTACAACACCGAAGCCGATGTGGATGCCGCTCTTGCTGCCTCGGCCAGAGCATTGGACATGCTGCGTTAATCTGTAATAGCTGCAGCGTTGATGTTGACTACCGGCAGGTTTATCTGCATATCGCCCAACCACTCGAGGGTGGTTGTGGTGATGAAGATTTGAGCATCCGTAGGCAGAACATTCAGCAAAGCTCGCCGCCGGGTTGTGTCGAGTTCTCCGAAAATATCATCAATGAGAAGGATAGGCGCTTTACCTGTTTCTTCCTGCAGCATGCCTCCTTGTGCCATTTGCAGAGCAATTGCAAGTGTGCGCTGCTGGCCTTCGGAGGCAAATTCTGCAGCAGCCATGTTTTCGATGAACAAGGAAAAGTCATCCCTGTGCGGACCCACTGTCGTGTGCCCCATCCGTATATCTGTATCCATCGAGGCCTCCATGGCTTCTTCCAGGTTTTCGCTGCAGGAAGGATTGTAGGCCAGCCGTACGTGTTCGATGCCTGCGGAGATGCTGCGGTGGTAATGGGCAACATGGGGCTGCAGCCTCTCAATCAGCTGATGGCGAAGTTGCATGAGTATTTCTCCATGCTGGCTCATGAGATGAGCGTAGCTGCGTAAGGTTGCTGCACTACGCCGGGGATTGCGTAGAAGTGCATTCCGGCTCTTCAATGCCTTGCGATAGGCTTGTAATGCCTGCCGATAGGCCGGGTGCCACTGTGTTCCGAGAAAATCCAGATAGCGTCTGCGGTCCTCACTCGCACCATTCACCAGGTTCATATCACTGTTGGCAAGCCAGGTCACAGGGTAGGTGTCTGCAAGGAAATCGTTGTAATCTTTTCGCTCTGCACCATTAACATGGAGCTGTAATTTGCGGGCTTGCCAGAGTAGCCTGCGCGTGCCATCGTGCGTTTCAAGGGAGATGCCGAAACTCTTCTCTCCCTGTTTCACCAGTTTGTCCAGACGGGTAGCCCGGGGACTGTGTAGTGTGAGAGCAAAACACAGAGATTCCATCAGACTCGTCTTGCCTTGAGCATTTGCTCCCAGCAGCACGGCACCCTCTGCCGGTATGGACCAGCGGAGGGTGCTGTAACAGCGGAAATTGCTCAGACGCAGAGTGGTGAGCATGGGCTCCGTTTAGAATGTTTCAGTCTGAGGTGAGAAAAATCAGACTTCTGTGGGGAGCGCCCGAATGGCATCCATAATCTTCTTGCCTATCGCGCGCTGGGCATCACGGCCCTTTGCTTTGAGTTCTTCTGGCGTGAACTGAATAGGGTCGCCCACGGAAAGGGTGATGGGACGGAACTTCAGGCGACTGCTGTGAATGGGCAGACAATCGTATGCGCCTTCAATTCGTACCGGCTGTACGGGCACATGAGCAAGCTTGCTCAGAATCAGGCCAATACCGGGCATGGCATCGTGAATCTGACCATCCGGGCAACGGGAACCTTCAGGGAAGATGACGATACGACCACCATTTTTCACTGTGCGGAGCACCTGGATGATGCTGGCCGGATCCGGGCGGGTCTGGTCCACCGGAATAGTATTGCAGTGCGGCAGTGCCTGCTTGAGCCCGGGGGCATCAAACAGAGTCTTGCGTGCCAGGAAGAAAACCTCGTTGCGGTACAGGGAACCTACCAAGGGCGGATCCAGGAAGCTCTGGTGGTTGGCCACAATAATGCAGGGACCGTCCTCAATAAGCTTCTCACGGCCGATGACCTTGTAGTTAAAGAAAGACTTGAAGAAGCAGTGTGCGGTACCTCGAATTAACAGGTAAAGTAATGAGCGGTTCATAACAGAGAGCAGGAAAGGGGATTAGCAGGCAAGCTTTGCGCGGATGTCGGCCGCAATGAAGGCGACCACCTGTTCGATGGTCATATCTGAGGTGTCCACCAGAAGCGCATCATCTGCTTTCTTGAGCGGAGCACAGGCGCGCTGGGAATCTTTGCGGTCTCGCTCTGCAATGGAATCTGTAATGCCTTCCGCAGCGCGACGGGCTGCACGCACTTCCTCGGAAGCGGTAACGAAATATTTGTACTTAGTGTCAGGGAATACAACAGTACCGATATCGCGACCCTCCATGACAACTGCTTCGCGTGTGTTGTATTCGCGCTGTTTTTCTACCAGCAGGGCACGAACCGAAGGAATGGATGCAATGGCAGATACGTTGTCATTCGTTGCCTTTTCCGTCAGCTCTGTGGTAAGCACGCGGCCTTCATATACTACGGTAGAGTTTGAGCCATCTTTACCAAAGCTCAGCGGAATTCCGGGAAGAAGAGCTTCTACTGCAGCTGCATCTGCCGGGTTTACCCCTTGCTGCAGGGTATACCAGGTCACGGCGCGGTACATGGCACCAGTGTTGATGAACGTGTAGCCAAGCTCTTTTGCAATGAGCTTGGCGACGGTTGATTTACCAGAAGCTGCGGGCCCGTCGATTGCGATGGCTGGAGGATTCATACTGCCGCGATTATAGCTGTTTTTAGCTTTGATGTCGAGAAAAAACGCACCCGCTGCCAAAGAGACGGAAAACCGCCCTGCTGATATTCAGCAGGGCGGTGAAAAAGTACTCAAAGTCAACGGACTTTAGAAAGAGTCAGCCTCAGGAGTGGCAGCCTCTGCTTCTGCCGGAGCGGGCAGGGGCTCTTCGGCTGTTTCTTCAGCGGGAGCCTCTTCGTCCTGAATCTCGAGACCCTGCTGCTGAAGCTGCTGCAGAATCTCGGGGGGAAGCTGCTGAAGCGAGTTCTCCGTCATCACGGGCTCCGGAGCTTTGGAGATGGAGTTCAGCGTAATGGTGAAGATAAGCGTGGAGTTGTTGCCAATCGGGGCAGGACCCTGCGGGCCGTATGCCAGTTCAGAAGGAATGCAGACTTCCCAGGTGGAGCCCACGGGCATGAGCTTCAGGGCCTCTGAGAAACCGGGAACAACGCGGTCAACGGGCATATCAATGGGAGCGGGGCTCTTGTCGAACACTGTTCCGTCAATAAGCTTGCCTTCGTAGGTCACATTGCACAGGGCACCAGGACCATCGGTCTCAGGATTATACTTGGCGCCTTCACCAGCGGTGATGACGCGGTAGAGCAAGCCGGAATCGGTCTTGGTCACACCTTCGGCCTTTGCGAATTCTTCCTGGTAAGCCTTGCCTGCAGCCAGGTTTGCTTCAGCCTTGACCTGCTCACGCTTCTGCATGGTCATCACAAAGGCGTTCATGCCGTTTTCGATGGCGGCCTGGTCCATGGAGGGCTGCTTGCCTGCAAGGCTGTCGGAAAGCGCCTGGAAGAAAGCGTCCTTATCGAAATCGTTCACAGACAAAGTGGTGGCGCCAGCGGAAACTTCCTGACCGAAGCGGTAGCCGATGAAGTAGGAGAACGCTTTCTTTGCGTCATCTTCAGAAACTTCGGAAGGAGCCATGGCGGGGACTCCGGGGAGCGTAGCTTCTGCTGCCACTATTGCTTCAGCGGGAGCAGGAGTTGTTACAGCAATCTCCTGATTACTCTGGGAGAAACAATAGGTGGTCGTGGCTCCTATAATGGCCAGACCTGCCAGAATCATAATGTACGTCTTCTTCATATACGTGATGTACGTTGGTTGGTATGTGTGTACTATGAATACGCGCGAAAGTCAAGAATCTTGCGTGTCCGCATGATATTTGTTGGGGGCATTCACACTGAAAAGAGCTACTCCTGCCATGGCGGGAGTAGCTCTTATATAGATATGGTCAGCTTGATTTATTTGTGCTTGAAGAGAGGAATGAAGGAAATACCCCAGGAGTGGTGTTCCCCTGCATAAGGCTGTTCAATGACAATGGTGTTTTTACCCTTCTTGAGGGGGAGCTCCGTCGGCTCCTGAGCCCACCATATTTCCTCAATGTCCAACGGCGATTCAAAGTTCCATGCGTTCCCCGGATGGTTGAATTTACCTGCGTTTCTGTACGAACGCGGATTTCTAATTTCTTTACCGTTAATCCAGATTTTCGTGCCGGTCTGGGACCATTCTCCATTGCGGGGGACACCAGTCCAGCGGCGGTTGGAGCGGGCCGGGGCATCAAATCCTATCATAAACGGATATTTGCCATCCTTGTTGACCGTGATATTAGTGGTGGCAATGACCGTGCTACCGGGCTTGGCATTCATGAACATACCAAGATAGCCGGTATCCGGGCGCGTGCGGAAGTAGAGGTTTGCGCAATAGGCTTTTCGTGCATTATCATTTTTACCGGAGAGGGCGGCTTTGCGAGCTTGTTCCACCTCGGTTGCAGCCAGCGGCCCGGTGACATTCCATTCCATTCCGCTTTCATACCACATGGGGAAAGATTCATCTTCGAAGATGCTCTTGCGCAACTTGCCCATGCGGCGTTCAAAGAGAGAATAGGCCTTGCCAGCTTCCGTTTCCGGGGCTGGCATGTCCAGGGGAAGGGCATCTCCGTTTGCAGCTCCGCCAATCCACGCACGTTCTGCCATCGCCATCATGCCTGGCCACATGGTGCAGAAAGCGGGAATCAGGTCCTTATTGTCCACTTTTCCATCGGGCCAGTAGCAGAGAATGGTACCAAGCTTTTTCTCATCGCCTTGGGCTGAACCGCACGGGCGCATGAAGAAGTAGCGGCGTACCAGCATGGCGGGATCCAGAAGATTGGCGTACCCCATGGTGGAGTCGAATGCTCTGCGGGTGATACGCTCAGGGTTGATGGATTTATCCGCCGTGTTCGGGCCTTCTCCCCAACGCTGTTCGATGGAAGTGTCTGCAACAGGCAGGTCGCGGTTACTGGCCCACTGCACAGGGATGCGGTTGTGGCTTTGCAGTTTCTTTGTCACCATTCCCACAAACTCTGCCGCATTGGGAATGCGCACTTCATCCGCACCAAAATGCACAATGGGGCAGATGTCTGCCGGAATTTCCTTGCAGAACTCATCCAGCAGTTTTTCGACAATCTTCATGCCTTCCGGCGTGTGCATCTTGAAGCCGAAAGCTCTTTCGAAATAGGCACTGTGGCCGGGCATATCAAGCTCAGGGATGATGGTAATACATCTGTTCTTCGCATATTCGAAAAGTTCGCGAATCTCTGCATAGCTGTATGTGTCGTTCTTATCGCGGGTGCGGTGTTTCGGGTCATTCAGCTCGGGGTATGCTTTGCACTGTACATGCCAGGCCGGGTAATCTGTCAGGTGCCAGTGGAAGGTATTGACCTTCAGCTGGGCGGCGAGGTCAATTTCTTTCTTCAGCCGTTCGATTTTACGGAAATTGCGTCCGCAGTCCTGCATATATCCACGGTATTTGAATGCAGGCCAGTCTTTGATTGAACAGAGCGGCAGCTCTTTCTGTTTGTGCACCAATTGACGCAGAGTCTGGAGCCCGTAGAAGAAGCCTGCTGTGCTGTTGGCCTGAATGGTAATGCTTTTTTTCTTGATGGTAAGAACATAGCCTTCTGCAGAGGCTTCGGCATCCAGCATATCGCCAGCTTCTTTAAGTACTACACTCAGCGTACCGTTTTTTGAACTTTTGATATCGCCCAGCAACCCTTTCCATGCAATTTGAATGGCTTCTTCCTTTGTGCTTTTTCCTTTCAGTTTCCAGCCTTCAGCGGAGGGAAGTGTCACTGTTTCTTTTTCCCATTTTGCTTCACGAGGAAAAGGAATCAGGGCATTTGGGGCGTCTTCTTCAAGTTTCAGATTGTGCGGGGATGTCCACTCTGCGAGGACTGTTCCGCAGAATACACACGACAGAACAAGGGAAAGTATTCGTCTTAACATGTTTTTATACTACCAGAGATACCGAGTGCTTGCAATATGAAAATGCTCCATTGCATCATTGTTCTGGTAGACGCAGTTTCCGGTTGTTTATCACCGTTCATTATGGTATATGAGTCAGCATGCAGATTCCAAAAGCTTCATTACTGATACGTTGTGCTGTGCTGGGTGCCATGCAGGTGGCTTTTGCGCAGAATCCGGCAGATAGACGGCCGGTGTATGATGCCGCTTCCTTGCTGGGTAATGCGCAGACGGAGCAGGTTGGTGAGCTTCGCATCATGTCTTGTTCTGAGCAGAGGTTGGTTATAGGCAGTCCTTATCCATTTGAGCCTGGCGTGAAGGAGGGCGTGCTCAAACTGAAGGCGTGGAGAGGTGAGAGATGCAGTACCCAACTTGCAATCTCAACAGAGGGTAAATCTGCAGATTTGTCGGTTCGTTGTTCGGTTTTGAACCTGAATAGTTCCGAAATTAAGCCAGAGGTTCGTATGGTGCGATATACCAAGGCTGGTCAGGTGGTGACGGCAGATGTAATAGGCAATGAAGACAGATGCAAACACGCAGCTGGAGCACATCGCGCTGTATGGTATGAGGTGAATGTGCCTCAGCATGCCGCCCCCGGTGTGTACAGAGGAACGATAACGGCTGCCGCTCCAGGTTGTTCCACCGTTGTGCAACATGTGGAGCTGGTAGTGCAGAATGCCATGCTTCCCCAGCCTGCGGAGTGGAAAATTCACCTTGATCTCTGGCAACATCCTCAGTCTGTGGCGCGCTGGCATGATGTAGAACCATGGAGCCATGCACATTTTGAAATCATGCGCCCGATTATGAAACGGCTGGCTGAGGCCGGACAGAAGTGTATCACCTGCACGATTTTAGATGAAGCCTGGAATGGGCAGACTTACGACCGTTTTCCGTCGATGGTAAAATGGATTCGAGGACTCGATGGGGTGATGCGTTACGATTATTCGAATTTGGACGCATGGATTCATTTCATGCACGATGAAATCGGTATCATGGGGCAGATAAGCTGCTATTCCATGTTGCCCTGGCATTTGAAAGTGCTGTATTATGATGAGGCTTCCGGAGAGGAGAAATATATGCATGCGGATCCATCTACTCCGGATTTTGCTTCTGTTTGGGCTCCATTCCTGCGAGATTTTCACCAGCACATGAAGAACAAAGGATGGGCTGAAAAAACGTGCATTGCTATAGATGAACGCGCAGACCACATGGTGCGCGAGGCTATGCGTCTGGTAAAGGAAAACGCACCGTCTTTCCGCATTGCTTCTGCTGTGGATAAGCCTTCTGAGCTGACGCGCGAGGTGTATAACATATCACCGGTGCTCACTCATGCGGGGTCTACTCTTGGCCCTTTGCTGAGTGAGCGTAAGAATGCAGGAAAAATTACTACTTTTTACGTATGTCTGCATCCGGCTAAGCCTAATACATTTACAACCTCTATTCCGGCAGAATCTGAATGGATTGGTTTCTTTGCTGCGGCAAACCAGCTGGATGGCTTCCTGCGTTGGGCATATAATTCATGGAACAGGAATCCTCTGGAATGCACAGATTTCATCCATTGGCCTACAGGCGATTGTTTCCTCGTTTATCCGGGGAATCGCTCATCCATTCGTTTTGAACGGCTGCGCGATGGAATTGAAGAGTATGAGAAAATAGCCGTTCTTCGTGCCCGTGCTCAAGAGTCGCCAGCTGCCGCCTCCATAATAGAGACGATGAATAAGGAACTGGCAGCACTCTTCACGGTGGAGCGAAGCAAGCAGTCGTACCACGTTCAGGATGTACAGGCGGCGAGGGAAATCGTTGATAAAGCTTTGAATTCTCTCAATAATCTGCGGCAGGAATAAATCCTGATATCATTCTACAGGTAGAAAATCGGCAAAACCGGTTGCTCCGTCCACTCTGCTGGGTATGACTTTGAGCCTTGCTCCCGGGTACAGGCATCGGGCGTCTGTGCTCGTCCATCGTTCTGCATGCCGTTCAAAGTACCACGATGTGTCCTTGGGTAAATCCGCCCCGGATACAAAACCTTTTACCTTGAGAAGAGGAACCTCCACAGCCATACCCTGTGGCCAGCAAGTCAGTACGACGGCGTCCCAGATTCGAGGATTCTGACTTTCGCATTGGAGCTCCAGGAAGCGGCTCATCATACTTTGCTGTGCTTCATTTTCTGCGGCTGCGGAATTGCGCTCCGTTTCGGAAATATGGTCTGCAATGGATGCGAGCGTTGCGGGCGAGGGCAGCGGTGCAGATGGTGTGCCGCTGAGCCGTGAGAAGGCCCGGTGAACCACAAGGTCGGCATATCGACGAATGGGACTTGTGAAATGGCAATAATCCCCTTTGGCTAAGCCGAAGTGCCCCATGGCATTCGGGGAATACCGGGCCCGCATCATGGCTCTGAGAAGTTGCACCTTGAGAATCTGTTCATCGGGGTGCCCTTCGATTTTATCCATCACGGCATTGAGTTCTTCACGGGTGGAAAGAGTTCCTGCCTTGATGCCATAGGCCTTGAGTTCCTGCGCCAGTTCATTCAGTTTTGCAGGGTCTGGAGCCTCGTGCACTCGGTAGATTGTCGGCAGACTGTGTGCATTGAGCGCATGGGCTACTGTTTCATTGGCTATGAGCATGAATTCTTCTATCATCTGGTGAGATTCATCACTCGTTTCCACTTCCACGTCAACAGGTACGCCGTGGTCATCCGTAATGAGTCTCATTTCCGGCATGTCGAGCCGTAGCGCGCCTGCTTCGAATCGTTTGCGTCGCAGGAGTGTTGCCAGTTTCCCAGCTTCAAGAATCATGGCATCCACTTCCGGATCGCCCGTGCCGGATTTGCCTTGCAGCACCTCCAGGGCTTGTGGATAAGTAAGCCTTCGGCGTGAGCAGATAACGGCATCCTTGAACTCTGCTTTGAAAACTTTTCCCTGGCGGTTAATCTGCATGAGACACAGCCTTGTGAGTCGGTCTTCTCCCTCCCGCAGGGAGCATATTCCATCACATAGCCGCGGGGGAAGCATGGGCAGCACCCTGTCCGGCAGGTAGGTGGAATTACCACGTTCTCTGGCTTCTGTATCAAGAGCTGAACCAGGGCGCACATAGTGGCTTACGTCTGCAATATGCACGGCCAGCTCCCAATTATTGCCATGGCGACTCACGGAAATGGCGTCATCGTAATCGCGTGCTGTTTCGGGGTCGATGGTGATGACACAACGTTGTCTCCAGTCCTCACGCTGTGAGATTTCCCTATCCCCGATTTCTGCCGGAATATGCTCTGATTCTTCCAGAACAGCAGAGGGAAACGTATCTGCCAGACTGTATTTGTGCATAATGGTCGTAATCTGCACGCCGTCATCTTCCGGCCAGCCGAGAACTTGTATAATGTTGCCTGTGGCTTCGCTTTGCCCCAGAGGATAGCTCCGGGGCTCCACCACTACCACCATGCCTGGCAGTAATTCTGCCGGGGGTGGGGTGAGTAATCTCACCAATTCCGGGCTTGTGCGCCCATCGCCCACCATGAAACCATACCGTCCTGTTGACTTGTACGTCCCGACCCAGCGGTTGCGTCCACGCGATACGATTTCCAGCACTCTTACTTCCAAATGAGTTTCTCTGGCTTGAGTCCGGTGCCTGTTGCGTCTATCGCGTTGCGGAGCCTGAAGCCGGACGGAAACCTGTACCTTGTCACCATCCATGGCGCCATGGCTGCGGTAAGGTGAGATCAGCAGTGCTCCTGTATCTTCTCCGGGGCGCAGCGTTGAAAGCTGTCGGGCCGACTCTGAATCAGGCACGTAGAATAATTTGCTTCCTCTCTGGGATATACGCCCGGTAAGTGGTCCTCCTTGTAATTTACGCAGCACATACAGACTTTTACGTAACTTCATCAGCTGACCTTTTTTTACGCCATTTGCCAGCACCGTTTTCAGCTCACTGCGTTGGGATGGGGGCAATCCCATGCCTCTGGCTATATCAACCATTTCCTGTGGTTCATAACCGGGGGCAGACAGATATTCGTAAAGGGCTTCGCTAAGGGAATGGTGCATCATGGTGTGTGCTTATACTAGCACAGCATAGCCCGGCATTCAATCAGAAGCTTTCTTTTATAACCATTTTTACTTGCAACTTGCATATATCTGTGTTAATAAGAGTAGAAACACATGATTGCAAAAGCTGCACAGTGGATTGGTATGCGCCGTAAGCAGGAGGACTCCTACGTGGTTAAGTTTTTCCGCGAGGGGGTGCTTGCTATTGTTTGTGATGGTATGGGCGGGCATCATGATGGGGCGCTTGCTTCTACTCTTGCTTCAGAGTCCTTTCTGAAATCTTTTGAGAAAAACGATTCCTTGCCTGTCCCCCAGCGACTGCGTGTTGCCTTGGATGATGCGAATGAAGCGGTGCGTAAATCTTTTGAGAGCCGTGGCATCTATGGAGGTACAACCTTGCTTGCTGCTTTTGCGGGTTCGTCTGTGCTGCGGTGGGTCAGTGTAGGGGATTCCGCGTTGTACCTGTGGCGTGGCGGACGGCTGATGCGCCTGAATCAGGATCACTCGTACCGGGATATATACCGGGCGTACATAGGTGCTGGTATGACGGCAAAGGAAGCGTTGCGCCGCGGACATGTGCTTCGTACGGCTATAACGGGTGAATCGCTGGATCTGGTGGATGCTCCCAGCATTCCTTATCCGCTGATGCCTGGCGACCGTGTGGTCCTGACAACGGACGGCTGTGAGGAAATCCTTGATCCGGAGATGCTGACACATGTAGGCCGTTCCATCCTGAATAAGCGTGAGGGGAGTCTGCCCGTGGCAATCATTGAGGCTTGTCAGGCACTGGAAGACCCCTGCGCTGATAATGCTACCATTGTTTCTATTGACATATAACAATTACTGAATCTGTCTTTCTGCAGGTGTGTCATTCCTGCATGGACACGATTTGCTTATGTGTTGGATATAAAGATGGCCACTACGTGTTGCCACCTCTGCCTTACGATGCCACTGCTCTGGAGCCGCTGCTAGACGCAGAAACGGTGATGCTGCACCACGCCCGCCACCATGCAGCGTATGTGGCTGGTGCTAATGCCGCAGCAGAAATGATGCGACAGGTTGCGGATGCTGAGTTGCCGGAATCCATGGCCAGTACAGCCGCTGGAAATCTGGCATTTAATCTTGCCGGTCACATGCTGCACATGATGTATTGGGGCAATTTATCACCCTGCACCGGGCAGCGTCCGTGCTGTGAACTGGCAGAGGCAATCAATAGAGATTTCGGTTCGTATGATGGTTTTGTCCGCGTATTCCGCAACGTGGCTACAGGAGTGCAGGGAGGCGGCTGGGCTATTCTGGCGAAGGATGCGGTCAGCCACCGCCTTGTTGTGCTTGGTGCACAGCGGCATCAGGATGCCTTGTTGCCGCGCATGCATCCGCTTCTGGTTTGCGATGTGTGGGAACACGCTTACTATCTGCGTTATGCAAACAACAGAGCCGGGTATGTAGATGCTTTCCTGAACCAGATTTGCTGGCGCACTGTAGCAAAACGTTTTAACTGCCACCACAACAATGGATGCTGCCAATCAAAAACCGCAGAATAACTGTGGGTGTTCGTGTCGGAGGTGGATGGCTCGCCCCTGGGTGGCTGGTGTCCTTGCCTTGCTGGAACTCGTGCTGGGCTTTATCCTCCTGAGTTTTCCGATGATGCTTGGCTTGTCCGCTGTATGGGTAGGAGGTTTTGTTCTAGCCGTGGCTGGTCTGGTGCGTCTGATTCAGTGCATTATGCAGAGGGCAAATCGCTGGTGGAACTTGCTGGCGGCTGTGCTGTATCTGCTTGTGGGCGTGTTTACAGTACTGATGCCTGTGCTTTCCCTGGAGTGGTGGACCCTGGTCATCGGTGCCTGTCTGCTCACTGCGGGCATCATGCGCATGGGGGTGGCTATTGGCATGTGGAATACGCCTGGGCGTTTCTGGCGCGTTTTTAACGCGCTGGTCTCCCTTGTGCTGGGAGTGATGATTATCTGGGGCTGGCCTGAATCCTCTGCCTGGTTAATAGGCACCTTGATTGCAGTTGAGATGATATTCTCCGGTTGGACGCTGATGTTCCTGGCAATAGCGCCAAGAGGAGGGGCGCGTGCTTAATGAGCAGCTTCAATGGCCTGCCGCATGCAGGCCATTTTATTTTCTGTTTCCTGCCATTCCTGTTCCTCATCGGAATCCGGCATCAGCCCTCCGCCCGCGTAGAGTCTGCAACAACCAGGGAATATCTGCATGCAACGCAATGAGACGTACAGTTGGAGGGAACCATTACCCCACGGCCCCACATGACCCGCACTGTTTCCCCACGGACCCAGGTAGCCTGCGTAGCAGGATCGGTCGATATCCGGGTACTGCCGCAGTACCTGGCGGGCCTCCGCCACGGGTGAACCACAGACTGCCGGGGTGGGATGCAGCTGATCCAGCAGTGCGAGAAGCCTACCGGGTGGCATATGGAAGCTGAAACGGGTGCAAAGGTGTTCAATGCGCCCGGCGCGGAGATTTTCCAGCGGCGATTCTTCAATCTGGTCAGCCAGCGGGGAGAGCACTTCACGTATAAAGTCGGTCACCAGCGCCTGTTCCTGGCGGTTCTTGGTATCCCAGGGCAGGAGATTGGGTATGCGGGTTCCGGCCAGCGCCATGGTATGCCAGTACTCACCGCTGCCGGTGATGAGCTGTTCCGGCGTGCAGAACAGCCATGTGCCATATTGAGGGGTGTGCACCAGCGCTTTGAAGGCGTTAGGATTCTGCTCGCAGGCTGCTGCAAATGCTTTGCTGGGAGAAAAACCTGGCCCGGTTTCGACATCTGCCGTGCGGGCTAATACAATCTTGCGAACCTTGCCGCTTTTGATGAAGCCTGTGTATAAGGAGAACAGCCCTGCATATTGCCCTCGTGTGGTGGCGGCATCGGTGTAATTTATGCTCATTTCTGCCCAGGCATCGGGCAATGGAACTTCCTGCAGCTCGGCAGGGATGAACAGGCTCTTGGCTTCAAATGTGGCAATCAGGAAGCCATTCTTGAAGATGGGGTCATCCTCGGTGCGGCCATCGGCTGCCATGCAGAAAACAGGCTGTGTTTCCCCCGGCAGACAATAGAGCGCGAAAGCGCATTGCCGCAGGCAAAGGGCGTCAATCCTGTTTCCCATGGGGATGAGCATGGGCGCTACTATACACCTATCCGGTTATTTTGGCAACCTTTTTCAGCTCCACTGCACTTCAATCTCTGCGCGGACGCCTTCGGCGGAATTAATGATGTGGCGGGTGAAGTTGCCAGAGCGGTAGTGCTGTATCTCTACCTCTGCACCCAGCATGCACTCCTTGCGGAAGGTGAGATGGAAGCGGGCTGGTGCCCCCTCGGGGGTATGCTCAGCGGGCAGTGTATCCAGAGCCCAGATGAGGTAGGCGCTGTTGTTGATGTGCCCGTTGAAGTCGACATCGCGGCGGGCTGCAGTGTGGGAAACGGAACATACCGGGGCTTCATCCCACGCGGGACACTCCAGCGGTGTGGTGATGGCGGGACAATCAATATCCTTGAACGCGAACTCCATGCGCTTCAGCGGGAAAGGACGGCGGGTGGTGATGTCGATGAGCACCCACATCAGGTCAGCGCGCGCAAGCACGTTGCCATCCTTGTCGGTCATTTCCACAAAACGTCGGGCTTGCAGGGGACTTGCCTGTCCGGTGTTGGTGCGCAGGGTGATGCTTTCTTTCCATCCCGGACGGCGGAATAATTCATAATTTCCCTGAGTCTCTACCCATATTTTATGATTTCTTACAGCCCAGCCGAAGCCCATGTCATGCAGGTCTGCATGCTCCTCTGCCATTTCCTGACACAGATGCAGAAAAAATTCAGGTTTCATCAGGTGGTCCTCAGAGCATTCGTAGCTGGTAATGGTATGAGTCAGAGAGAAGTCGTCCATAGAGTTGACTCTAGCATAATTGCGCAGAGGAGTCAATATTATTGACAAAAGCGAGTGTTTTTGCGAGTATTATTAAAGATGAGAGTTCGTAATCTACTTTACATGTTAGCAGGTGCAGCGTTTGTAGCTGGCATGAGCCCTGCGGTTGAGACAGCCGCTCCGGAGCCCGCAGTCGCAGCTCCAGTGCAGGAGTCCAAGGAGCAGCGCGATGCCCGCATGAAATGGTGGCGGGATGCTAAGTTTGGTATGTTCATTCATTACGGACTTTATTCAGGGCTGGCCGGTTATTTTCAGAATGTTCCGGGTGGCGGTGAATGGATACAGTGCAATCTCGGTTTAGATACTGATACTTATGCTGCTGAAACGCTTCCGCTGTTTCAACCTGCTCCGGGGTGTACCGAAGCATGGGCGCAACTTGCCAAGGAGGCCGGCTGCCGTTATATGGTGCTGACATCTAAGCACCATGAAGGTTTTGCTTTGTTCGATGCATGTAATTCAGATTACTGTTCAGGCAAACTGCTGGGGCGTGACCTGGTGAAGGAGTTTGCTGATTCTGCCCGCAAAGCAGGCATGAAGGTTGGTTTATACCACAGCGTGATTGACTGGCACCAGAAGGATTATGATAACACCATCTGTCCGGATTTGTGTTATCCTGTGGGGCAGGCTGCCATGCTGGCAGAAAAACAGGTGCCGCGCAATCAAGCTGCTTATCAGGAATACCTTCACACGCAGGTGCGCCAGCTGGTGCGAAATTACGGTCCTATTGACATCATGTGGTGGGATTACTCCCAGGGGGCTGCAGAGGGTGAAGCCTGGAAAGCCCGCGAGCTCATGCAGATTTGCCGGGATGCCAATCCGGGGGTGTTGTTCAACAACCGTCTATATTCCTTCAGTGGTTTTGACCCTGCAGAAGATGGTAAGGCTCTGGATTTTTCCAAGGGTGATTTTTCCACACCGGAGAAGCGGATTCCTCGTGAAGGGTACCCTGGCCGCGATTGGGAGGCATGCATGACCATTGGTAATCGCTGGGGATACCACCGGGATGACTTCCTGAACTACAAGAGCCCGGAGAAGATTATTCTTCAGCTGCAGGAATGTGCTGCTAAAGGCGGTAATCTGTTGTTAAATATCGGCCCCAAGGCGGATGGTTCCATTCCCGAAGGTCAGATTGAGGTGTTTAAGCGTGTTGGCGCTTGGATGAAGGTAAATGGGGAATCTGTTTATGAGAGCCGCCCGCTGGGCAAGGCGTTGGATTTACCCGAGGAATTGTCGGGCTCCATTGTGTGGGATGATATCTATATCTTCCTTCCAAAACGGGAATCCGGTGAGGAGGAGATGGATTATGTCTTCAGTTTTCCGGCAAACCAGGTGAATGCAGTTTATCCCACGATTCTGGGTCAGGAAGATTGTGAAGTGACAATGGAGCGAGTCGAAGAAAAGGATGAGGATGGAGAA
The DNA here is from genome assembly GCA_002358905.1 of Akkermansiaceae bacterium UBA3385. Classification (GTDB taxonomy): domain Bacteria; phylum Verrucomicrobiota; class Verrucomicrobiia; order Verrucomicrobiales; family Akkermansiaceae; genus Akkermansia. The sequence goes on from DEPT01000011.1 coordinate 39,278, forward strand.
GTCCAGTATTATCTGGATATTACCGTTCCGGCAGAGGCCTGGCACAATGCCGTGGAGGGGCTTCCCGTCCTCAAACTCGGTTACGATGGTTAACCTTATCATACGATGCCTTATTCAGCATACAGTCTGCCGAGAGTTGTAGCGCAGCAGTATATCCTCACTTCCGTTCATAGTGAGGATGCAGATACTGTTACTTATGCCGCAACACAGAAGAACATGAGTCGCGAGGTGTTGCTGCGCAGTTTGCGGCCGATGGCCATGCAGGATAATCGCAAGGTCCGTTTTTTTGTGGAGACCGCGCGATTGCAGGCCCGCCTGAATCATCCGAACATTGCTGCGCCTCTCGAATTGCTGGAGGCCGATGGAACGTGGCATTTAGCCATGGAGCGAATCAAGGGTGAACCACTTGATATGATGGTGAGTAATGGGCGGGTTCTGCCTTCACTGGTCATCTGTGGGTTGCTGCAACAGCTCTGTCGTGTGTGCATTTACCTGGATATAGAGAGAATAGCCCTCGTTCCGTTCTCTCTGGAACAGACGTATCTGATGGACATCGGTTTCCGCTTTGATAACATGGCTCAGGCCGGGCCGCGCTCACGCAATGCGAGTAAGCGTTATCTTTCTGATGCCTGCCGACTGATTCAGCCTCTCCTCGATATGAGTACGCCGTTGGCAATGCATTTGTGCAGTGTGATGGAGCACATGAAAAGGGTCGGTTCCTGGAGACCTCTGACCCCGGTTTATTTTGATGAGGAGCTGACCCGACTTCAAATGGAGATACTTCGAATTCAGGCGGGAGAGAAGGCTCTCGTTTCCAATGCATACACCAAATGATGCTACGGAAAATCCTTTTTGGAGGAGGAATTTCACTGGCTCTAGCCATTGCCGGTGGGTATTCCTGGCTGAACTGCTGGCTCATGGAGCGGCTTGCTGCAATGAGACAAAAGAACTACTGCCTGTTGTGCCTGACATGCGAACCGAGCTTGTTTCTCTGTTCCGTAAGCATGGCATTGAAATCCTTGCTGGCGCTGATACATGCAACGCCTGCTGCTCTCCTGAATGAAAAAGATACCGCCTGCAGGCAACTGGCCTGAGGCGGTATGAAAACAGATGCTGCTGTATTGGAATCAGGCCTGGTCGCCGTCGTTCCACTCTATACGGTTTTCAGGTTTCCAGAGTGTTTCCAGCTCGTAGAAATCGCGAGTCTCACCAGCCATGACGTGCAGCATTACATCAATGTAATCGAGTACACACCACAGGGCGTTGGGGGTGCGCTCAGAATACACGGGGGAAATTTCATATTTCTCCCAGATATCCTTATCAGCATTAGCCATGATGGCACGGAGATGAGGAACTGAAGTAGCCGTGCAAACCACGGCAAAATCCGTGATGGAGGAAGTGCCACGCAGATCATAGATGGCGATATCGGAGGCCTTGGCATCACATGCCACCTGAGCGCAGGCAAAGGCGAGTTGTTTGCTGTTCATATTGTGTGTGTCGGTAAGAGGTTAAATGTTGTCTTTCTTTTCTTCTTCTGTGGCAGGTTGCTTATCTTCCTCTGCGGGCGGCTGGTCATCAGGCGTCTGCAAATCAGTAGGTGCATCTTCGTCTACTGGCATGGGAGGGGGAAGCTGGCGCACGGGCGGGTCGCTCATCTCGCCGGTTTCAAGGAGCTCTGCAACCTGCTTGCCGCTGAGCGTTTCAAACTCGATGAGTTTGTCCGCAATAAGCTTGAGACGTTCCTGATTTTCAGTGAGAATAGTAACGGCACGGTTATAGTTTTCGGTGACGATGCGCTGAATCTCTTCATCGATAATCTGTGCCGTGTGTTCAGAGTAATTCCGGCTTGTCTGCGAGATATCGCGTGCCAGGAATACTTCGCTATGGTTGGAGCCATACTCAATGGGGCCGAGCTTATCGCTCATACCATAGACACAGACCATCTTTCGGGCAATGGCCGTAGCCTGGTGAATATCGCCGCGTGCTCCGCCGGAAACATCGCCGAAGACGACGAGTTCTGCACAGCGGCCACCCATGGCCATCACAATGTAGTCCAGAAGTTCGCTCTTGTATTCACTGTGCTTATCTTCATCAGGCAACATCATGGTTACACCCAGAGCCGGACCGCGGGGAATGATGGTGACTTTGTGCAGCGGCAGGCTCTTGGCCAGGGCTGTCTTGAGAAGACAGACAGCGTGACCTGCTTCATGTACAGCGGTCATGTATTTTTCCTTATCGGAAATTTCAAGAGAACGGCGTTCGCGTCCCCAGCGGACTTTTTCACGGGCTTCTTCCAGATCCCCCTGTTGCACCGTGGGCTTGTTGTGGCGAGCTGCGATGAGGGCAGCCTCGTTTACCAGGTTAGCAAGTTCTGCACCGGAGAATCCTGTGGTGGCGCGGGCTATCGGCCCGAGGTCTACACTGGGGTCAAGTTTTACCTTGCGTGCATGTACTCGCAGAATTTGTTCACGCCCGGCGGCATCCGGGAGGTTCACTGTCACCTGGCGGTCGAAGCGGCCGGGGCGCAGCAGGGCGGGGTCGAGTACATCTACGCGGTTTGTGGCAGCTATGACAATGACGTTCTCATTGGCGGTGAAGCCATCCATCTCCACGAGAAGGGCGTTCAGCGTCTGCTCACGTTCATCATGTCCACCGCCTACACCGTGACCACGGTGGCGACCAACGGCATCAATTTCATCGATGAAAATGAGGCAGGGGCTGTGCTTCTTGGCTTCGGCAAACATGTCGCGCACGCGGCTGGCACCCACACCAACAAACATTTCCACGAAGTCGGAACCGGAGATGGTGTAGAACGGAACGCCGGCTTCACCGGCAATGGCGCGTGCCAGCAGAGTCTTACCTGTACCGGGAGGACCTACCATGAGGACACCTTTGGGAATGGTGCCACCCAGATTGCGGAATTTCTTGGGATTGCGCAGGAACTCAACAATTTCCCAGACTTCTTCCTTAGCTTCAGATATGCCGGCAACATCCTTGAATGTGACTTTGTTCTGGTTCGGATCAAGGAGACGAGCACGGCTGCGGGCGAACTTCATTGCTCCGCCGGGGCCGCCGCTTTGTGCGCGGAAGAAGAAGAAAAGCAGCAGCAGGACAATGGCAAAGGGAAGAACATTGATAAGGAACATGCTCCACGTGTTGCTTTCAACTGTATACTTGACCTGGTTGCCCAGAAGATCTCGCACCTGCGAGCCTTGGAATGAAGTGTTGAACTCCACACGAACCGGTTCCAGTTCCTTAAGTTGAGGCTTCGTTGTGGCGGGAAGCCGGTACTCGCCTACGATAACACCTTGCCCGGTGCCTTCATAGATAACCGGGCTGTTACCGGTGGTGATGATTCGCCCCTCGGCTCCCATGCGTGCAAAATCCTCCGATGACCAGATACGGTCACCCTGCATTTCCTGCGGAGCGGCGCTGTTCACCTGCGTGGTGGTAATACCGAAGCGGTTGCAAAGTGAGCGAATCTCGTCAGAATCTGTAAAGGGCATGTAGAAAGCTGCCTTGGGGTACTGCGGTGTGGTGCGGTACTCAAAGGCAGAAATGGCGCCTTCGGATGAAGAGGAATTAAGGGTAACCTCAATAGGAAACTCCTTTGGTTGATTGAGAACCACCTTGCCGGCCTTGTAATCTTTCTGGAATTGCTCCAGAGAAATACTGCGTCCCGGAGAGGCCAGGGTACCATCGAACATGAACGCATACATCAGGATGCCTACGATGACGGCCATCAGAATCATGACGCCCCAGTTCGGGGAGCCTCCGGGGGTGGGTAATTTGTTGGGCTGTTTGTTTGGGTCAGACATATGGTCTATTTTTACTTTCGCGCATTATACACTACAATTGATGACTGCGAAATAGTCATTTGTGCCATAAATGTGACAGTATATTTTCTTTTTGGGTAGTTTAAGAATACCGTTATATTGTATTTCTTGCTGTTATGTTCAACCTGTGCTAGAATCGTGTGTCTGTAAGCTTTTACAATACAATGAACGCACAAAACGAGTTATCAAATTATGGTCGTCAGTATTCAGCAATTGTGTGGATGCTGGTGTTTTTGTTGCTCTATTTGCTGGTCAATATTCTGACAATGGGGCGTTTTTCCCTGCATCAGGATGAAATTCTTGATTGGCACGGTCAGGCAACAGATACTTATCTGGTTGCCGGGCGCTGGGGGCTATATCTGTTCAGGATAGTGATGGGGGAGGGATGTTATCTTTTATGTTCAGGATTGATTGCCGGATGTTTTATTGCAGGTGCGGTCTGGCTCCAGTGTGAATTACTTCGCCTGGTTTCTCCTATGGAGAAATTGTTGTATGGAGTGTTCTATATGGCGAGCAACCAGTTTGCCTCAATCCTTGAATATAGCTTCATGTCAGATGCTGTTGCGGCTGGTGTATTTTGTTTGAGTTTAAGTCTGTATTTTTGGATGAATAAACGTAGTTATGTGTCAGCTATACTTCTGCTTGCTGTGTCGTTGAGCGTATATCAGACGTTAGGGCTTTGCTTTTATATTCTGTGGGCTCTAGTAATGCTGCGGGAAAACTGTCTTTCTTGGCGTGAAGTCAGAGGCTTTCTGATTATATGTGCAGGTTCTTTGTTCTCATATGCTGCGGGGCAGTGGATTGTTACCTCTATCGTAGCTGTTCCTCAAGAGACCATAGATTATGTAAAAACTTACCAGCAATCTCTCACGCAGTGGCCATTGTTTAAGGAACTAGATTTGTCCGAAAAAATGCTGTTCTTGGCTCACTATGCCAAGGTTACGTTGTATAGTGCTCTTGGTGTGCAATATCCGGAATCGTTGGCTTGTACTTCGGCCATTATCCCTTTGGTGCTTCTTACTTTGGTCATCGTTCGACGCTGTACTAAAATTATGGCTCTTTCCTATGTGGTTTTGCTTTTTTCTGTGTGGTATCTGCCGTTTTGCTTTTCCTTACTGATGGGAGTGAATATGGAAGAGCGCGTGCAGCTGGCTGCTCCTGCTCGGTTGGCAGGCTTGTGGGTGCTTTCATTTGTGATGTGTCCGATGTCTTGGAAATGGAGAAAGCTAATACTTCTCTTTTCTGCTTCTTGTTTACTTAAAGCAGCGTATACATCGTCCGCGCAGGCACGAGATGCTGCATACGAGTATCAGCATGCTATTCAGGAGTTGAAGTCCATATACTCCAAGGCGCAGGAAAAGGCATTATCTCATGGACTTGTAGATTATGAGGTTGTGCTTCTCGGATTTGTTCCTGCTGATTACCGTTCTCATAGTGTGGCGTCGCCTTACCTGATTAATACCGGTATTGTACATTGGTATGCAAAACATTACCGTTTACATGGCATGAAGAACTTGCTTTCAGGATATGAGGAAAAGTATGGAGCTGTCTATGGACAGATGCCCCACTGGCCTCACCCTGAGAGTGTGCGAGTGCATGATAATAGTGTTATCGTTAGAATTACACCAAGAAAAACGACAAGAAGTTGACGATGTTCTTGTCGTTGAGAGGTTTGTCTAAACAGGAACTGTTTGCGTTATATCATGTGTCCCATGCGGTCTCGCTTGGTGTCGAGGTAGTGCTGGTTATGCTCGTGTGGTTGTATGGATATGGCTACATGCTCCACGACATCGAGTCCATGACCAGAGAGTCCCTGAATCTTGAGAGGATTGTTGGTCAGCAGTCGTAAGTGCCGTACACCAAGGTCTCGCAGAATCTGGGCGCCCACGCCGTAGTCGCGCAGGTCGGGGGCAAAACCGAGCTTGATGTTGGCATCCACGGTGTCGTAGCCCTGTTCCTGGAGCTTGTAGGCGTGTAGCTTGGCAGAGAGACCTATGCCGCGCCCTTCCTGGCGCAGGTAGAGGATGATGCCGCCCTCCTGAGCTACGCGGCGCATGGCGGCGTGCAGCTGGCTGCCGCAGTCGCAACGGCGGG
>DEPT01000011.1:45239-101266 GCA_002358905.1 Akkermansiaceae bacterium UBA3385
GGCGGCTGCCGAAGACATCGCCTGTAAGACACTCACTGTGTACACGGCAGAGAACCGGTTTCTCCGGGTCAATAGGACCGTGCACCAGGGCAAGGTGGGTCTGACCGTCTACCTTGGAGTGGTAGGAATAGCAATCAAAATCGCCGAAATCAGTGGGGAGCTTCACCATTTCCTCTCGTATGACGAGTGTCTCGGTGTGCTGCCGATGCTCGATAATCTGTGCCAGTGAGCAGGCCTTGAGCTCATATTTTTTCTGGAAGGACCCCAGTTCGCCGAGACGGGCCATGGTGCCGTCTTCCTTCATGATTTCACAGCACACGCCCACGGGCTCGAGCCCTGCGATGCGCATCATGTCTACTGTGCCCTCTGTATGGCCGGCGCGGCGGATAACGCCGCCCTCCACAGCGCGCAGCGGGAAACAGTGACCAGGCTGCACAAAGTCATCCAGCGTTGCCTTGGTATCGGCCAGCTTCAAAGTGGTGATGGAACGTTCGAAAGCGCTGATGCCTGTTGTAGTGCCTTCCTTCGCGTCCACGCTTACGGTGAATGCAGTGTGATGTTTTTCCGTGTTGTGTTGAGCCTGCATGGGCAGACCAAGTGCATCAACTCTTTCCGGAGCCATGGGCACGCAGATAAGGCCGCGGGCATGAGTGGCCATGAAGTTGATGTTCTGCGGTGTGGCAAATTGGCCTGCACAGACAAGGTCTGCTTCGTTTTCACGTTGGGGATCATCCGTCATCAGGATGAGTTTACCCATGCGCAGATCTGCAATGACTTCTTCCAGCGGGGAGTAGACAATGGGGTCCACGCCGTCGGCCACGGGCACAGAGCAGGGAGGCTCAGTGGCAGGTGCCTCCGGCTCGGGGGCGGGAGCAGGGGGGAGTTCCTCGCCCATGGTGGCAGCATCGCAACGATTGATGAAATCGTTGATATCGAAGGAACCGTTGACGCTGGTGAATTCGATATGCTTCATGAATGCAGACGACTTACTTATTCATCTTGGCCCAGGAATCGCGGAGACCTACGGAGCGGTTGAACACGGGATGCTCGGCGGTGTGGTCGTAGCGGTCGGCCACGAAGTAGCCGGTGCGCTCGAACTGGCACAGGAATTCGGCAGGGGCGCTGGCCAGAGCGGGTTCCACCACTGCATCGGTCAGCACGGTGAGGGAATCGGCATTCAGGGAAGCCAGGAAGCCTTCCTCGTTGGCATCCGGTGCTTCGTCCTTGAACAGACGGTCATAGAGCCGCACCTCTGCCTTCACGCCGTACTTGGCAGATACCCAGTGGATGGCACCCTTGCACTTGATGCCCTCGGGCGGGTTGGAACCCACAGTGCCGGGGATGATTTCTGCCTGAACCTCGGTCACGTTGCCCGCAGCATCAGCGGTGTAGCCGGTGCAGATCATGCAGTAGCCGCCGCGCAGACGTACACATGCTCCGGGAGAAAGGCGCTTGTACTTCTTAGGCGGTTCCACCATGAAGTCTTCCTGCTCAATCCAAACTTCCTTGGTGAGCGTAATCTTACGGTTGCCCAGCTCCGGCTTCTCGGGGTTGATGACCACTTCAACCTCTTCTTCGAAGTCATCGGGTACGTTTGTGAGCACCAGCTTGAGGGGCTTGAGCACAGCCATGCGGCGCTCGGCTTCGGCGTTCAACTCATTTCGTACAGCATTTTCCAGACGAGCCACATCGGTGTTGCCGTTGAACTTGGTGATGCCTACGCCTTCACAGAAATCCACAATGGCCTTGGCGGGGTAACCGCGGCGGCGCATACCACAGATTGTGGGCATGCGGGGGTCGTCCCAACCGGCCACGTAGCCTTCCTCCACCATCTGGCGCAGCTTGCGCTTGCTCATCACGGTGTAGGTGATGTTCAGGCGGGAGAACTCGCGCTGCTTGGGCTTGGCGGGCACGGGGCAGTTGTCGATAACCCATTCGTACAGCGGGCGGTGGTTCTCGAACTCCAGCGTGCAGAGGGAGTGGGTGATGTGCTCGTAGGCATCTTCCAGCGGGTGGGCGAAGTCGTACATCGGGTAGATGCACCAGGTGTTGCCCGTGTTGTGGTGGTGGTCGTAGGAGATGCGGTAAATCACCGGGTCGCGCATGTTCATGTTGCTGCTGGCCATGTCAATCTTGGCACGCAGCACGGCGGCACCCTCGGCATAATCCCCGCGCTTCATGGCTTCGAAGAGAGCCAGGTTCTCCTCCACAGTGGTGTTGCGGTAGGGGGATTCCACGCCGGGCGTTACCAGATTGCCACGCTGCAGACGCATGGTCTCGCGGTCCTGCAGGTCCACGTAGGCCAGGCCGTTCTTGATGAGGTGCACGGCGCAGTCGTAGTAGAAATCAAAGATGTTGGAAGCCCAGTACAGGTGCTCGCCCCAGTCGAACCCGAGCCAGTGGATATCCTCCTGGATGGAGTTGACGAACTCAATATCCTCCTTACAGGGGTTGGTGTCGTCAAAACGCAGGTGACACACCGCGCCCAGGTGGGCATATTCCTTGGCAAGACCAAAATCCAGACAAATGGCTTTGGCGTGGCCAATGTGCAGATAACCATTCGGCTCCGGGGGAAAACGGGTAATCGGTACCTCGCAGTATCCCTCTGCCAGATCCTTGGCTACCATGTCGCGGATGAAGTCTTTTTTCTCCTCTGTGGTCATGCGCGCGATTCTATCCCCAAAATGCCCGAAAATCAAGCGAAATCGGGGGCATGACACGCATGAAAACAGGCTTGCAGTGTGTGTAATCAGGATTGATATGGCGTTAGGCTACCTTTGTCCGATGACGATTGTGGTTACAGACGCTGGGGTACCCCGAAGGGGATTCAGGAACGGGGATGAAGTCTGGAAAATCATCTGCATGGTGATAAAGGGATGTATACACGAGCCTTTGTTGTACGCCGGTCGGTGGAGGCCCGTGTGTCTGAAAGAGTCAATTTGCACTAGCCAAGGTGGGCGATATATGGTAGAATACCGCGCATGGATAGAATAGCGGTCGAAAAGAGCCTGAATTACGTATTCACAGATGAAACATGGCTGAAGCAGGCCCTTACACACCCGAGTGTTGACCAGAAGCGCATTACCAATCTTAATTATGAGCGCCTCGAGTTCCTGGGTGATGCTGTGCTGGAGCTGGTGGTGAGCCGTGAGCTCTTTGCCCGTTATCCGAAGGCCGATGAAGGTTTGCTGACCAAGATGCGTTCGTCTATCGTAAGCCGTGCTCATCTTGCGGAGCTTTGCGGGAAACTGGGCTGGGGTGAACAGATGCTGATGAGCCCCCAGCTGGAGAAAACCGGTGGCCGCAAGGCACTTTCGGTTCTTGCAAACACCTTTGAAAGTGTGATTGGTGCGGTAATGATGGATTCTAACTACAATGCCGCGCGTAAGGTATCACTTCATTTGCTCGAAGCTAGTCTGGACGTAGCACATACCCTCATTTCCATTAACTACAAGGGCGAGTTGCTGGAGACCTTGCAGGCTATCAATGGGCAGGGCCCAAAATACCTTGTTGAGCTGGTGGATGAAAACAGCCCAGCCGGTCCTTTTCGCGCCCGTGTTATGTGGAATGACAAGGAATTGGGCAGTGCCGAAGGGCAGAGTAAGCACAAGGCAGAAATGGCTGCCGCTGCAGTCGCGCTGGAGGCCAAACTCTACTCGGCCTGAGTTCCGTTAAGCGGGACTTGAATAAAAGGTTTGTCTCCGATAAAGGCGGCTATGCGGGAGAAGCCACCTCCGTATATCTGCGGGCCGGTAATGCTGTACACTCTTTCTGCCTGGGACATAATCATCATGTCCACAAATGCTTTGTCCGTGACGTCATCCTGTTGCTCATAGCAGAGTATATGCCCGACATGGCCGGGTAACTGTCGGGTGAAATCCGGGTGCGGGGCTGCCAGGAACTTGTTGCTGTCAGAAAAGAGTACAATGGGCTTCCGGCAATCCTGATAGATTGTCTCCAGCGTATCGTTCACTCGCTGAATCATTTCTCTTTGTTCTTCCTGCGTTGCGGTACCGTTTACTGCATCACAGCGTTCTTCAACAGCTTCAAAGAAATTCAGGAAGCGGATGTGTACAGCAATGTAACCATTTTCTTCCAGTTGAAGATATTGCAATGCATCTCCGACAAGTGATTCAAGCCGGGGACTCATTTTGAAAAGTTGCCAGAAAAGAGAACTGAAAGTACCTATATGGGCTGGTACGACTCCAAGCTCAAACAAATTGAGAGACCAATACCAGTGATATTCTTTTCGTGTTGGACTCAGTCGGGGCCAGCTGTCTTGGAACCAGAGTAATGATACATTGTTCAAGCCTCTGCGTATATCGGCTTTCTCAATCCTCCAATCTATGTCTGCAGGTTCCAAATATTTGGTCAGCTCAAATCCTTTGTCGTGGTAAACGAAGAATGGTAAATTGTACTCCTTAGCCACAGCGTACGCACTGATAACGCAACGTATACGGTCTGCAAGTCCAGTGAACTCCGTTCCTTCTGTCATGAAGATTACCATGCGGGAGCCTTTTGCTTTGCAGCGAAACTCAAAGAATTTGTACATGGTGCAAATTACATTTGCACGTGTACCAATCATGTACAGCTCAGGCTCATTCCGGTACATGTAGCGTACAATTTTTTTCTTGAGCCTTGATGGAAAATCCTTTAAGGGGAAGATACTCATGACTCTGACGGGATTTGCAGATGACTCAGTCTGATGATACGGACTGGTTGGTCTGTTGCTGATATTGGGATGACTCTGTTACTCCCGTTCACACGAAGAAAGAATAAGCCCTGCCGGGGAAGATGAAAGCTCGTCATGTAGCGCATATCATCCTGCTTGGAGGGGAGAATACTGTGTGCCACGATACTGTGGTTTTCATCCAGCAGCTCCACCGGATAGCCGTGTTCGATTCTGGGTACAATGTCAAGCAGAATCCGTTGGTGCTGGTCAGATAAACCATTGTTCTGGTACCAGCTGCGGGCAATTCTGGTATATCGTTCTGTTACGTCCTCTGCAAAAACAGGGCACGCAAGTGAGCTCATTCCCCATATCCGCTTTCCCTCAGGAGTAGCGGCAAGGATGCGCTGGTTCGGATTACTGGTGTTCAGCATACCGACATTTTCCATAACCCAGGGTGTGTTGAAGTCTCTCTCGTTGAATTCAATCATGTGCCACTCACCCTCGAACCATGCTTCTGCCCAGGTATGATTACCCCGTATATGGTTCCATGTCCGGATGCCCACGGCTCGTGCCGGGATATCAATGGCTCGGAGTGCACATACCAGAAGAATGCTTTGCCCGGTGCAGGAAACTTTCTTTTCTGCGAGCGCCTCAAGAACATTCATATTATGCTTGCTGCGCTCCGGTGAATAGAATACGCCGGTTTTCTTGCTTAATTGGGAAGAAATGGTCAATACCGCTTCTTTTGCTGTGCGGCACCCTGTTACCATTGAATCCACAATGGGCGTTAATACCGGTCTCCAGTTGCATGGAACTTCATCCAGCACCTGGTCCGGTGTAACGGATGCCTGAATCACTTCAACAGGCGCTGCGTTGCTCCACGGATATTCACCGGCAAACAAACCATTTGCCAGTATTACCAGTGTTGCAAAAAATCTCTTCATACCACTTCGCCGTACAGTGTGAACCCGGTGCATTCTGCTATGCGGACAGGTACGAGCGTGCCTACTTCGGCGCTTCCCCCCGGGATAATGACGGGCTTATTCTGGGATGTTCGTCCCTGAAGCCTGTCCTGGTTGTTCTTGCTTGCCCCTTCCACCAGAATAGTCTGTTCTGTCCCGACCAGAGCCTGGTTGCGCGCAACTGCAATGCGGTTTACCGCTTCCAGTAGGTCGTGATTGCGTTCCTCTTTGACTCGCAGACAAATTTGATTATCCATAGCTGCAGCCACCGTGTCCCGGCGTGGTGAATACTGGAACACAAATGCGTTGTCAAACTGAATGCGTTCTACAGCGGCCTTCGTTTCAAGATAATCCTCGTGAGTTTCACCGGGGAAGCCGACAATGATGTCCGTGGTGATAGCCAGATCCGGGCGTGCCTCGCGCATGGCTTCACAGAGTTTCAAATACTTTTCGTTCTTATACGGACGGCGCATGAGCTGCAGAATGCGGTCGCTGCCACTCTGCATCGGGAAATGAATGTGGCTGCACAGCTTCGGCAGATATGTATAGGCATTCACCAAATCCTGGCGGAATCCGATGGGGTGCGGGCTTGTGAAACGGATGCGTTCGAGGCCATCCATGTCGTTGAGCTTCTCAAGAAGTCTTACGAATGCTCCACGTCCATTGATGATTGGTTCGTCCTTGCCATACCGGTTTACAATCTGCCCGAGCAGAGTAACTTCCTTGACACCACGGTCAACAAGCTCTTTTACTTCCTGGAGAATATCTGCTTCTGGGCGGCTGCATTCGGAGCCGCGCGTGCTGGGTACAATGCAGTAGGAACAGCGCATTTCACAGCCTTGCATGATGGAGACAAAAGCTGTACAGTTGCCAGCTGGTGGAAGGTGGTCACGAATCTCGTTCTGGAAGCCTTCTTCCTGCTGGGTAGCGCAGATATGGGCACCACGGCGGATATTCTCAAAATCCGGTTGTCCGAGTCTGCTGCGGAGCAATCTGTTGCAGAGCTTGTAAACATTGTGGTATTGCTGGGTGCCGGTCACGATATCCAGGCGGGGAACATCGCGGAAAAGGGATGCCGCGCGGCTCTGGCACATGCAGCCCATGAATCCATAGACCACCCATGGTTTTGCGGTGGGGCGGGCGCAGAGAAGTCCCATTTTTCCCAGTGCTTTCAGTTCTGCTTTCTCTCGTACAGAACATGTATTGATGAGGATGACGTCAGCTTGCGATTCATCCTTAGTCAGTTCATAGCCTCCGGCCAGGAACATGCTTGCCACCTGTTCGGAGTCTCGCTCATTCATCTGGCAGCCGTAAGTCTTAATCAGTACACTGGGCATGCACCTATGCTAACACAGCCGCGGGGCATTGAAAAGCCCAATTCAAGTATGCCCCTCATTTTGAATCTTTCATTCCGGGGAAATGAGCCCCTTTGCAGCTTTAAATGTAAGCTCGGATTTTGCCTCAATCCGGAGCATGGTGCCGGTGTTGATGTCGTAGCCTAGCCTTGCTTTTCTATGTGTTCGCTCGAATGTTCCGAAATGTGCGAGGTGTAGTTTCCCTGGCTCTGTTTCTGCTGCTTTGAGTATGGATGCGAGCACCGCCTCTACTGCAGCAGAGGCGGTGGCTCGGGTGGCGCCCGGGCCCATGTATCGCTGAACCCTGGCTATGAGTTGTTTCTTGTTCACTTGTTTTTCAGAGCATCGCGGATTTCTCGCAGCAGCAGAATATCCTCCGGGGTGGGCGGCGGCTCAGGTGCCGGCGCAGGGACTGCCGGTTCTTCTTTCTTTACGCGCAGCTTGCAAATCAGGCGTACAGCCCAGAAGATAGTGAGGGCGATGATGAGAAAATCCAGCACCGTCTGGCAGAATACGCCGTATTTGATGACCGGCGCTCCCTCTTCGGCGCTCAGCGCATAAGTAAGCTCTGCCAGGTTCTTGGTGTCGCCGGTGAGCATGGAGATGGCCGGCATGATGATGTCGTTCACCAGGGATGTGACAATTTTGCCGAATGCACCGCCGATGATGACACCCACGGCCATGTCTACCACGTTGCCTTTGAGCGCGAATTTCTTGAACTCCTCGACCCAGGCGGGTTTAAGTTTTTCAATCATAGTTGTATTTACAGGGGTTAGATTTTCTTGAATGCCTTGGTTCCCCACTCGGTGCAGGTCCAGGTGGTGCCGTCCTCACTGGTGAAGATGCACACACCACCGGTGGCTACCTTGATATCGTGCTCAGCGCAGAAGCCGGCGTAATCACCGGTGATGACCGGGGCGAAGCGGATGGTGCCGTTGGAGGAGACACAGAGCATAATCTCGCCGTCCTTTACCTCGGAGGCCAGGCTCATCCAGTTGTCGCGGATTTGCTTCACATCGACTTTCCAGCCATCGGGTACGGTGGCATCGGCGTTCCATTTGTCGATAATGGCTTCACCTTTGGCTGCGATTTCCTCGAGTGTGAGGGTGGCGGGGTCGATGCCTTCTGCCTTGGCGGCTTCGGTGCCCAGGCGCGCCATGACCTGTTCTTCGGTCTTGTTTTCATCGGGGCCGTAGTCCACCTCGATGAAACGGTGGTCGGGTTCCACCGGGCAGGTGCAGCCTGCTGCTTCAGCGGCGAGGGCAGCGGTGCCCATGGTTCGCTTCAGCGGTGCTGCCAGAATGCGGGTGGGAACTAGGCCAAGTTTTTTGAGATACAGGCCGACACCTTTGCCGCGTTCTTCTTCAACAAGTTCAAGGTCAGTGTGGCAACCTACGCGCGTGGGTGTTTCTCCTTTGGCAAAGGTGTTGCCGTGGCGGGCGATGATGAGTGTTTTCATAGTAAAAGTGGTATTCTCCGTATAGTACACCATGGTTGCGGGGAAGTCAAAGAAAAACGGCACGTTCTTTTCACGTGCCGTATAGAAATCTTATTTCTTCTTTTTCCTGGGCTTTGCCTCAGTTGTTTTCCAGATGGGGGAATCTTTGCTGTAAGCGGGGCCGGGCTCACCGTCCTGTGGTGTAACGGGCCAGTCCTCATTTGTGCGGAAGAGCATGAGCGGGGCTTTGTTGTCTTTTGTCACTTCCTGGGTCAGGAGATAGTAAAAACCGTGACGTCCGCATTCGCCGATGATGATTTCGATGGGATAGGTTTCTCCCTTTTTGACGCTTACAGGAGTGCCACCCATAAGTCCACCGAATGAATCATTGAAAAACTTGGTGCTCTTGAGCTGAATCAGACTGTAATCCTTGTGTTTCGGGTCTTTTTTGGCACGAATGTTCTGTATATATTGTTTATCCGTTCCTTTGGAGAATGCTTCATCGCTGTTGTTTCCCGTGAAGACGCTGGGCAGCACATAGCCGGATTCCAGAACCACTTTGCCGCCGAAACGCACAATGAGAGTATCATCTGCCGAGCCGACAAAACGAAACTTCATGGTTTTAGGTGCTGTGACCCGTCCTTTGAATACACCAATCCAGCCGCCGGGTATGGCCTGGCTGCTTTCGCTGACAAAATCGCTAGCCGCATCTGTCTCGTTCTTACCCTGTGCCAGGTCAAGTTCGCCATCCATGTTCACACCATAGCGGCGTTGCAGATAGAGATGCCCGACGGCACATGGAGTCTTGTATTCGTAATTGTATTTAATGTCACTGTGTCGCCGGGCCATGATGTCTTTCATGGTTTCCATGTAATCGTTGCGTACATGGTTCCACCAGTCTCCGGTATGCTGCTGCACCTGGGGTTTGAGATTCCCTTTGCGGTCGCGCTTGATGTCGTAGATGGTGCCTCGCAGTAAGCCTTCCGGTGTTTTATCTGCATCTTCTTCGCCTGACCAGACATAGGCAACCGGGCGTTTCTCCCAGCTTCCATATGTGGGAAGCAACGCTGCTGCTGCGGTCAGGATGACAACAATTGAATGAAGTTTCATATTAAGGTGTCGCGTGGGGTGGCTGATTTTAATCAGTTGATTTTGTGGAATCTGTTTTTAGATTTCTTGTTCTTGGCGGATTTGCCGGCAACTTTCCAGATGTCAGAATCGGAGGAATAGGCCGGTCCTTGTTCGTGGTAGTGTTTTTCGCTATACCCCTTGAATGATGGCGGATTAGTGGGCGTAGCATCGCTTGTTCTGAAAAGTTGCAGAGGTGCATTGTTGCGCGGAGTTACCTCCTGCGTGAGCAGATAGTAAAGGGTTCCACCACCGTTATTGCCAATGATGATTTCAATCGGGTATGCTTTTCCTTCAGTTACGGTGATTGGCTTGCCGCCGGTTACGCCGTTGAAACAGTCATTGCAGAAGGGGGTGCTTTTAAGCTTGCGGACAACATAGCCTTCCTTATCGGGGTGCTTGCCATCTGCTACTTCCTGCTGGTATGTTTTCGTGTATGCCCAGTCGCAGCCTTTATCCTTAATGCCGTTTCCCTGGTAGAGTGCAGGCTTGAAAAAGCCGGTTTCGAGTACCAGGTTATCATTGAAACGTACGGCAATGGCATCGTCTCCGGCACCGAAGAAGCGGAATGTCATGCTACGCGGGGCGATGACTTTTCCGCGGAACACGCCGAACCAGGAGATGAGGCCACCATACGCTTTGGCTTTTCCGCTTTTTTTGCCGTTGCCTATACCACCGGCGTCCAGAAAGTCAGAGTCTGCTCCACTGATTCCATTTAATTCGTCTTCGAGCGATTTGATGGTGGTGCCAGGCGCCAGATAGAAGTGCGAGGCAGCGACTTTCTGCGGGTATTTGTAGTATCTTTTCAGGATGCCATATCGCCCATTCATCAGTTCTTTGAGCGTATAGGCAAACTGTCCGTGAAAATCTGGGCTGTTAGTTGGGTTTTGAGCTCCTGTTCTGCGAATTTTTGTGACCGTGCTTAAATTTCGTGCGGCGATTGAGTTGGACTGCCCGGATTGGTAGATTCCGGAGTAGGTAAAGAAATCTCCTTTCGTGTTGCGGTTGTAATCGTAGAACTCGCCCTCCAGCATATCTGTCGGGGTTTTGTCCGGCTTCTCTCTGCCGGTCCAGACATGGCAGATGCCTCGGGGTTCCCATTCGGCGACGGCAGAAAGGGTGAGGAAAGTGGATACGGTAAGACTTAAAATAGCTCGTTTCATGCTAAATCTTCTTCAATTCGGAGGTTGTCAACAATATACTGGCGGCGGTCATCGGTGTTGTCGCCCATGTAGAAGCGCAGAATTTCTTTGATGTTATGAGCGTTTTCAAGAGTGACCTCTTCCAGTCGGATATCTTCGCCGATAAAGTTTTTGAACTCAGAGGGTGAGATTTCACCCAGACCCTTGAATCGGGTAATTTCAGGATTACGTCCGAGTTGTTTCACTGCACGGTCTCGTTCTGCTTCAGAATAGCAATAGATGGTCTTCTGCTTGTTTCGGACACGGAAGAGCGGAGTCTGCAGGATGAAGAGGTGACCTTCTCTGATGAGTTCGGGAAAGTACTGAATGAAGAAGGTGAGTAGCAGCAGGCGGATGTGCATGCCGTCCACATCAGCATCGGTGGCGATGATGACTTTGTTGTAGCGCAGGTCTTCCATGCTGCGGTCAATGTTGAGCGCCAGGTGCAGGAAGTCCAGCTCCTCATTGCGTTTTTCTTCAAAGAGGGCCGCTCTCTTCATTCCGAAACTGTTAGCCGGTTTACCTCGCAGTGAGAATACCGCCTGGGTTTCTGCATCGCGAGCTGTGGTAATGGAGCCGGAGGCGGAGTCGCCCTCGGTAATGAAAAGCATGGTATCCTTGGCCCTGCGGTTCTTGCTGTCGTAGTGTACGCGGCAGTCACGCAGTTTGCGGGTGTGAATCTTTGCCTTCTTGGCTCGTTCCTTGGCTACTTTGCCGGTAACCCCCGCCACTTCCTTTCTGGTCTTCTCGCTTTCCTTGATTTTTTCCTCCATGGCCTCACCGATTTCGGGGTGGCGGTGCAGGTAGTTATCCAGTTCGCGAGCCAGGAAGTTAAGCACAAAGGTACGGATGGTCTCCTTGCCGGGCCCCATGGTGTTGCTGCCCAGTTTGGTCTTGGTCTGGGATTCGAATACCGGCTCGATGACCTTGATGCTGATGGCTGCCTGAATACCATTGCGGATATCGGAGCCTTCGTATGTTTTCTTGAAATACCCCTGGAGGGTTTTCACAATGGCTTCACGGAAAGCTGCTTGGTGAGTGCCTCCCATGGTAGTGTGCTGACCATTCACGAAAGAATAGTATTCTTCGCCGTATTCATCGCCGTGGGTAATGGCAATTTCGATATCCGGACCGGAGATATGGATGGGTGCATAAATGGGTTCATCCTTCATCTCCTCTTTCAGTAGATCCAGCAAACCATTCCTAGAGGAAATGTTGCGTCCGTTCAGGTTGATGGTGAGCCCGGTGTTGAGGTAGCAGTAGTAGCGGCACATGCGCTCCACAAACTGCAGGTTATATGCGGCATCTGCAGCAAAAATGCTGCGGTCCACCATGAATGCCACTCGTGTACCGTCCGGCTGGTCGGTTGCTTCGGTGATATCGCTGCCTTCCACCATATCACCCGCCCGGAAGAGGATGCGTCTCGTCTGCCCTTCGCGGTAGGCCTGAATCTCAAACGTTTCAGAAAGGGCGTTCACTGCCTTGATGCCTACGCCGTTCAGACCCACAGATTTCTTGAAAGCTTCGCCATCATACTTGCCGCCGGTGTTGATTTTGGCTGCGCATTCGTACAATTTACCCAGAGGAATACCTCGGCCGAAATCTCGGATTTCACACAGCCCGTCCTTGTTGATGCTGACGAGAATCTTCTTGCCAACCCCCATTACGAATTCGTCTATGGAGTTGTCAATCACTTCCTTTAGCAGTACATACAAGCCATCATCCGGCATTGTGCCATCGCCCAGCTTGCCAATGTACATACCAGGGCGCAAACGGATGTGTTCGCGCCAGTCAAGTGTTTGGATGTCGTCCTCTGTGTATTCGGTTTCCATGAATTTGCAACATATTACACCATTCTTAAGCATTTCGCAAGCCAGAATCGAGGCTTAAAACGGATAAATTTCCTTGTCATGATGCGGTGTATGGCGGCTTGCGGACTTGCGTGGTTGCCGCTGCGGAGAATAGAATGCACAGCAATGATACGTTTCACTCTATTCGGGGTGCAAGTGAACATACACCCTACCTTGTGGCTCACTCTGGCTGTTCTGGGCCGGGCTTTCATGGTGTCCAGTGTGGTGGAGCTGATGAGTGCTTTGCTTTTCATTGTGGCTGCTTTTGTGATTCTGCTTTCTCATGAGATGGGGCATGCTTTGGTGGGGCGCCGGTTGGGCGGAGGTCAGCCCAGTGTTTATCTGGCATGGCTTGGAGGAGATTGTACCAACGAAACGGCCAGGCTTTCTCGTTTACAGGGCGTTGTTATGACCGCAGCCGGGCCGTTGGCTTCACTGGCTGTGGGTATGCTTTCCTGGTTTGTACTTTGTTTATACGTAGGGGATTTCGGCCTCGGAACCGTCTTGTCTGCAGGTTTTGCTCTGGGTGTGATGCCAGCCGAAGTCCTGAGCCTGTTTCCGCCGCTGGCCATGTTTTTCTTCTGCTATCTCATAGAAGTGAGTTGCTGGTGGACCTTGCTGAATGTGCTCCCCGTTTTTCCTCTGGATGGCGGGCAGATTATGCAGGGGCTGATGAGGTCCCGCCGGCAGATGCATGCCATCAGTCTGGCTGTTGCGATTGTTCTGGCTCTCACTTTTGGTGTGCTCGGTCTGTGGTTGATCACTATTTTTATGGTGTTGCTCGCAGTGCTCAATCACCGATTATACCAGGAAAGCCGCCACGGCGGCACTGATTTTCATTGACTTTTCAACCATAATACATAAAATCACCGCCATGGCACAACAGAACGCTATTTCTCCCACTCGCGCACAGGATTTCCCCGAGTGGTACCAGCAGGTTATCAAGGCCGCCGACCTCGCCGAAAATTCAGAGGTGCGTGGTTGCATGGTCATTAAACCCTGGGGCTACGCTATCTGGGAACTCATTCAGCAGCAGCTCGATTCCGATTTCAAGCGCACCGGCCACACCAATGCCTATTTCCCCATGCTTATTCCGGTGTCCTACCTGGAAAAAGAAGCTGAACATGCAGAAGGCTTTGCCACCGAATGCGCCGTGGTGACTCACCACCGCCTTGAGGCTGTGAAAGACCCCGAAACAGGCAAGACCCGCATGATTCCTTCCGGTGAGCTCACCGATAAGTATGTGATTCGCCCCACATCTGAGACGGTAATCGGCGCAGCGTTCTCCCGCTGGCTGGAATCCTACCGCGAACTTCCCATCAAGGTGAATCAGTGGTGCAATGTGATGCGCTGGGAAATGCGTCCGCGTATCTTCCTGCGTACGGCTGAGTTCCTGTGGCAGGAAGGCCACACGGCTCATGAAACCCGTGAAGAGGCAGAGGAAGAGACTGCACTCATGCACAAGGTGTATGAGGAATTCCAGCGCGATGTCCTGGCTGTGGATGTGATTCCCGGTGAGAAGACTGAGCACGAACGTTTCCCCGGTGCTGTGCGTACTTTCACGGTAGAGGCCATGGTGCAGGACCGCAAGGCCATTCAGGCTGGTACCTCTCACTTCCTGGGGCAGAATTTCGCTAAGGCTCAGAATATTTCTTTCGCCGGCCGTAACAACGAACGCCAGTTTGCCTGGACTACTTCCTGGGGTGTATCCACGCGCATGATTGGTACGCTGATTATGGCTCATTCTGATGATGACGGTCTGGTGTGCCCGCCCCGAGTGGCTCCGAAGCAGATTGTCATTATTCCGGTCACGCCCAAGGCTGACACGAAGGATGCCATCATTGCGCATTGTCAGGCTCTGGCCGATAAGCTCAGCACCATGAGCTTCCACGGCATGCCCCTGCGTGTGCAGGTCGATACCCGCGATATCAATGGCGGTACCAAGAAGTGGGATTGGATCAAGAAAGGTGTTCCCGTGCGCGTGGAAATCGGTCCGCGAGACCTGGAGAAGGGCTCTGTCTGCCTCTGCCGCCGTGACCAGGCCAGCAATGAAAAGAGCTTCGTTTCTGAAAACGAGTTCGTGGAGAACGTTGTCTCCCTGTTGGAGGATATTCAGAATACGCTCCTGCAGCGTCAGCGCGATTTCCGCGATGCTCACATCCGTCCCTGTGACTCTCTGGATGAGCTGAAGGCTAACTTCAACGGTGAGGGCGATGCCGACTGGCTGCTTTGCCCGTGGGATGGTACTCCTGAGGAAGAAGAGACACTGGCCAAGAGCCTGCGCATTTCCATTCGCTGCGTGCCGCAGGGGGAAATGGGCTGCGCTGCAGAGGCCGTGCCCTGCATCCTTACCGGGCGGCCGACCACACGCCGTGTGCTGTGGGCCCGCGCCTATTAAAACATCTTTAAGCTTTTCAAAAATATACGCCCCTGCATCTCCGGATGCTGGGGCGATTTTTTATTCCTGGGTGAACAGGGAACGAATTGAAGCCAGAACTGAGCCGAGACCTGTGAGAAGTCGAGGATAGGGAAGCAATGCCCGGAACAGGCGATTGAGTACATGGGCGATGAATCGTGGAAGCCGGGTCAGGGAAACGAGAGGATAGGGAATACAATTTGCCCATGGTGAGCTTTTCCAGTACTGGAAAAATTCATGCTCCAGTTTATTGCGAGGCCCCGTGAGAATATTGGGCTTGGTTGCAGCAAAATGAATGATTGCCGGGGTCTCATAGGCCGCTTGGGCGTCAGCGCTTTCGTTTTCCAGCTGTTCGGAGAACAAAGGAATAACGTTGTATTTCAGTGGCAAAGCTGTGATGTGTCCGCGGAGCGCAACGTTCAGCGCGTCCTGGTCGAGCCAGATGAGTTTTTCCGGGGGAGTATTGCGAACTGTTTCAATGAGTCTGGCCGTGATACCCTGGTGGCGCATTGCCGCCAGATCCATGATAAGGAGAGATGCGTAGAAATAAGGCGTGCCGTCATCTGCCAATCCGAAGCGGGAGGGAAAGCTGCGGAGATGCTGACCGTATTCTTCGCGGTAGTGGCCCAGTACAATCCAGGGTACTGCTGCGATGACCTTACCTTGCAGCTCCCAGTGGTACAGTTCAGATAAATCCTGCAGCACCATGGTATCGCAGTCTAGAAAGATAACACGCTGGATTTCCTGGGGCAGGAGTGTTGGTAGAAGAAAACGATGATAGGTTGCAGAAGGAAATCTCCCGCCGCTTGGCAGGTCCCTGAGTTTGTCTGTTACATTGTACCAGGTGATATTGTTGGAAACACCCCGTTGCAGCAATTCCCGGTCCACTCCACTGTCGAGAATATGGAAGTGGTACATTGTTCCCGCCGCTGCATGTTGCATGATGGATTGCAGGCAAAGTCCGAGCGGAACGGTGAAGTCACCATTGGCACTCAGAGCGATGTGTATGGTCTGCGACATGGATTATTTCTTGCGGAACTGGGCCGGAATTGATGTGAGCAGGACGACTATGGCGCAGAGTACAACAGCCCAGTCTCCCAGCAGGGCATAAAGGGTGTATCCTGCGTTTTTATCGACTGGCAGCACGGCATAGCTGTGGCCTGGCAGATGCGGGCTGCCATCTGCTTTCTGGAGAATGTCCATAAAGGCTCCATTGGGGGCAATAGCGCAGGTATATCCCATATTGGCGGCGCGAACCATGGGGCGGCGGAGTTCTATGCATCGGAACGCTGCGTTGCGGGCTTGTTGTTCCCCGCAGCATGATTCGCGGAACCAGCCGTCATTGGAGATGTTGACGATAACCTGAGGACCCTTGCGCACGTATTTGGTCAGCAGATTACCCACAGTGTCTTCGTAGCATACGGCGGGGATGACTCCTACCGTTTCCTTTGTGCCGGGAACAGCCACGGCAATGGGAGCATCTCCTTTGCCAGGGTGAATCCCTTCACCCACCTGGGTTCCGGTAAGCTCGGTGTATAGTTTGCCGAGCCATTCAATATGCTCCACGAAGGGTAGATATTCACCGAAAGGCATGAGATGCTGCTTTGCGGTAGTGGTGATGCTGTCGAATCCTCCAGGTATGATAGCCATGGAGTTGTGCATGCCGCGGGGGCGCAGGGATTGGCCATCTGCAGATTCCCAGAGGTATTCATCAGCTCCGGAGAAAAGCACAAAGTCCTGGCCACCCAGTTCCTTTACTTGCTGGCGGACAAGGGGAAGTGCGTCCTTGCCGAAGAGGTATGTCTTTGTGCTGGGGTCCTGAAAGAGTTTTCCGGTTGTCTTAATCCGGTGGAGAGGGGTGCCCATAGCGCTTTCCGGCCAGACGACCCAGACCGGCAATTGCTGGGTAATCGCGAGTTCCGGATTGTCCATGGCTTTTTTGATTGTTTCCTGCTGAACCTCTGTAAAAGCATTACGAGTAGTACGCAGGAATTCGCCATACAGGCGGGGTTGCATGGGCCCATCTTCAATGCGTTCTTTCTGGTCAAGATTCAGCTGCACGCCCATGACGGGAAGCTGGAGCACGTTTTCCTGCTTCAGCATGACAAGCGGCGAATATTTTTTAGACAGTGCCAGCCCACCGGTGAACATGAGGAAGAGAAGTACCACCATGCCCAGAAAATCCCATGGGCGGCAGCCTCTGCCCGTTGTGCGGTATTGTATCCAGCTGCGGCGAGCCGCACACCAGAGGATGACTGCTCCTGCCGTGGGGAAGAAGGATAGTGCAGCAGTGCCGATGAATTCTGCCCATTGCACAAGAGAAAGTCCGTTATAGAGGGCCATGCCCATGCTGTTCCAGCTGAATCCAAGGGTGCCATTGGCCCGCAGCCATTCCACGCAGACCCATGCAGCACCACAGCCTGCAGCGCTTCGCAGTGTACTGAATAAGTCCGCAGTTGTCCAGTTGCGCCATGTTTGTTTCACCTGCTCCGGGCGAGTGAGAGATGCGGTGTCGGGTGCCGGCTGGAGCCGGGGCCTCAGCAGGGTGTTTGCCAGCCCACCCCATAACCCGACAAGGCAGGAGTATACCGTCATGAGCGGCAGAAATGCAATACCCACAAACACCGGCATGGGGATACGGAAAACGTAGCCTACGTTGTGAATCCACCAGAACGAGACACAGTACCAGCCCATGCCATATAGCCATCCATATACAAATCCTCGCCGGAATCCACTTTTCCCATTCCAGAGAACGCAGAGCAGGGGAATCAACCCGACCCAGACCAGGTTGCCTAAATCATAAGGAGGAAAGGCCAGAGCCATGAAAGCGCCGCCCAGAATGCTGACCAGACTATGGACGAGCCGCTTTCTCCACTTGCTGCGAGAATCAGATGTCATGAGGGAATACGCTGAGGTGACCCATGGGCTGCAGAGTGCCATTCTGCGGACGGCATTCGACTTCTACGCGCCAGAGCGGGGTGTCCTGAACAAATTGATGCAGCGTGTATTCATCTTCTGAAAGAAAACCATCTTCGAGACGAACTGTGGCTTCTTCCTCGGTAACCTGCATACTGTTGTTCTGGCGGGGAAGGAACTTGCCATCCTTGTACGGAATGTTAATGCGGTCGCCCATCTGTACTCCTTCTCCATTCATGAATCGGACAGTCACCTGGCCTTCGCCTTCAGCTCCGTCCAGTTTCAGGCGGCAGACCGGGTAGCAGTATGCGCGTAATTCCATTCGGGCGTCACCGGCAGAGGCTTTCCAGTATGCTTCTGCTTCATCGATGCAGACTCCGGCGGTTTCCCAGGAGAGCGGTTTGTAGGCATTGCGCCATTCTGCGTGAGGAAGGCTGTTGATAGAAAACCAGAAAGAAATACCAGCGGTTGCCAGGATGCCGACTGCTGCGGCTCCCCAGATTTTATCTTTCCATCCTGATTTTTTCTGTTTTGCTTGCTCCTGGTCTTGCATGACCTTATTTTGTACCGAAAAATGCCGCGTTGCAATAAAAAAGGATTGCATTCCGGCAAAAATAGGTCATAAATATCTGTGGGTATAACCCCCACATACACGACAATGGCCGATATCGACGATAAGACTGAAAAGAATGTGCCGGGCAAGTTCTATGTTGATTGCAACTGCATCGACTGCGATCTTTGCCGCGAAACCGCCCCTGATTTCTTCGCCCGTGACGATGACGAGGGCCTTTCCTATGTTTCCAAGCAGCCCGTGACCGATGAGGAAGTAGCTCTCTGCACCGAGGCTATGGAGGGTTGCCCCGTGCAGGCCATCGGCGACGACGGCGAGTAAACACTGTGGATTTCACTCCTGTAAAGGGGCAGCCCGGATTACCGGGCTGCCCGCTTTTTCCCCATGGCATCACCTCGTAAAAAGAAAGAGTCCCTTGCCTCTGTTACATCGCCGCTGCCAGCCAGACCGCGCAAACGATTCTACATGCAGAAAATGCCCGATGGGGTGGGGGAACGCGCAGTGCGCGTGAGAAGTGTGCGCAAGGGGGCAAGAGACCAGGCGTTGGCTGATTTCCTGGGCAGCTCGACATCCGAACCTCTTTCTGGAAATCAGCGCAGTATGGAGTCGCTGCTGGGAGAGCTGCTGAGTGAATGGAATCTGCAGGAGGATACCCTGGCTCCGGAACTGTTGCTCCAGGCTTGGTGCGATGCCGTGGGAGATGGCCTGGCATCTGTTTCTGCGTTGATGAGTGTAGGCAAAGGACGGGCACGAATCCGGGTGAATCACCCCACGGTCCGTTATGAGATTACGCGCATGAAGCCCCAGATTATTCGTGCTTTGAATCGGACGCTGGGTGCGGGGGCTGTGCGTTCTTTGATGATTGTTTCAGAGTAAGAAAAAAACGTGGCATGTCAGAAAACACGCCACGTTTGTTGAAATTGCAGGAATCTGGGGGTTATCCCTGGGCTTGAGCCAGCATGACCTCTGCCATGGTGTTACCCAGGGCAGCTGCGTGCTTGAGCGCGATAAGTGCCTTATCCGTGTCTTTATCCAGCAATCGGCCGTCTATGAGACACATTGCCAGGACGAAGAGCGCAACATGGTCTCCGTTTTGCGCTGCAGATTCCAATGACACAATGTCGTTGCGGCTCTTCAGTTGCGCGAAGTACACGCGGGCCAATTGGTTCTGTGCTTCAGCGTGACCGGAGAATGCCGCATTACGCAGATGCTCTGCGCCAGCGGCTGCATTACCAGCTTTGAATGCTGCGGCTCCTGCTTCGTATTCCTGTTGAGGGTCGAGACTCATTTCTTCTTGGGTTGGAGATTCGGGTCAACTGTGGGGCTGGCGGGCGCGGTATGTTTCACTTCGAGGCGGTAGACCTTACCCTTGAAGCTGCTGCCGATAACATCGAGGGGCAGGACAAAGGTGTTGATAAGCCCTTCCGGATTGCGGTGGAAGCGGGTAAGCGTGCACTGTCCTGCGGGCTTGCCGTTCAGCAGCAGCTGGGTGCTGCCGGGCTTGCCGATGAGCTGAAGGGTGACCTTTTCGCCAACCGGGAGCTTGCAGTTGAAGGAGAACTCCATGCTGTCATTGCGACGGAAACCGATGGTGCCATCGCTGAGCGCAGCGCACAGCACGCCGGATTCACCCTTGAGCAGCACCTGTTCCTCGCCGGGAGTGGGGGCTTCGGTGAGTGTGAGTTCCATGGTCAGCTCATAGTCCGGCCCCATGCAGGGCTGGGCGATTTCGCAGGGCAGCGCGGCGGGGGTGCAGATGTAGGTGGCGCCATCCTTCCAGCGGAAGTAGGGGTTAAGCCCTGGCACCTTGCCTATCTGGGCCAGCAATTTCTTATGGTCATCGTAGCTGGTGGTTGAGGCGTCGCTGCCCCACATCTTGCCGGCCAGCACATCCACAGAGTTGCTGAACATGTGCCAGATGTCGTAGGAACCATAACCCACATAGCGCTGGTCAATCATATCGTTCCAGATACCGAAGGCTGCGCCCAGCAGCTGGGGATGGCCGGAAGGAATCTTCTCATCGGCAATCTGGTTGAGGCGCCAGTGCTCGTGTACCCAGCGGTGGCGGGCATCCATGCGGTAGTAGGGGGCAAAGGGAACAATGTAGAGGGCGCCGTCATTGGTGTTGATGACGTCAAATCCCTGCTTGATGGAATCCCATGCTTTGGCCCAGCCTCCGTTCCAGAGATTCATCTGTACGCCTTCTGCATGCACCGGAGTTTTTCCCTTCTTGGTGTTCAGACTGCCCCATACGCGCGGGGTATAGCCCTTGCTCTGTACCATCTTGAGCAGACTGTCGGTATAGGCGCGGTAGTGTTCAGCTTCTCCGTGGAACTCGTCTGCTCCCACATGCATTACGTCGCAACCATCAAATACAGCTTTCTGACCATTCTGCGGCAGCAGGTATTCATCGAATACTTCTTCCACGAATTTGAGCGTTTCGGGATTCGTGGCATCAAGCATTTCGCAGCCGCGCTTGTTTTTGCTCTTGTAGATGAGGTCGGGGCGAACGCGTGTGAACGAAAGCGCGTGTGCCGGGGTGTCGAATTCGGGAATAATGTTGACTCCGTGTCTGGCGGCGTAGTTAATGAAATCACGGAACTCTTCTTTGGTATAAGAAAGGTCGCTTGCGGTAAGACGAGTGCCATTGGGACCCACCATGTTTGATTCCAGTCGGAAAGCAGAGTAGGATTTCTCAAAGGGATTTTCGCCGGCATCCACATATTGTTCGTGGAAAATGTAGTTGTCGTTCAGGTGAATGTGCAGGTCATTCATCTTGTACCAGGACATGTACTTCACCACATCCTTGACATAGCTCAGCGGAATGGGCAGACGGCCTACGTCCAGCAGGAAGCTGCGCACCTCGTAGCGGGGTATATCCAGAGCGCGCCCGCAGGGGGCAGAACCATTGCCCTGCTGCAGCATCTGCAGCACCGTGCGCGTGCCCCAGTAGAGACCCGTGTCGGTCGGGGCGCCGATGGTGATGCCCTTGTCGGCACAGATATCGAGGGTGTAACCCTCCTTGCCCAGAATCAGGTTGTTGCTGATGCCCAGGGTAATGTCTGCCGTTTCTCCGGTAGCAACCAGCTCTACCTGGCAGCCCAGCATTTCCTCCAGCTCTGCGGCAAAGGTCTTACCCAGCTCAGGAGCAGCTGCCACGCGAACCACCTTGCCCGGTGTGTAGCAGCCGGTGCCTCCCACCCAGTTGAGCAGGGCGGGCAGTACCTTGGGTGCGGGGTTGGTGCCTGCGGCGGCCAGCGTTGTGCCGGGTACGGTTACGTCGTAATCCTTGGAAACAGCTTCCTCGCCATCCTTGCTGACCACGAAGCTCACTTTCACCTGGGTATCGGTGAGCGGCTTGACCACCTGCCCGTTAGGGCGGATAATCTGTTCGTAATCGGCACCCAGAAGGCGAACCTCGGCGCCGGGAACACTGGGAATGACAAGTTTGTTGCCCTCGATGCGGGGCTCTACGGGAAGACTATCTGCAATCTGCTGCAGGTTCTCTGCAAGAAGCGGAGCTGCTGTGAGTGCGGCCATCATGAGTAGTGTCGTGGTCTTTCTCATATAGAGAATGTGTGTAACATAAGAAGGGGCGGAATGCAAGTTAAAAACACCTGCAGCCCGCCCCATGCCTGAATCTCCGGGGGTAGAGTTATTTCACTTCGATGCTGAATACCTTCCCGTTGAACGAGCTGCCAAGGGATTCCAGCGGCAGAATAAAGGTGCTCATTCGTTCGTCTTTCCGCAGAGGGAAACGCACATTTTCCGGTTCGCCGGCATTCACTCCATCGATGATGAGTTCGGTTCGTCCCATGTGGCCGATGAGTTCGAGTTTTGTGCGTTTGCCTACGGGGATTTTAGCGTTGAAGGCAAATTCGAGACTGTCGCTACGACGAAGGGTGATACGGCCATCCTTACCAGCGGCGAGCAATTGTCCTTGTCTGGAACCGAGCAGCACTTGCTCTTCTCCGGGCACAGGTGCTTTCGGCATCTCTAATTCCATGGTCAGGTGGTACTCCGGCCCCTTGGAGCCCTTACGCAGGCGCATGGGGGTGAGTTTAGGTTCCAGTCTGAAGCTGTCGGAATTGAAGTGCAGCGGGTTGCAGTATGGAATATTCTTTGTTTTGGATGCCAGAGCCTGGTGTTCTTCATAGGATAGGCTGTTGTTGGGTTGACCCCACATTTTCTGGGAGAGCGTATCTACCATGCTGCTGATGGTCTGCCAGAGGTCACAGGCACCATAGCCTTTGTGCAGACGGTCAATTTCATCGTTCCAAATAGCAAATGTGGCACCCAGCAACTGGGGATGCCCTGAAGGCAGTGTTTCCTGGCCGAATTGGTTGGGAACCCACTTCTCATACAGGTGCTTCAGGTTGCGGTCTGCACGATAATAGCCGGCAAAAGGTACCACATACAGGTCCCGGTCATAGGTGGTAATGACATCGTACCCGGCATTGACGGAATCCCAGGCACTGGCCCAATCCCGGCTCCACAGGTTCATCTGCACGCCTTTGGAACGTACCGGAGTCTTGCCGGGCTTGGCTTTCAGGCTACCCCAGATGCGCGGTGTGTGCTTTCGACTCTGTATATGAGCCAGCAGACCATCGGCAAACCTGCGGTAATCCTCAGCGGCGCCGAAGAATTCATCTGAGCCCACATGTACCACTGGGCAATTTTCAAACGCCGGGTTCTTTCCCTGCAGGTATTCGTCCCACACCTTGGCTACAAAGCCGAGGGTTTTCGGGTTAGCGGCATCCAGCATTTCACAGCGGCGTTTTTCGTGGTTCATGGGGCCCTGATAAATCAAGTCGGGGCGCACTCGGGTGAGGGAGAGTGCATGACCGGGAGCATCGAACTCCGGAACGATATTTACCCCTCTCTCATTCGCAAATTGGACCAGTTCGCGGAATTTTCGTTTGGTATAGGATAAATCCTCCGCTGTCAGCCGAGTGCCGTCTGCTCCCTTGATGTCGCTTTCCATGCGGAAGGCAGAGTAGGATTTCTTGAAGGGGTCTTCACCGGCATCCACATAGTGCTCGTGGAAGATGTAGTTATCATTCAAGTGCAGCTGCAGGTCATTCATCTTGTACCAGGCCATGAGACGTACCACGTCCTTGATATAATCCATGGGGATGGGCAGACGGCCTACATCCAGCATGAATCCGCGCAGTGCGTAGCGGGGCGCATCCCATGCGACACCGCAGGCCAGTGACTCCTTCTGCTGGGACAGCATCTGCAGCAGCGTGCGGCTGCCCCAGTAAAGCCCGGTTTTTCCGCTTGCGGAAATGCGGACCCCCTTTGAGTCGATGCTCAGCTTGTACGATTCGTTGTCGGAACCTTTGGTCTGGTCAAAAATAATTGTGGCTTCTTTGGCCGAGGTTGCCTGAGTTACCTCATATTCCGAGGGGAGAATCGCGTTGATTTCGCGAATGAGTTCGGGGATGAATGATTCATTTCCATGCACCAGAATCTTCTTCGGCAGAGTCCACTGGCCCTCGCCACCACGCCAGCTCAGCAGCGCCGGAATGACCTTGGGTGCAGGAGCCCCCTGGGCTTTACCTTTGCTCTTAATGGTGATTTCGTAGTCCCGGCTGATGGCGGATTTGCCGTCTTTCGTCACTTTGAAGCTGACTCGTACCGGTGTGTCGCTAGCCGGGCGGGTGAGAATTTTGCCCTTGTTATTCACCAGTTGCTCGTAGTCAACCCCCAGGATGCTCACTTCCGCGCCACGTACGCGGGGGATGGTGAGCCGTTTGCTATCGGCTGCAGGTGATTGAACCTTCAGATTGTCTGCGAGGTTTTGTAAGTCATTGGCGAGAATTCCGCCAGCCGTTAGGAGCGTCAGTGAAACAAAGGTACGCAGTTTCATGCTATCTATCCTAACAGAAGACGGGCGTGGGTCAAGCTAAAAACATAGCTACAACTCTCTCAAATCTATAATGTCTGCCATTTGCC
This sequence comes from Akkermansiaceae bacterium UBA3385, assembly GCA_002358905.1. Taxonomy (GTDB): domain Bacteria; phylum Verrucomicrobiota; class Verrucomicrobiia; order Verrucomicrobiales; family Akkermansiaceae; genus Akkermansia. The sequence goes on from DEPT01000011.1 coordinate 69,687, forward strand.
CGGGTGTGACTATACTGATTTGCTGGATGATGCCGGATGCGGTGCAGTAGGCGCACATTTCAGCGTTGTCCCTGAGCTGGAACTGGTATGTCTTCCAGTCTGAGTTGCTTTTTACCAAAAATGGCTTTCCTGCCAGCTTTATGAGTTCTCTGATACTCATATTTCGTTTAAGCGCCTCTTTGATGTCTGCCTCGGAGGGCCGTTCATCTGAGGTTTTCTCTTGTTGCTCAAGGTAGGCCGCAGGGGAGAAATTCTTCAGCGAAGCATTGGCTGTTTTCTGGAGTTGCCGTGCGGTGGCAGAGGGGATGCTGACGAGTGTCCGGCTTCCGGCCTTCAGGGTTCCGGGAACTCCCCTGAGAGCTTTGCCGCTGATGGATGCGTGCAGTACGCAAGCTGCCAGATATGTCCCCATGGGGGTGGGGTGTGAGCAATCTTTTTCATGTAGCTGCGTGCCTGGATTTTTCTGGTACCATGCAGCCCATGCCTCGCCTACGGGGGCTACTCGGGCTTCGGTGTTCAAGGCTGCCTTGCAATAAGTGGTGCTGGTGCGCTCCTGCATGTCCTGCATGGGCTGCATATTTCTACCCTGGCGTGTGGCATGAGCCCAGGTGAGAAAAAGCAGAACTTTCGTCTTATGGAGACGGGCGATTTCGCTCCACTTCTGTACTGAAGAAAGCGTTTCATCCGGCTTATAGGCAGGAGTCTGACTCTGGTCCTGCAAAATGACCCAGTCGTATTCGCCACTTTCCAGTAACTGGCGGGCTTTGGCATGTTCCGGCATGGTAAGGAAGCCTTGCAAGCTCATGGCTCCGGCTGTGTAAGAATGTACAGTCAGCGGATTTGCCGTTTTTTTGCTTAGAGCCTCTAGCATTTCGGGCAATCTGTTGTAGAAGGTATAGCTGTTGCCGATGATGAGAACTCGTTTGGGCTCCGCCGCTAAGGTGCAGGGCAGCAGGGTCAGAATCATGACCCAGAAAAGAAATTTCCTCATAGGGTGGTATCAGCGTTTCTTTTTATAGGGTGCTCCTCCGATAGTGCTGGCAGGTATGGCTTCATCATTGGTGATGCTATACCCCTTGTAGGGACCGGGATTTGTGGAGGTGCAGGAAGCGATGAGGCAGATTGCTGTGTTGAGAAAAAAAACTGTTCGCATCATGAAAAGGAGAAGAAGGATTCAACCAGCGGTTTACCACTGGAAGTTGGAATGATGTAGAGCCCATAGCGGGCTCGGGTACAGGCTGTATAGAGTTCCTTCATGTCGAAGCCCCTGCTTTCACCCAGTCCGATGACATCGGTAAGGACGATGTAGGCCGCTTCCTGTCCTTTGAAGGATTTAATGGTGGAAGAAAAAATGTGTGTTGATTCTGTGCATCGGCATGCGGCGCGTCGTTCGGCCGCTTGAGCTGGGGTTTCATCCGCCGGAGCAACTGCCAGCCCTTGTACCAGTGGGAGCGAACACCGGGGATGAGTCGTGCGCCAGGGAGAAAGTACCACAATCTCACTTGCATTTACGCTCTCTGGCCCTTCTGTCAGTTGCTGGATGATGCGCTGTATTTCTACAGCCCGTTCCTGCGGCGAATCGGCGGGCTCAGAGAGATGTATACCAGCTCCTGTCATCGGCAGAATAGACAAGTTCTGCTCGTTTTCAGGCAGCATGGCGCGGCTGTAGCCCGCAATCTGGCGGGCATTACGAAGGTTAGCGTTTAAGCGTATACGGGTAGGTAACTCCGGCATCTGGTGGTAGCGGTTGTATAAATCCTGGTGTTTGTCGGCAAAGGTATAAAGTCTGCCACCGGGGCGGAGCATGGTTTGGATGAGCTGCCACCAGATATCCCGGAAATCCTGTGCTTCGTCCACAAAGATGGAATCAAACTGCGGCAGTCCGGGGAGATTAAGTATGCACTGCAGCGTAGCTTCGGGCAGACGGTCGCCTGTGCCATTGTAATTAACCAGATGGTTCAACTGCCTCGGCTGCAGAATGTGGTCGATGCAGAAATCGTGAAATGTGCTTATCTGCAGCACATGGGCTTGCTCTGCAAGAGTCGGGTTTTGCTGCAGCTCGTTTGCCATGGCATGGTTGAAGCAGAGCATCAGGATGCGATGGTTCCCGTCTTCTGGCAGGTCCGCAGCTTGGCGTGCGGCCTCGGCACAGGCCATGACTGTTTTCCCGGTTCCGGCGCAACCTTCAACGCGTATGCCCCCGGTGCTTTCGTAGAGCATGGGCAGAAGATTAAGAATAGGGGCTGTGGTGGCATCCATTTCCTGCAGGTAGTTCTGCAGACTCATGTGGAACAGCACACTGGGTGCCAGCATGTCTTTTATCTTGCTGACCCGTCGGGCAGACATCCGTTCCGGTTGGTTAAGGATGAAGAGCTTTTCGAGGTTTTGCTGCAGTTGTTGCAATCCTTCGGCTCCACAGAGATAGAGTGAGCCGAAGGGAAGATTGAACGAGCTTTCGATATCCGGCACGCCCTGGGTAAGTATGGCTATGTGCCGGTGCTCCGGCCAGCGGTGTGGAGCATGGGGAAGACAAGCGCAGCGGGCAAGACTGCGCATCAGCTTTTGCAAGGCAATGTTGGCTTGTTCCAATGGGGAGTGAACATGGCTTTGCCATTCATCGTGACTGTTTCGCCGGCTTTGCCAACGGCCGTTTTGCACTCGAATCTGCGGCCAGTCTTTTACCTCGATGACCACAATGCCGCGTTCCGGCACAAGCACCACGAAATCAGCTTCGTAATGGACATAGCGGTTATCTTCCAGGTAATCTTCCTTGCAGCTGTGGAATACCACCCAATCTTCCGGGAGCCGGTGCATGGCATCATACACCAGACGCTCGCCGCGTTGGATATTTTGAACAGGAATTCTGGAATGCACCTGTGCCATGGCCGGTCATATCAGCCTTGCTTTTTCTTACGATGTGCCCGTTTGCGAGGCGTAGAAACTTCGGCCTTCTTTTTCCTACCGGCATTTTTGCGGGCAGCCTGCTTGTCCGGAGATTTCGGTTTGCGTTCTTTCAGCGCCAATCCAAGCAGCGTTATGAATACGCCGGTGCCCAGCTGCAAGCATTCCCATCCCCATATGAATTTCCATTTGTTGATGTGAGCCTGGCTGGGATCAAGGGCTGGGGTGATGACTTCCACCTGCTGCCCTATGGAATAGTCTGTATCGTCGGCATCAGTCATCATGCGATCAATGACCAGACCACCCGGCACGGTATAGCGCACAATGGCGGAGTAAGAGGTGCTCCCTCCCAGTGCAAGGTTTCCGTTTTCCAGAGCTTCAGCTGTAGATTCAAACGGCTTCTGGATGACATCTGTCACAGAGGCGGTGACAACCACACACTCTTGCACATACATGGCTGTACGAACCAGTTTGTACAGTGCCAGGACGGTAAGAAATAACCCCAGCACCAGAAGAATGCGGTGCCCTCGTTTTCCTGTGAGTTTATACAAGAATTGCTTGAGCATATTAATTAACGGCTACCCGGTGTTCAAAAGCTTCCACGCGCCCGCGAGCCGTGCACCCACGAGCCCACTGAAGCACTACGGCCGTGTCCGGCATAGCTGTGGCGGCCCGCAGGGAAAGTGCACGGTGGCGCGGACGAGCCAGTGTGGTCTGTGGCAGGGTGGCCAGTAAGGTGCGGGCTTCATCTGTGCTCAATCGGAATATCTCATCTGCGCGCGGCATTTCTTCCAGGGCTCTCTCATCTGCATCCAGACACCGGATGCCTACGCCATAGCGTGTGGCAAGGTCGGTCAGCTCGTCTTCATTGGTAGCACCTGGCAGCAGTAGTAACTCACATTCCTGCGCCCATTGTCCGCACGCAAGTGCCCGGAAAAACGCTTGTCGGCAGCTTTCTTCATCTTCTGCAAACCCAACGCAAATGGCTCGGAAAGATAACTCTTCTGCTTCGCCTTCCATGATGTAAGCACCGCCTTCATCCCACGCGCCGGCCGGCCATTGCACGGCTACCAGGTCCGGGTGGCCCCAGCTTTCTTCTTCGTCCACCGGGTAGACAAATACGCCTTGCCCAGCGGTGTCGTATAAGCGCACGGCCAGAGCCATGGCCTTGTGCAGGGCTGTCTCTCCTTCAGCATTTCCACCGAATACATTCTGGAGATTGGGTTCCTCGCCATCGCTCCTCAGATAGTATCCCTGGCCGTTTTCCACGCGCGCCAGACAGGATTCTGCATCCAGTACCATGAAAGAAAACTGTGAGCGTAGCGAGTGGTCGGAATAAGCATCGCCCAGCACTGCTCGTACGCGGGCAATCAGTTCTTTGCCTTTAATGGCATCCTCCGCTCGTTCTGGCAGAAGGGTGGGCAGAATTTCGTTGAGCTTTTCGCGTAATCCCATGGTTATTTGCGAAGTTGGACTCCGGCAAGTTTAAGGTTTGGGTCGACAGGCGTATCAAGGGGGGAGAAATCACCACTGCGGGCACGAAGCATACCGGCGAAGGCAATCATGGCAGCGTTGTCCGTGGTCAGGCTGTTGGGCGGCAGAATGAGTTCGATGCGGCGGCGTTTGCAGGTTTCCTGGAGCTGGCGCCGCAGCCCGGAATTGCAGGAAACACCGCCAGAAACGGCCAGCACCTTGTGCCCGGTCTTGCGCATGGCTTTCATGGCTTTGTGCAGCAGTACATCAATGATGGCCTGGCGCACGCCGGCGCACAAATCGCACATGGTCTGCTTATCCAGGTCGTTCGGATTACCACTGGGTACGAGCTTGGGCAGGGTGTAAAGCACAGCTGTCTTCAGCCCGGAGAAGGAGAAGTCCAGGTGGTCTTCATGCATCATCGGGCGCGGTAACTGGAAACGCTCCGGAGCACCCTGTTCGGCCAGTTTATCAATTTCCGGACCGCCAGGGTAGGGTAAATCAAGCATTTTGGCAACCTTGTCAAAAGCTTCTCCAGCAGCATCATCCCGCGAGCGTCCCAGGAGGGTGTAGTTGCCCGGGCCTTTCACATCAATAAGCAGCGAATGCCCCCCACTCACCACAAGACTCAGATGCGGGACAAGTCCCGCCGGGTGGGTGATGAAGGGGGAAAGCATGTGCCCCTCCAGGTGATTGACCGCGACGAAAGGCTTGCGCGCCGCCAGAGCCAGCGCCTTGGCTGCAGTGTTGCCCACCAGCAGTGCTGCTACGAGCCCAGGACCTGCGGTGCTGGCGAAAACATCCACCTGGTGAATATTACGGCCGGCCTTTTCCAAGGCTTCCTGCAGCACAACTGGCAGGTTGGCGGAGTGGTTACGCGATGCGAGTTCGGGAATCACTCCGCCATACATGCGGTGCAGGGGAATCTGCGTGGAAATGACGGAGCTGAGCAGTTGCGGCTGCCCGCAGCCGGTGTCCTCCATGAGGGCTACGGCCGTTTCATCACAACTCGATTCGATTCCCAGTACCAGCATTCTTACTTTGCGCTTGCCTTGCGGTGTTTGATTTTGGGGGCTGCCTTGCCCAGTACCACGTCTTCCGTAATGGTTACAGTATCTATCGTTTTATCGCTAGGTACCTTGTACATGACATCCAGCATCAGGTTTTCGAAGATACCGCGGAGGGCTCGGGCACCGGTGCCACGTTCGATAGCCTGCTTAGCCATGGCGCGCAGGGCATTATCTTCTACTTTGAGCTTGGCATTGTTCATGGCCATGAGCTTGGTGTATTGCTTCACGAGTGCGTTTTTCGGCTCGGTAAGCAGGTGCATCAGCTGCTCTTCAGTGAGGGTGGTCAGCGGGGTGAAGATAGGGAGTCGGCCCATGAGTTCAGGAATCATCCCGAACATGAAGAAGTCCTCCGGCATGGCTTTGGAAAGAATCTCTTCCTCCGTGTATTCCTTGGCATCGCGGTCTTCTTCAACGGCTGCAAAGCCCATGGCCGAGGAACCGATACGCTTACGGATAATGCCTTCAAGACCTACGAATGCGCCACCGCAGATAAAGAGGATATTCTCCGTGTTTACGCGGATATACTGCTCATTCGGGTGTTTACGCCCACCCTTGGGCGGAATGTTGCATTCCGTGCCTTCCACAATCTTGAGCAGAGCTTGCTGCACGCCTTCGCCGGAAACATCGCGGGTGATGCTCACGTTCTGCGTCTTGCGGCCAATTTTATCGATTTCGTCCACATAGATGATGCCGCGCTCTGCCTTGGCTACGTTCATATCTGCCGCCTGGAGCAGACGAAGCACGATGTTTTCCACGTCCTCGCCCACGTAGCCGGCCTCCGTCAGCGTGGTGGCGTCCACAATGCAGAAGGGAACGTCCAGAATCTTAGCCAGGGTCTTTGCCAGCAGCGTCTTGCCGCTGCCGGTGGAACCCGCCATGAGAATATTGCTCTTCTCGATTTCCACACCATCGTCCGTCTTGGGCTGGCGCAGGCGCAGGTAGTGGTTATACACCGCAACACAGAGGGTGCGCTTGGCTCGCTCCTGGCCGATGACATAGGCATCGAGCAGTTTGTGCATCTGCTCCGGGGTCGGCAGTTCATCCTGGTTGATGGTCTGCACCTCCAGTACGGGAGAATCGTCCGTCTTTTCCTGCGGCACGATTTCCGGGTGCGTGCCCTTGATGAGAGACAGAATTCGGTCTGCGGCCACATCTCCCATTTCTGAGCGGAACATGTGGTAGGTCATGCCCTCTACGCATTGGAAGCAGATGTGTGTGCCATCCAGCGTGAGCATGGGGCGCCCCTCGTTTTCTGCGCCGCCGCAGATGGAGCAAATCTTGGTCTTTTTAGCCATGTGGAGCGTGGGTTATTTCTTCTGCGTGGGCGTGTGCTCCAGGATGCGATCCACCAGACCATAGGCGAAGGATTCCTCAGCAGTCATGTAATTGTCGCGGTCCTGGTCCTGCTTCACTGTGTCGAAATCTTTGCCGGTGTGCTGGGAAAGAATACCGGTGAGACGTTTATCCAGGCTGAACATGAACTTGATGGTGCGCTCCACATCTGCAGCCGTGCCCTGGGCTCCGCCGCGTACCTGGTGAATCATAACGTGAGAGTTAGGAAGGCAGAATCGCTTGCCCTTGGTGCCTGCTGCAAGCAGAACAGAAGCCATGCTGGCGGCAATACCGATGCAGTATGTGTTGATGTCGCAGGAAACGAACTGCATGGTGTCGTAGATAGCAAGACCTGCGGTTACGGAGCCACCAGGGGAGTTGATGTAGATGTGAATATCCTTCTTCGGGTCGGTCATCTGCAGGAAGAGAAGCTGAGCAATCACCGAATTTGCCACAGTATCATCGATTTCCGTGCCAATGAAGATGACGCGGTCAAGCAACAGACGGGAGTAGATGTCATAGGCGCGTTCGCCCTGGCTGGTCTTCTCGATGACGGTGGGAATGTAGTAGTTCTTGGGGGTATCCATAACGTGTTGGCCTAATCTAGCACATCGCTCGCGTGCGGGAAAGTGTGAAATGCTGCATACTGTCTCGTATGCCACAGTTTCAGCTTCGATTCAGATTCCCGCATTAATTTAGCCCTCATATAAATATAAGCTCACGCGTAAATTAAAGATCGCGTGAGCTTTTTGTTCCTGAAAGGGCGCATAGGCGATATGTCTGCATTTTTACTTGTAATCGAGGGGGGAGTCCTTTAATTGTACGGGGATGCCTTTGAAAAAAATATTGTGCTTGAAACCAAGGTCGGTCTCCATAACTTTTCCACAGTTTTTACACGACACATAACATGTTTGATCTACATATGAGGTGGATATAGAAATCCCTGTACTTTCCTCATCTTCTACATGGAATAATTGCATTGAATAGTGGCTGCAACGCGGACATTTTAATCTAAAGAAAGAGCGATATACTAAGACAACTACAATCGAGGAAAGAGAAATAAGGAAGCCTAATAGCCCAATCTCATTGGGATATTTATGGTGCATCCACGTAATTCCTAGAATCATAGGTATTACGACTAAAGCAAGGGTTACCCAGCCTGTGATGTATTTTTTATATACAGGATACCTTTTCATATAGTTTGCATATGAGTTGCAATGATTAATTTCTTATGAAAACAGGATGCCCCCAGTAATAATTGCGATAAGAGGGACATGAGATATGCCGTGCTTCATGCCCGTCTCTAAAAATTACACTTTAACAAACCGAAGTCAAGAGATTTTACAATTGTTCTCGTAAATTCAGGGACGGAAGTTCTAACTTTGGTGCCATGCCCTCATTATACTATACTCCCTTCCTCTTGAAAATTCTCGATTGTTCTGATGTCCGACTTTTTAGAAGTTCCCTCTTGTCAATATCGGGCAACCGGGGTTCTGACGGGCTTTTTCCTTGCACGGGCAGGGGGATATGGTAGACTATGTCTATGAACAAGATGCTGCACATGCTGATGATGTTTGCCCTGGTGTCCGTTTCTCCGGGGCAGGAAAATGCAGTGGACTTGTTTTATGCCGACCGCATGGCGGAGTTTAACCGGTACCTGGATGCGCGGGCCAGAACGGCTCGTTCCGGTGCTGAAAGGAAGGCCGTGGAGAATGAGCGCATTGCATGCAAGCGGAGATTGGAGGCTGCTCGTACCGGTTTTACCGGCTTAAGTGAAGAAGATAAAGCTTTCTGGAAAACGATAGAGGCTGACCTGACTGCGGTACTTAATCTCTGGGAGCAATCGGTGGAGTCTGATGCTGAAGAAAAAAAACGCACCCGCCAGCTTGCGTTTGCTGCATTTGTTGCTGCTCAGCGGTGTTACGAGGCACAGATGAGGTTTGTGATGGCCCAGTTGGGTATGGTGGCCTGTTTTCAGGATGCCGATACGGTGCGGGACTGCAAAAAGCATTTCTGCAATGAACTGCGCCGTGAGTACCAGCAGGATTTTCAGAGTGTGCTGTTTGCTGTGCCCTGGGGAATAGAAATGGAGGAATCTGCGGAGGATGAGGGTAATGCTGCACCGCAGACTCACGGTAGTGAGGAAGAAGAAGAGGGCACGGTTGATGTGCAGGGCGTAGATGAGGAGCTTGAGCTGCTGAATACTCCGGTGGCTCCGCTGATGGTTCATGAACTAGCCCATGAAACCGAGCATTCTGATGAAGCCCGGTCGGCAGCTGCCGGACGTGCATCTCGTCTCTGGCTGGGGTATCTCTCACTTTGTGCTCAGCAGGTTGCGGATTGTTTCGGTACGGAGCGCGGCGCTTCTCTTGTTTCCGGTGTGCCTATACCCGGTGCTGTGGAGCAGTCGCATTACAAAGCGGTGCAGGAGCATGCCAGACGCTTTTTCTCGGAGGCCGAAAATGCCTGGCTTCAGTATGTGGAGGCTGTCGTGGCTGCATACGATGTTTCTGCACAAAAGGACTATTCCCAGTCATCTGCTGAGGCTCAGTTGCTCCGATTCCCTCTTTACTCCACACATGAGCAATACCTTGCTTTTGTGATTGCTCCGCATTTGCAATATGTTGAGCCTGAACCGATGCCGGAAATTAAGCCGGCTGAGTGATTGATGAATTGATGTTAGTTATTCACTGAGAAAATGAGAGAGAGTATATTATGCATGTTGGGGGCATTTTTGCTGTGCTGTTGCAGTCCTTCGGATGATGTCGCTCTGCAGACGTTTGAGAAGCATAATGAGGACAAGTATCTGGAAAAATGTGAATCCGATATTTGTGACTCTTATTTGGCAATCGTTAATGTTGTCTTGCAAGCAAATAAAATGTCACCTGAATCCATAGAGCTGAAGAATCAGAAGTTCAAGGAGCGAATCAGTGCGATGTTCCGGCAAAATCGAATTGCTGCAGGGCGTGAACTCAATGTATCTCCTGGCCTGATTCAATCAGAGGATTTGCCAGATGAAATGCCCCGTGTTTATAAAATTCAGCTTTTGAGCTCTGAGCATGTCGGTGATACTCAGGCAAGATACGAGGCGTTGCTGCGGACTATGGAGTCCTGGCATGATGCTCAGAAAGAAATCGTTGATGATTTATGTCGTCAGCTTGTGCCTGAGTATGAATTTGGCCTCTTGAATAATGACCATTCCTCACCACAGGCTGAAGCGTGGATGAAGTTGCCACGAACACAACGCAAGGCCCGGTTACATGTGGTTGAGTTGATGAAGGAGTTATTGCAGGAGATTCATTATTATAGAGAGGAATTTCAAAAAATATTCCTGATAGCTCCTTCATATGAGGAGAATCCGTGGGATTATCAGGATCATCGGCGGTTTCTCTTGCTCATTCACCTGAATCTTTCGATAGATGAGATGCTGAGTTGGCTCTATACGGAGTTTCACCCCGCTCCTACGTTGGATTATTCGTTGCCGGAGCATTTAAAACTGTCTCAGTTGGATTTTATCGGGGCTGATTCCATAGATGCCTTTGTGGATAATATTCACCAGTCTTTGCTTCGCTCGTATTCTTTTGATGAATCAGATGAATACAAATCCGCAGACGAGGTGCGTAAGGAGGTGGAAATGGAGCTGACCCGTTCCATGCAACTGATGAAGCTTGCTTATAAGACCCAGTTGAAATTAATTCGTGAAATGATGCCACTACGGTCTTTTTTGGGCAATTTCCCGGAGGAAGAGGTGTGTGATGAATATGACCAGAATGTCCAGAAAATGGAAAGTATTTTCCTGGATGATATGAATTTTGTCCGTCATTACGCAGACTGGATTCCGACATCGCAAGAAGAAGAAGAAAATGAAGAATTTACCATACCTTCGCCGGCTCCGGATCTGGTAACGCCCAGTTTCATGATTGCTACCACATCGTGTGAAGGCTTGTCGCGGGCCATGTATCGCATGGCGGGAGATGCTCAGCGAGCCCATGTCCGCAAGGTGTTTCACGCTATGTGTGATGAAAGTTATGATATGTCTACCGGGATTGTAGTGCCATCCGGAGACCCGAACGTAGAGCTTCAGCTGAAGTATATAAAAGCATGCATGGATGATGCAGAGTATGCCTGGGAGCAATACGCCTTGTCTTTACGCGATTTGATAGAACCACATCTTTCTATGTACCGCGGTTCCGGCACAGGAAATATAATTTCCGGCTATATGTCAGAGCTGTACGAAAACCATTACAATTTCTACAGCTCGCTGCTGAGAATTTCAGCAGATAAGTAGTGGAGAGCTCTTAAAAAGCCCCCCGCTTCTTCGCAGAAGCGGGGGTAAAATTTCAGCGCATGTCGAGCATGGGCACCAGCAAGGGGTCGTCCGGGCCCTTGTAGGCTGCCAGTGGTCGGTACAACGTGTTGTCCTCCAGCTGCTCCAGAATCTGGGCTACCCAGCCGGCCACACGGGCAATGGCGAACAGTGTGGTAAACATGCGGGTCGGAATGCCCAGGCTGTAGTATACCGTGGCGGAGTAGAAGTCCACGTTGGCGTTCAGATTCTTGCGGGAGCGCATAATCTTTGCAATGCGGTCGCTCATGCGGATCCACTTCGGCTCACCGATTGTCTGGGTGAGACGGATGGCGATGCGGCGCAGAAGCGGGGCGCGGGGGTCCAGCGTGCGGTACACGCGGTGGCCGATGCCGAAAATCTTTTCTTTGTTGGCCAGCTTGCGGTTGATGTACTCTTCCACATTCTCCTCCTCTCCGATTTCCTTGAGCATTTCAATAACGGCTTCGTTGGCACCACCATGCAGCGGACCCTTCAGGGAACCGATGGCGGAGGTAATGGCGGAGTACATGTCGGACAGCGTGGAAGCCGTCACTCGGGCGGAGAAAGTGGAGGCATTCATGCCGTGGTCGGCGTGCAGAATGTAGGCCACATCCAGAATATGTGCTTCTGCGGGGTCGGGCTCGGTGCCTTTCAGCAGCCACAGGAAGTGTTCTGCTTCACCCAGGTCAGTGCGAATAGGCGGCAGTTCCAGTCCTTGGCAGATGCGGTAATAGTACGCAGCCATAACCGGCAGCTTGGCAATGAGGGAAAGACCGATTTCCTTCATCTGGCTGGGGTCCTTTGTGCGGTCATCGTACATGCCGAGCATGGAGACTGCGGTGCGCAGTGCGCTCATGGGGCGGGCTGTCTTGGTGGCCGTCTTGAAGAAATCGAGAATGGGCTGGGGCAGTTCACGGTCGTTGCGCAGACGCTGCTGCAGACCTTCCAGTTCCTCGCGGTTGGGAAGGCGCTTGTTCAGGAGCAGGTAAATGATTTCCGTGAAGCTGCAAAGGTCTACAAGGTCTTCAATCTCGTACCCGCAGTACAGGAGGTGCCCCTCCTCACCGCGTACATCGCTCAGACCGGTTTCAGTTGCGATAACGCCCTTGAGACCCTTGGCATAGATGACGTCTTTCTTCTGCTTTGGCTCGTTCTCGTTCATTAGAAAATGGGGTGGGGCAGGCTATGAGGCCGCCTGCCATGGCCTGTTGATAGGGATATGGCAATCAGCAGCAGGAGTACCAGGCATCCTGCAGCTCGCCGAAGCTCTTGATTTCCACATCGCTGCGGGCTTCAAGCCAGCTCTTGACAGCAAGACGCTGAGCCTCGCTTGTCTGGGTGGGGTCAACGGCCTTGGCAATGATGCTGCAGCCGTCGTCCGTGATATTGCCTTCGCAATCAAGGCCATTGGCCTCGATGCAGCCTTCGATGAGGTCGTGCAGGAACTGCTCGCACTCGGGGGCTGCTACATCGCCCTTGTAATCAAAGGAAAATTCAAAGCAGAGTTCCTTGAACTCACCAACGCGGTATTTCTTGCGGAGTCGCTTCTTCATGGTGCGCTGATTCTACGCGTTCTTAAAGCTCCTGTCAATTAAAATCCGTATGCTGTCACGGATGCAGGGGCTTGTTTACAACGGTTTCGGGAGGGTATAGAACTCTGCAATGTTCGGAGCCATAGGCTGACAGAGAGTTTCCGGAGCAGGCGGAGGAATCGGGACCACTGTCTGCTGTGCAAATTGGTGGCAGGAGCTGCACAGCACCATCATAAGGCATCCGGTAATGTAGACCTTGCTTTTCATACACAGCAATACTAGGTGCTAATCGCTTATTTTTCAAGGAAAATCTGCCCTGATTGTCTGAATTTTGCTTGACTTTTCTGAAATAAAGCGTATTCTGTGCGTCCACCCTGCTTTCGCTGGCTGGGTGTGTCCCCCGGCGGGTGACGTAAGCGCACCGACGTCGGAAGAACTCCAAACAAACCACAATTTCAAGACATAGAAAGAATTAGAACTATGACGACATATTCCCTTAAGGCTACCAAGCGTGAAGCAATCGGTACCGGCAAGCTCAACGCCCTGCGTGCTCAGGGTTACCTTCCCGGCGTGGTGTACGGTTCCGCTGTAGCTGAGAACATCAACGTGCAGCTCAAGGCTTCTGACGTGCGCGCACTGTTCGCTTCCGTGGACACCGACTCCATCCTCGTGAACCTTGACGTTGACGGTCAGACCATCCTGACCTTGGTGAAGGATGTTCAGCGTAACTGGCTGACTGACTCAACCAACCATGTTGACTTCTGCGCCGTGACTCCCGACACTGTGGTGAAGACCCGCGTGCAGGTGAAGCTTGTGGGTACTCCCGTAGGTACCGCCATGGGTGGTGTTGTGCACCAGATTGTGCACGAGATGCCGGTGAAGTGCGCCGTGAAGGACATCCCCTGCTGCATTACTGCCGATATTTCCGGCGTGGGCATGAAGGAATCCTTCCGTCTTTCCCAGGTTGAGCTTCCCGCTAATGTGAGCACCCCCTTCAACGGTACTGTGGTGCTTGCTTCCGTGATCAAGCCCTGATTCCATTCCAAGGAAACATTTCCGGCCGTCTTTCCTGTTGTGGGAAAGACGGCTTCCTTTTTTGTTTGTGTTGCATGCTATATATTAGATATCAGGTAATTCTATCTTCTTGCGTCTGCTCATTGTTGGTATTATTCTGTGCCGTGAGATGCAAGAACTACCCTACGATCTTACTATTGTAACAGTCTGCCGTAATGCTATATCATTACTGCCTCGTTGTATTTCTTCCGTTCAGCCAGTGTATCAATCCGCACTCCGGGTGGAACACCTTCTGGTAGACGGAGCTTCGACAGATGGCTCAGCTTCGTATCTCTGGTGTCAGCAGCAAGCCGGGAGGATAACTCGATACATCAGTGAACCGGATGCAGGCCTTTACCACGCCATGAATAAAGCTATCAATATGGCGAGAGGAAAGGTAGTTGTGTTTATAAACGCGGATGATGAATTCTGTTCCGGCATTGCGGAGATGTGCTGCGCACCGATTCTGAGAGGAGAAGCTGCTTACGTTGTTGCTTCGGCCTTGTGTGTGAACGGTAGAAAAACGCGAGTTATGCGGCCGCGAATACAAATGACACTCTGGCGGCAGCCGTATTGCCACCAGTCTATGTTCTGCAGTCGTGTTTTATTGCAGAAGATGGGCGGTTTTGATGCTGAACGATTCCCCATTGGGGCAGATACGGATCTGATGCGTCGCTTGTATGTTGCAAAAATTCCGTGTGTAGAGATTCCTGTTATAGCAGCCCGCTTTCACATGGGCGGTGTATCCTCTACTCCCGCTACATATAGAGATGTCTATGAATTGCTCTTGAAGTTTGAAGATGCCTGCTGCTCTGAAATCCGTAAGTATCCATCAGTGGCCTGTGAGGTTGTCAAATACATGCGGCGTTATGCAAACAAGAAGATTATGCTGGAAAATATGCCAGTATTACAGGGCGGTGACGTTCATCGTTTAGTACATTTTGTTCGGGGAATTGGCGATTCGTTGCCTCCACAACGTCGTATGTTCTTGAAAATGCAGGTATACCTCCAGAGATTATGGTATTTTGTGCTCTCTATGTGTAGTTCTGGGCGTAAAAGTCAGTCTGCCGACCTGAATAACAAAATCTGCGAATTAATTACTCAGAACCTTTGAATCATGATACACGAATCACTGCCTTTAGTTACGGTGGTCACTGTCTGTTTTAATTTGATTGAACAGCATCGGGACCAGGCTTTTAAGATGTGTCTGAAATCAGTCCATTCACAGGATTATCCGGCCGTGGAACATTTAGTTATCGATGGTAATTCAACGGATGGAACCTTGTGTTTGCTGCAACGATATGCCGAGAGGGGATGGATTCGCTTCATTTCAGAGCCGGACAACGGTATTTATGATGCGATGAATAAAGGAATCCGGCTTGCGAGAGGAAAATATGTTGCCTTTCTGAACAGTGATGATTTCTGGCACAGAAAAAATGCAGTATCAGTCTCTGTCGCAGCTTTGGAGCATAGTAATGCAGTGTTTTCCTATGCTCCGAGAACCATTGTCCACGAAGATGGTTCATTTTATTGTACCGAATCTGCTTGTCTTGGTGTTTTTCCCGGGTTAATGCCATTTTGCCACCAGACTATGTTTACCCGGCGCGATGTGCTGTTAAGGTTTGGTGGTTTTGATTTTGTGCATTATCGCAGCGCTGCAGATTACGATTTAGTTTTCCGTTTATTACTTAGTGGAGAACGTGGAGTATATGTTCCAAATAATTTTACTACGTTTCGCCTGGGCGGCTTCTCCGTAACAGGGGAAACTCTGTCAATGCGTGAATGCCAGCAGATACGTTCCCGCCTATTGGGGAAAAGGGCAGCACGTCTGCTGGAGCAGGGGAAAATGGATGAGAATCTGATGCTGCGATTGCAGGAAACAGTGCATCCCAGAGTAGCGCTGGATATTCAGCGGAGTTATGCCTCGCATGAAGGCGGCGTGTACTGGTTACGCCAAGGGCTTGTACGCCAGTTTGCCAAACAGGAGAAAATGGTGGTATTGCCCCCCAGTGTCAAGAAAAGTGTGCGCTATTACATCTTTCAATGTATTCCCATTTTGTCTTGCAAGCTTCGGCCAAGTCGTAAGGATTGGTTCTTATTCCAATTCCTTCCGTTGCTCAGAGAGCGTATCAGAGGAAACGTGGTGAAGTATTATCTGTGTTTCCTCCTTCCTGTCTTATCACGCAGATATTAGAATACGGATTGAGGGCTGGATGTTTAAAATCAGATATTCATCTGAAAGAAAATCTGTGTCCACGGGGTGCTTTTCGTCTTGTTGTAGGTGGGCAGGGGAATGCTGTTGCTCGGGGTGGTGTTGTTCAGTTGTTGCGCTGCATAGCCGGCGCCCATTTTCATCAACCTGTTTGTTTCAGACGCCTCTGTATAGCGTGTATCCGGAATCAGCTGGTATGCCTTCTGGAAACAAGTGTCGGCAACGTCGTAGTTTTCCAACTGGCGTTCTATGAGCCCCCTTAGATAATGAGTCTCGGCATCATGCGGTGTCAGCTGTACGGCCTGTGCTGCAGCTTTGGCTGCGTGTTGCCATATACCAGCCTGGCAGTAAGCTGTGGCTTCTTTGAAATGTGGATTGTTATCGGGCGGGTATACTTTTTCCGTGAAAATCAGCCGGTGTGGTTGTAAATCTCTGGCAATGTCCTGGCAGAGTCCTTTGATATCACCGTAAGTGCCATCCGTTGTGATGGTGTATTTGTGCGCGTATCCATAGGCTCCGCCGGAGCTTTTTGTCAAGTAAACCCATGTAGATAATTCTGTTTCCTCAAAGGTGTCGTCCTCATCTTTTGCGCTGGCACTGTTGCTCCAGGTGTACTCGCGTACCCGGTCGAGCCGGAGCCGGTAATCGGCGTTCTCCTTGAGTATGTAGAATCCTCCTTGTTGAAGTTCCTGGGTCAGTTGTTTTCGAACTTTGTTTCCCAAGTGTGATTTAGCCAGTATTTCCAGAGAATCACCCTTTTTCAGCCCAACGCGAGAGGGCGCTACGCAGGACATCTGAATCTGCACGCCGCAGGAGCTCAGAAAGCAGGCAAGTATAAAGCATACTGCCGGATAGTATGGGCTCTTTGCCATGTCGGGAATACGGCCCTCTATCAGATTTCATCTGCCAGCAAGCCCTGGAGTTGCCGGTGAGCGTAGTGCAGACGGGAGCGCAGCGTCCCTTCGGAGATATTGATAAGCTTGGCTATCTGTGGGTAGGAAAGTCCTTGGATATCGCAGAGGTTCACCACTTCCTGGTGGGCAGGGGACAACTGGGAGATAGCGCGTGCCAGCTTGCCACGCAGATCCTTGACTTGCGCTTTGCGGATGGGGTCGGACTCCAGATTACTATCTGCGAGTTCTGCATCTTTTTCCAGCGGGTTGCCCTTTTCGTCGTTATCCAGACTGAAACTGCGCTCGCGCTTGCGCTTGCGGAGGTAGTTGCGAGCATTATTCAGGGCAATAGAGTACAGCCATGTGTAGAATGAGCTGTTTCCCTTGAAGTAACGAAGGGAATGGAATGCTTTGAGAAAAGATTCCTGAGCTACATCGTAGGCATCGGCCTCGCTGTTGAGCATCTGGATGAGCATGGCATTGAGCTTGCGGCTGTGGCGCCGTATCAGCTCATCGTATGCACGAGTCTTTCCAGCAAGAGTGCTCGCTACGAGCTCCTCATCGCTCTGGTCTGCATACGAATCTCTGGGGTTTTCCTTCATTTTGGTAGAACATAGGGTGGTGTTGGGGGAGTCGGTACCTCGCGGGGGAAGGGAAAACCCATGTCCCCCGCGAGGTTGAAATCGCCTTACAGTACGAACTCGCGAGCCTTGCCGCTTGTCTTTTCGTACCAGTCGATGTATGTCTTGTTGATGAGGGTGTATCCGCCGGGGGTCGGGTAATGGCCGCTGAAATACCAGTCACCGCAGGGGGCTTCGATGGCATCATGTAGACCGTCCAGACTCTGGTATATTACCTGAATTTCGCAGGGAGAATCATCCGGCGTGACCATACGGGAGATTTCGGCCGTGATTTCATCTTCACTCAGGGCTGCGTAGATGCGGCGCACAGGATTTGTGCGCTTATCTGCAGGCTGGGTGAGCTGGTAGCGGCATTCGTTGTACACATCAGTGATGATGTTGGCAATCCCCTTGCGGTGCAGCAGGTTGATGGCTGCCAGGAAAGCTACGAACTGCCCCATCTCGCTCATGTCGATACCGTAGAAGTCTGGGTAACGCACCTGCGGAGCAGAGGATACGATGACAATCTTGCGGGCCTTCGTGCGGGAAAGCAGACGCAGCAGACTCATCTTCAGTGTAGTGCCGCGCACGATGGAGTCATCAATGGCTACGAGTACTTCGTCCGGGCCCACAGCACCGTAAGTCAGGTCGTATACCATGGATGCCATCTGCTTGCGGCTGCTGGCTTCGGAAATGAACGTGCGGAGTTTGATGTCCTTGTGCGCAATCTTTTCAGCTCGGGGCCAGCGACGAAGGATAAGCTCGTTGATGAGCTCCTCACTCATGGTACCGTTCCGGAATGCTTCCAGCATGGCCTGAGAAACCTTGTTGCGACGATAGGCTCGCAAACCTTCCAGCAGACCGTAGTACGAAACTTCGGCGGTGTTGGGAATGAAGGTGATGGCGGCCTTGGAGAAATCGCTGCCGTCCAGACTGGCTACCACTTGCTCCGTGAGGTTTGCTCCCAGGGCCTTGCGCTCGCGGTAGATAACAGGGTCATTGCCGCGGGAGGTGTAGATATCCTCAAAACAGCAGGGGGTGAACTTGCCGGGTGTGGTGTATTCCTTGATGGTCACCTGACCATCTGCTTTCACCAGTATCATGTTGGCGGCGGGCAGTTCCTTCACTTCGGAGTCTTCAACCTCCATCACGCTCATGAGGGGCACTCGTTCGCTGGCTATGGCGATGAACTCATCCGTCTGGATGTAATAGCAGTGGCGGATGCCGTTCGGATCACGCAGACAGAAGAAATCTCCATTGCCGGTGGCGCCCATCAGAACATAGCCGCCATCCCAGTCCTTGCAGGATTTGCCAATGACATCATAGAGATTGAGTTCTTCTGAGATAATCTGCGGAATCTCACGACCATCAACGTTCTTGTTGCGCAGTTCACGGTAAAGGTCAGTATGAGCCTCGTCCAAGTGGTATCCCACTTCTTCCAGAATGGCCTGGGTGTTGTTATCGAATACCGGATGCTGGCCTCGGGCCATAAGCTTTTCGTGCAGTTCCTCCACATTGGTCATGGAGAAATCGCCCTGCAGCATCAGGGTGCGGGTGGGCCAGTTAGAGCGGCGCAGGAAGGGGTGGCAGCTGCCTTCTTCATACTGCACACCGCTGTTGCCGTAGAGCATGTGCCCCATCAGCACCTCTCCACCGAAGTTGAAATGCTTCTTGAAGGTGATGGCGTCCGTGCCGTTGATGATGCCATCTTCACGCATGTGGCGAAGGTTGCGCTGTTGCGTGGTGAAGAGGTTTGTCAGGGCAGAACCGCCAACTGCGCGGGAGCGGAAGATGTACGGCTCACCCAGCGGCATGTTCAGTTTGATGCTGCCGAACCCGGCTCCATCCTGGCCGCGATTGCGCTGCTTTTCCATGAGCAGGAAAAGCTTGTTGAATGCCCACTCCGGGTTTCCATACTTTTCTTCGAAGTAGGAAAGAGGTTTGAGCAGTCGTATTGCTGCAGACATACAGTTGTCTCCTTTGGAAAATTACTTGCGCACGGTCACCTTGATGCCCTTACCTTCGCGCATGGTGCCGATGACAGTGCCACCGGGGCCTGCGGTAAGAGCTTGTTCAACCTGGTCGGGGGAGACGATGGCTACCCAGCCGATACCCATGTTGAAGGTATGGAAGCGGTCTTCTGCATCAACAAACTGAAGTACCTTCTGGGCGGGCTCGTTGTTCCAGTAGGGGATTTCGAGGTCAGCCCCCTTATCGCCAAGGAAACGCTCCAGGTTCTCGGGCAGACCACCGCCGGTGATGTGGGCATAGGCCTTCGGGGTAATGCTGAGCTTGCGCATGTCGTACACTACGTCATGATACAGGCGGGTGGGGGCGAGCAGGTCGCGCAGTTCTTCCTTGGTGAGCAGGTCGGGGTTCTGGGCCAGTACGCGGCGGACAAGGCTCCAGCCGTTGGCGTGGAAACCATCACTGGGGTAGCCGATGAGGATATCGCCCACAGCCACCTGAGAGGGGTCAATCATTTCGCTCTTTTCTACGCAGCCGATGCTGAAACCAGCCATTTCCACGAGGCCCTCAGGTACTACACCGGGCATTTCGGCCGTTTCACCACCTGCCAGGATGCAGTTGCAGCTTTCGAGATAGTCGCACATACCAGCCACCAGACGAGTGATGCGGGGCCGTTCTGTTTCCAGGTTGGAGATGCCGAGGTAGTCGAGGAACATGAGGGGATCACCACCGGTGGTAAGGAGGTCATTCACGTTCATGGCCACCAGATCTTTGCCGGCGGTCTCGAGCATGTCCATATCAAAAAGAATTTCGGTCTTGGTGCCCACGCCGTCCGTTCCGGTCACGATGACCGGCTCCTTGTAGGAGGAAAGGTCGTAAGCTGCTGCAAAAAGACCGAAAGCATTGCAAAGCTGGCGGTTTTTCTGCGTGCGCTTTACGTGTGCACTGATATCAGAAACAAAAGACTGCGCCTCAATAGTGTCGACGCCGGACTGCTTGTAAGTGAGATTGCCGGACATAATAGCTTGAATCATCGCTTGGATGCGCGAGTATTATACATGAGAAATGTCCTTTTGGCAAGCCGATTCTGCTGCCTTTTTCCAACTGATTTATAACATGTGAACGAAAAGCGCACCTGCTTGATATCAAGCAGGTGCGCGGTAAAAAAGGTTTGTCTTGTTCAGCGGTTCCTGTGTCGCATGCAGATGCGGTATTTGACGCGGTCTGACTCGTGGTTGCACTCTACACTGGAGCAGAGCTCGCTGATGACGCGATTGCCTTCAATATCCACGGGCTCGGCACCAAAAGGCAGGAGCACTTCCATGCTCATTTCACGGGTGTGTTCGGAGTATCGGAAATAGAAATCCAGCGTACCTTTGTCCATGGGCATCATGCGGAACAGGACGTTGCCGATAAGTTGGGCCTTGCGCATGCTTTCGCGGGTAAGGAAATACTTATTGCAGTATGCCTGCCATTCGGACTTGAGCAGGAAACGGTCATAGTCCGGGCTGTGGAATGCAAAGTGAAAATCGCGGATGCGGTTCACAAACACGCGCGTGCGCTCGCGCTTAGGATGCTCGAATATCTCTTCCGGAGTGCCGATTTCGTAGATGATGCCGTCATCCATGTAGACCACACGAGTGCTGACGTCTCTCGCAAAGCTCATTTCGTGCGTCACGATGGCCATGGTCATTCCTTGCCGTGCGAGGGCTCGGATAACGGAGAGCACCTCGCTCACCATGGTGGGATCCAGTGCGGAAGTCGGCTCATCGAACAAGATGATTTCCGGATCCATGGAAAGGCAACGTGCTATGGCGGTGCGTTGTT
Organism: Akkermansiaceae bacterium UBA3385; assembly: GCA_002358905.1. Taxonomy (GTDB): domain Bacteria; phylum Verrucomicrobiota; class Verrucomicrobiia; order Verrucomicrobiales; family Akkermansiaceae; genus Akkermansia. The sequence continues at coordinate 90,895 of DEPT01000011.1, forward strand.
TCTGGCCGCCGGAAAGCTCATCCGGCATGGCATTTGCTTTTTCCGCCATGCCAACCATCTTCAGTAGTTCTCTGGCTTTGCTTTCTGCTTCGGCGCGGCTCTTGCCCAGTAGCTTCATCGGCCCTATGCAGACATTCTCCAGTACGGAAAGATGATTGAAAAGGTTGAAGGACTGGAATACCATGCCCATTTTCTGGCGAAGCCTGGACGCATTGACTCGTCCGTTGAGCACTTCCTCGCCATCAATGACGATGCTGCCGCCCGTGGGATGCTCCAGCAGGTTGAGACAACGCAGGAAAGTGCTTTTGCCGGTGCCTGAAGGCCCGATGATAGAGATGACCTCACCACATTTGATATTCAGATTGACATCGCGCAATACCTCAAGAGTGCCGAATTTTTTCTGAAGGTGTTTAATTTGAATCATCGTTTCTTATGAATGGGAGGAAAGTTTTCAGGAAATCAGCATACCTTGTTGCCAATGCGGTCAAGGATGTAGGTGAAGAGCCAGGCAATCAGGAAATACATGAGTGCCACCATGAGAAGCGGGAAGAAGGGGTCGAACGTGCGCCCGCGGATGATGTAGGATGCTCGGGTCAGGTCGGCCACGGCTACATAACCCACAATGGAGGTGTTCTTGATGAGGGAAATCAGCTCGCCCTTGTAAACCGGTAACACGCGGCGGATGGCTTGCGGCAGCACGATATGGCAGAACGTTCTGACTGGGGTGAAACCAAGTGCAATGCCTGCTTCCGTCTGGCCTTTATCAATGCTGCTGATGGAGGTGCGGAACATTTCGCTGACGTAGGCCGCAAAGTTCATGGCAAAGGTGATGATGGCCACTGGTGTGTTGTCGAACTGCGTAAAGGCCACATAGCACATCATCATCAGCAATACCAGAATCGGAGTGCCGCGCATGACGTCAATATACACCTTGGCAATGTTGCTCAGTACGCGGTTCTTGCTCATGCGCAGGTAGCAGATGAAGGCGCCCAGCACTGTGCCAAGTAAGGCAGAGAAGAAAGAGATATGCAGGGTTACTTTCAAACCGTCCCACAGGAGCATGTAACGGCGCTCCTCGATGATGTTGCGGTAGAAACTGCGCTTGACACTGCCCCAGACTCCCAGGTTCTGTTCGCCTTCATTGCCTTTTACAATGGAGGGGTGGGCGTTCTTGGTCAGAACGGCCACGCGGGAGTGGCTGTCATAGTAGGGCTCGGAAAAGAGAACACTTTCGGCGCGTTCGTCGGTTATGAGAATGCCGGAAGCGGCCATGTCTGCCTTGCCTGTGGTGGTGGAGGCGATGAGGGAATCATATTCCATTTCCACGATTTCCACCGGGCGGTTGATGTACACAGAGAAGCGCTGTATCAATTCAGCATCGAAACCTGCTATCTTCTCGTTTTTGATGAATACGATAGGTTCGGTGCAGGGCTCCATGGCCACGCGGATGGGCTCACCCTGGGTGGGCAGGGGCAGATTCGGCATTTCTGCTGTGTCGAAATGCTTAATCCAGCGTTCCATAATCTGCTGAAGTTCACCGGTGGATTTCAGCTGCTGAATGAATGCATTGAACTGATTACAAAGCTCGGCATTGTGTTTGCCGAAAACAACACCCATCTGGCAGGGCGGGACGGGGCTGTCCGGGAGAATGGTCACACCCTGGGTCTTTCTCACCAGCGCGTAGCAGATAACATCGTCCATGATGGCGCCATCGCATTTTTCCTGCTGGAGAGAGAGCATCATGTCTGCTTCCGTATCAAATCGGTCCAGTTTGATATCCGGATAATTCTCCTCCACGTAAATATCCTGAACGGTGGATGAGGGCACGGCCAGCACGCGACCACGCAAATCTTCAAAGCAAGCTATCTTCTCACTGGCTTGCTGTGAGGCTGCAACGGTAGCCTCCGAACCCTGCGCCGGAGCCGCAGCGAGCATGACATAAGCAACTAAAGTTGCTACAATATGAAGTGTTTTTTTCATGTTGTACAACCCGGGGGGGGAATCGCCCCGCGCGCGAATATTAACACACCTTTGCTTTTTTGCAAGCTAAATGTTAGCTGTTCTGCAGCTTATTCCCAAATCGTCCACTATTTAATCTCAGTCGCAAAATATACGCGTTTCCTGAAAAGGAAGTCACCCGGGAGCCGAAGCCCCCGGGTGCCCAACTACCCTATGAATCGGACCCTTTCGAGCCCGGGAACCTTGTTTTACGTCCGGTCCCGAAGACGTGGCTATCTTATCTGCTTTTGCGTATCGCGTCAAGCGTAAATCTAAAAAATATTGATTTTTTTAGTTTAGTGTTATTAATAATTTAGGTGTTCATTAATAAGTGCCTGAGCTCGTTTTGCGCAGAAAGCCACACAGCGTTCACACGGACGCGTTGCATAATATGTTGATGTCCGTTCGCTAGGGCGGGCAGAGCTTTCCATTTCTTCGTCAAGGTGAAGCAGTTCCCGGCAGTTGAGGGTACCGAACTCATTCCTGAAGTCGTCCGCCAGGGCGCGAGTGAGCGAAAAAATGATTTCTTTATCTTCCGGATTGCCGGTGAGATTTCCTTTGCAGAATCCTGCCACCATGCACAGACCGGAAAAAGCGCCGCAAGTGCCGCGCATGCGGCCAAGCCCTGCACCAAAGGCAGAAGAAAAGCGGAGAGCTGCTTCTTCGTTCATGCCTATCTGGTCAGCCAGCGCTGCAAAAACAGACTGGGCGCAATTAAAACCCTGGTGAAAATAGTGGAGAGCCTTGTCCTCGGTGTTCATAGTGGTGAGCATACGCTTGCGCTCATGGTTTGTCAATTCTGGTTTTTTTGCTCGCCATGCGGCGGGGCAGGTGCTACAATTCCCATAGACATGAAGATTCAGCGTACTTTGGTAAAACATGCATTGGTCAGCGAGACCCCTGCAGAGCAGATTCTGGTTGAAGGTTGGGTGCGTACCCGCCGTGATTCGAAGACTTTTTCCTTCCTGGAAGTGAACGATGGTACCAGCCTGGCTTCCATTCAGGTGGTGGCAGATGCAGGTATTCCCGGGTATGAGGACATCAGTCGCATGACGACAGGTTCCTCCATTAGCGTACTCGGGCGTCTGGTGGAAAGCCCCGGTAAGCAGAAGTGGGAGATTCAGGCTACGGAAATCAAGCTTGTCGGCCCCTCTCCGGAAACGTATCCTTTGCAGAAGAAGGGGCACTCTCCGGAATTCCTGCGCACCATTGCACACCTGCGCCCCCGCACAAACCTGTTTGGGGCAATCTTCCGCACTCGTTCCCGCATGGCCGCAGCAGTGCACCAGTTCTTCCTGGAGCGTGATTTTGTCTGGGTGCACACCCCCATCATCACCGCCAGCGACTGCGAAGGTGCTGGTGAGATGTTCCATGTGACCACACTTGACCCTTTGGCGGAAAATAAGGGGTACGAGAACGATTTCTTCGGTAAACCTGCTAATCTGACGGTTTCTGGTCAGCTGGAGGGCGAAACCTTTGCCTGTGCATTGAGCAATATCTATACCTTTGGCCCCACCTTCCGTGCTGAGAACAGTAACACTTCCCGCCATGCTGCCGAGTTCTGGATGATTGAGCCCGAAATCGCGTTCTGCGATATCTACGGGGACATGGAGATTGCTGAATCCTTCATCAAGCATATCGCCCGCACCATGCTCGCCGATACCAGCGGGGATTTCGAGTTCTTCTGCAAGTTTGTGGATAAGGGGCTGCGCGCTCGTCTGGAAGAGGTGGCAGAGAAACCCTTTGTCCGCTGCTCCTACACCGAGGCCATCGAAATCATGCAGGCCAGCGGCGAGAAGTTCGAATACAAGCCCTACTGGGGCATGGATCTCCAGACGGAACACGAACGCTTCCTGACGGAAAAACACTTCAAGTGCCCGGTAATCGTTTATAATTATCCGAAGGAAATCAAGCCTTTCTACATGCGTCTCAATGATGACGGCAAGACCGTGACGGCTATGGACGTGCTCGTTCCCGGCATTGGCGAAATCATCGGTGGCAGCCAGCGCGAGGAACGTCTCGATGTGCTGGAGGGTAACATCGAGCGTATGGGGATGGACATGGAGGCCTATTACTGGTACAACGACCTGCGCCGTTTCGGTACAGTTCCGCATGCTGGCTTCGGCGTAGGCTTCGAGCGCCTTATCATGTTCGTGACCGGCGTGCAGAACATCCGCGACGTGCTGCCGTTCCCGCGTACTCCTCGTAATTGCGAGTTCTGATGTTGACTTGAGCCGCAGCAGCTGTTAGGATAGCGTAAGATGAAGTCACGCGCAGAAGAATTTGCAGAATGGGGCACCGAAGTGGTCTTCGGGCGCGCCCGCGGATTCCGTGCGTGGCTCTTGCGCTGTCTGCTGCGTTTTGCCTCGTTCTTTTTCTGGATTCTGGTTCAGGTGCGCCTGTTCCTGTTCCGTCGCCGTATCAAGACGGTACACTACCTGGGCACCTTTGTGGTGAGCGTGGGTAATATCACTGCCGGTGGTACAGGCAAAACACCCGTGGTGGAGCTGCTTTCCCGCAGCCTTGCCACGCGTGGTCGCAAGTGCGCCATTCTGACCCGCGGTTACAAGAGCCATGACCTGGAGAAACCCCAGGTCTGGCTGGATAAGAACGGCAAGCGCGTGAAGCGTGTCCCCAAGATTGCCAGCGATGGCAAGACCCGCTACCTCAGTCCTCTCTATGCCGGCGATGAGCCCTTCATGCTGGCCCGCAATCTGGATGATGTTGCCGTTCTGGTGGACAAGGACCGCGTGAAATCCGGTATCTTTGCCATCGAACAGCTGGGGAGCAATACCCTCATCCTGGATGATGGTATGCAGTTCCTCAAGCTTAAGCATGAGATAGATATCGTGCTGGTGGACTGTGGCTTCCCCTTTGGCACTGGTGCTTTGCTGCCGCGTGGAACCATGCGTGAACCCCGTGCCAGTCTCAAGCGCGCCAGCTATATTATTCTGACCAAGAGCGAGGGCAAGCCGCAGGATGAGCTCATTGCCACTATCCGCAAATACAATAAGGTGGCAGACATCATCGTTACCAATCATGCGCCTGTATTGCTCGAAAATATCTTCACCGGCGAGCAGTTGCCGCTCACGGCGCTCAAGGGTAAATATGTGGCATGTCTCAGCGGTATTGCCCGCCCGGAAAGCTTTGAGAATCTCGTGGCTTCCCTCGGTGCCAATGTAGAAATCCGCCGCAGCTATCCTGACCACTACTGGTTCGACCAGGAAGACCTTGATGCCTTTGTGGAGCGATGCGCTGAACGTGCTATGGATATGATTGTCACCACGGAAAAGGACGCCGTCCGTTTCCTGCGCCCGGGTGAAATGGAAGTGCCTATCTACTTCCTGCGTATTCAGATTGACATCCTGCAAGGCCAGGACAAGTGGGACGCCATGATTGACCGCATCTGTGGCCTCGGGGCCCCCCAGCCTACACCCGAATGGGGAGATGTGCTCTGAGCACATTTTTCTCCCCATTGGATTTATCCTCTTCTCGTTCTTCATAGCTGTCCAAAATAAGTGAATAACGAAAGGCGGATGTGCGTATATCGTGGCGGAGATGATTTTAACGGGTGAAACGATTTGAACCCTTGACATTCGCATGATGAATATGTTAGGTTATAAGTGTAGTGTTTTTATAAATTTTTTCCTGCTCTCCTGTTATGAAACTGCGCTTGAATCTTATATTACGCCGAGTTCTGCTTGCCTGTATGCTGGCAACTGCGGTTCATGGCAATGTAGCCTATTCATCATCTTCATACTATGTAGATGGTGTCGATGTGTCTGATGTGAAAAATTCAGAACGTTTTTACGATACTGGTAAAGGTTACTATTGGGACTTTTATGAGCTGAAGAATGCCGTAAATTCTTTATCAACCAGTACAGGCGGCTATTCTTTCCTGGGAGAACTGGAAGATCGGATTACGTTGAGCGGCTCGTCAAACACGGCATCGTTCAGCAATCTGATGAACGATGCTAACACATGCTGGTATCAGGTCTCATCTAATGTCATTCAATATTGGCAAAGCTATTATGGAGTATTCTGCAATGGTGATAAAACGCCTGTATACGGTTATACGTATGATAAAGAATACGCAGATAAGCTTGGAGGCACCCAGTCATTGAAACTGGGAATGTATTTTTACGATAATTGGTTGAATGCCGGGGGTAATATCTATCAGGCATCGAGTTGGTATTTAACCGGGAATGACAGTTTTTCAAATCTGAAAACGGAAGGCAAAGGCAAAGGCGGCTTTTATAGTAAATACTACAGAGAAAACGAAAGCTGCTATCAGCGCGTTTCAACTTATTATTCAGATATTCGGGAATTCCGTTCAGACTTGTTTAATCTGTTTGGAATGAAGAAGCAAGTCGATGGCAGTTATGTGCAGGACGAGGTTGGTAAAATACTGTATCTTGGGCTATCTAGTTACAGCTCTGGCCACGCGTTGACTTGCTATGGGTTTACATGTAATGATGATGGGTATGTAACTTCGCTTACCGTTACGAATTCGGATGACAGCAGTTATGAATTGTTCAATCTGTATCTGAATCCGAATGATAAAACATTGTGGTTATATGAAGATGAAGCGTGTACAAAAATATGGAATTATTCGGATGATTACTGGTATTTGAGCGAGATGTACGCCATCAATACCTCCGAACAGCTTAAGAATATGTACTCCGTGTATTCTGACCAGGAAACACCTCTGGTATGGAATGGCGTAAAGCAGATCTGGCAAACGACACGGTCTGCTCATGAGGGTGAAGTGCTGCCTGATGCCAGCACCGGGTGGGAGATTAAGGTTGATTCAGAGTATTATCATGCCTATAGTTCGTCAGAGCGCAAGGTTCTGTTTAATGATTATGCGGCGAATAAAACGGTTCAGGTCAAAGGCTCTGTCAGTACTCCGGAGATGATTTTAGACAGCCGACAACCGTATACCTTCACCGGAACGAACTCGGCCATAATACAGGCAAATTCCCTTATTCAACAAGGTAGCGGCAATGCATCGTTCTCGCAAATTTCGCTTTCCGGCAATTCGCTCAGCGTCCGTTATTCCGGTATTGTTCTGGGGAGTGGTGGTAAATTGAGTTATACCAGTGCAGAAATATCGGATGGCGGAAGCCTTACGCTTGCTGGTGGAAATGTGGATATAGATTCTCTCTACATGGGCGATGCGGGGCGTCTGGTAGTATCTCAATCCGGAAGCCTGACTCTTGGCTCTCTTACTGCAGCATCCGGAAGCGTATTTGAATTCGGAAGCTCTGCAGTTCTCTCCTTTGATGGAAATATCAGCTCTGATTCCAGAATTGATATCGTTTATGCGGACTCTGCCAGTCCAGGCTCGAAGCTTACCTTGATTACCTTTGCTGATTCTGAAAATAACTGGGCGACCCTTTTCTCTACCACGTATGGCACATTGAGTTATGCGAACAATACGCTATACCTGACTTATACGCCGCATCCTGAGCTGTATTGGGGAAACAGCAGTAGTTCGTGGTCAGCCTTGACGTGGCTGGGGGGCTCACAGAGTTCCGACAATGCGAATATTCATTTTAATGGGACTAACGGTGGCACTGTGACTATATATGGAGAAGTGCGACCGTATGTGATTGAAATGACAGATGGGAATTACACCTTTGCGCCAGGGGATGTAAGTGCGGAAATATTGCTTAGTGAAAGCTTGACTCTTTCCGGCGATGCTACATTGGTGAACAAGGTTCCGATGAATGGCGCTGCCGTTGTTTTGCGTGATTCTGCGGCACTGACGCTGAATGAGGCGATGGGTAGCACTGTTTTGCATAGCCTTAATGCACAAAACGGCACAACGCTTGTTATCGATTCTCGATCAGATGTATCCATCGGCAATGTTTATTCCATTGGTAAAGTCAAGGTGAACGAGGGTGCAACGCTTTCCGTATCGCAGAAAGGCACCTTGGAGTTTACGAAGGAAATCCAATCAACGGGAACTATTACCTTTCAGAAGGATGTATCCAGTGAATCTGCCACCTACATTGTCTCTTCCGGCGCTGATGGTATTACCGGTAATGTCAATATTCAGTCGGGGGTCACGTTACGCATGCCCGGTAATCTGGGAACCGGTGTATATAACATTGACGCAGATGGGGTTCTGGAATTGAGTTCATCCGGCACATTCTCTGCATCCGCATTCGGAAATGGTGGCACGATACGTATTTTGCCTGCAGCAGAAGAGGTGTTTACCGTTAACTCTTCCGGAAAGCCGTCTTTCTCATCGGATTTGTGTATGGATGTTCAGGGTTCTGCCAGTATCAGCAATGTATCTGATGTCCGATTATTGAGTAAGGCTACTGTTTCCGGCACACTCAGCGTTACCGCTGATAGTGGCGAAGTGACTCTTTCTCAATTGGTGCTTGATGGCGGTGTATATGACATGTATGGATCGGCAAATTACGGTGTTACGCCCGCATCTCGTTTTGTTATCGATGACCTGAATGTGTCAGATAATGGTGGAACATTGGTTCTGGGGCATTATTCCTGTGAAGGGAAATATGTTGATGCGACAGTGAAAAGCCTGTCAGGTACAGGAGACGTAACCATGAGCGGGCAACATTTTTATGCACCTGTCATCTATCGCTTGCAATGTGTAGGACCGGAGGACTATACCGGAACGATTACGCTTCTGCACGACAGTATATCTTGGGAAGCAACTTATTCACGCCAGCAAGGTACCATCCTGGAGCTCGATGCAGTTGAGATGAGTGGTTCTGTTTTCATCAAAAACCTCACACCATGCTCGAGTGAAGCGGCCAATGCGCTGTTCTTCACAGCTCTTGGCCTGAATGCAGATGCTACCATAGGCGGTCTGGCGTCGACTTCCTCTCCTGCAACTCGTGCCATCTTGTATAGCGGAAGCTTCAAATCCGGTGTACAGAAGCTTCCCGCCGGCACTAACTTCAATACATACGTGACGCCGGAGGAGCACACGCTGACGATAAGCGCAGAGGAAGATTATGCATTCTATGGAATTGTGGAAAAATCCCTGAGTCTGGTCAAGAAAGGCAAAGGCGTGCAGTCATTCATGGGAGATATGTCCAACTTTGATGGATTTATCGATGTTCAGGGTGGCACTCTGAGTATAAAGAATAATGTTTCCGCGAAGTCTCTGAGTGTGAGCAAGTCCTCATTCCTCTCTGAAGGAAACGTGAATGCCGGCTCCTCGCTCAGTATGACGAATGGTTTGATTCGTGTTGCATCCTTAATCAGCTCTGCCGGTGTGTTCTCCGGTGTCAACACGATAGAAGCAGAATCTGTTACCGGTGGGGCCTGGACCTTGAATCTGGCAACGGCTAATGTGGATGAGGCTGTTCTTACCATTAAGGGTAATCTCGATCTGTCGGAAATCAAGGTGCAGTACAATGCTTCACAGGTGTATACAGCAGACTATCTGCTGCTGCGTACGACGGGAGAGGTGGATCTTACCTCTCAGCTGAGCAATACAAGGTGGGAGACAGAAGTTGTTGACGGCGTGCGTTATAACTCGTTGCTTTACTCCGTTGTAGACGGCGAGGCTTTGATGCCCCGTACCACACCAGCCACGTTGACCTGGAAAACCGGAAATGGCGTGTGGGCTGTTGAGCAGGGGCATGATGCTGATACATGGGCGGCTTCTGTGGCGAACCGTAATTTCTATGATGGGGATACGGTTGAGTTCAACAGCTCGGCAACGGTTTCTCTGGAAGGAACGGTAAATCCAGCGGCGGTTTCTGTGTCCAATACGAGCGGCCAGGTTATTTTTAATGGGAGTGGCAAGATTTCGGGTTCTGGTTCCTTCACCAAATCCGGAGCTGGTACTTTGGAAATCCGCACCGCTAATGATTACACCGGTGATACTATTATCCAGGCGGGTACCGTAAAGATGCACAACTCGGAAGCACTGGGGCGGGGTAACGTACTGCTGAATGGCGGCATCCTGGTTAATGCCACCGGAACTGCCAGCAGTATAGCTAAGGGAAGGGCAACACTGAACGGAGGCTCGTTAAGTGGCGATTTTACCTTGAAAGGTAGTTCCGGATGGGATGTCAAGGTGGATACAGCTATTACGGGGTCGTTGACGCTTGAAAATGGAGCTCTCACTCTGCACAATACCAGCTTGAATATCTCCGGGGCTCTGACACTGGGAAATGCCACACTTACCCTGGATGGTGCCTACGGCCAAGGTGACAGTTACACGCTGCTCTCTGCCGGTTCCATTGCCGGTAATGTGGGAAGCATTACTCTGTTGGGCGTTGAGAATTACAACCTGAACATTCAGGATAATGCGTTGGTGCTGGTCATGAATACAACGGTTGGCCCCGATATTCCTGACGCACCGGTGACGCCGGATGAACCG
>DEPT01000011.1:101403-102984 GCA_002358905.1 Akkermansiaceae bacterium UBA3385
ACCGGTGACGCCGGATGAACCGATCATTCCTGACATACCGGTGACGCCGGATGAACCGGGCAATCCCGATTCGCTCAAGCCTCTGCGCCCTGGTGCTAAGCCTGTTCTGGTAGGTGGAAATATTGACAGGAATACCGAAATCATCCTTACGGAAAAAGGCAGTGTGACGCTGGAAGGTAAGCTGAATGCTGGTGCAATCACGGTGATATCGGATGCCAATATCTCCTTCAAGAGCAACAAGAAGAAGCCTGGTTTCCTGGCGGGGAACGGCGAACTGACCAAGAGCGGCAAGGGAACACTGACACTGAACGATGGCAACAGCAGCTGGACGGGTGATACCTATCTGAAGTCCGGTACCATCAAGGTGAAAGGTACTTCCTCTCTGGGACAGGGCGATGTTTATGTACAGGGTGGTACGTTGAACCTGGGTTCCAAGTCCATTGGCAACGATATCGTGCAGAGCCGCGATGCTGCTATCAAGAGCGGTAAGAAGTTTACCGGTACTTATACGCTGGAGAATGGTGAACTGCAGAAGGGGTCTACGCTCAACATTAACCGTAAAGCCACATTGGAAGGCGGCACGGTTAACGGTACTCTTTCCGGTATCGGTAAGGTGCTGGTGGACGGCAATGTGAAGCTGGGAGATAAGGGTAAGATTACTGCTAATGACCTGACCATGGAAGCTGATGCCGTACTCAAGACCAGCAGCAAGGGGCTGGTGATGGGCAAGAGTTCCAGCATCAATATGGGCGAAATGGCTCTGCTTCATTCATACGGAAAGGTCCGCGCTAATAATCTGAGCATGAACGGCAGCGGCTTTTACGCGTATGAATCCAGTAAGGCTTCAACCGTGAGCATCAAGAGTAATGTGTCGCTCAAGAATGGCTCTGTGGCGGCGGTGAAGGGTAAGCTGACAGTCGGCAACCTCACCATGGATAATTCCAGCTTGTACATGGACCCCATGGAATCCACATCTGCACTTCAGTCAGTAACGGTGAAGGGGCAGGCTACCCTGACCAACTTCAGTGAGTTGATGACCGATAAGCTGACCTCAGGTTCCCTGACAATGAAGGATTCTACGCTGACTCTGACCGGCAGTAAGCCTAAGGCTCTGACGGTAAAAGGAACTCTGTCCATCAACAGCGGCAGCTCCATCATCATGGATTACAATTTCGTACAGGGTAAGACCTATAAGCTCATTACCTTCAAGTACCTCTCCTATAGCGGAAGCTTGTATGAGCTTTTCGGAGTGGATGAGGATGACTGTCTGCTGGAACGCAAGGGAAACACTATTACTTTGACGGTAACGGGTGAATGGAACCAACAGTTTGACACGGATGAGGCAGCCGTGGAGCAGAAGTCGCTGGCTGCCGCTGCCACTGAGCAAGCCGCCATCAGCACCGCAGCTGTGGAGACTGAGTCCAACCCGGTGGCAGATGCGCTGGTGCAGAGCAACTGGGGGCAGCTGGAAGCAAGCCGCGCCTTTGTGAATGCTATGGCCACCCGCAGCATGGCGGTGCAGCTGGGCAACGGCGAGCGTGCCGTGTGGGCCAGTGCCATCGGTGCCAGCAGCCGCCACAG
>DEPT01000069.1 GCA_002358905.1 Akkermansiaceae bacterium UBA3385
CATTTAAACTTGCAATTCACCAAAAAAAGCGATACAGACAGGTATCTAGCTTGAAATCGGGTATTTTTTCGCCTATAATACGCGCGTGAATATGCCAATCATCATTTTTAACGCAGATCCTCTCAATACCATGGGGTGGGGACTTATGGAGCTTTTTGAGAAAGGCGGCCCTCTCATGTGGCCGTTGCTGTTCCTTTCCGTGGTAGCATTCATGGTCATGTTTGTATGTCTGTGGACAACTCGTGCATCTGCGGTGCTGCCTACGAGAATGGTGATGTCGGTGGAATCCTGTATCCGCCGCAAGGACTATGCAGGCTTGATGAGCATGTGCGAGCGTGATGGCTCCAGTTTTGCGCTGACTATGCATGTGATTGTCATGTTCCTGCAGCGTAACCCTAGAGCTAACATTGATGAAGTGCGCGAAGTAGCTTCTGCAGAGGGTGCGCGCCAGACCAACATTCTGACCCGCCAGATTAACTGGCTTTCCGATATCGGTGCCATTGCTCCCATGATTGGTCTGCTGGGTACTGTGGTCGGTATGATGAAAACCTTCATGGAAATGGCTGCAGGTAATTTTGAAGGCGTGAAGCAGATGCAGATGGCACATGGCATTGCAGAAGCAATGATTACGACAGCTGGTGGTCTGGCTCTGGCTATTCCTGCCATGGGTGCCTATGTGTTCTTCCGCAGTCGTATTCAGAAGCGTATTGCCGATATGGAAGTGGCGGTAACGCACATTCTTTCTGTAATTGCGGTGCAGATGGATCGCGAACGCCGCCTCGGCAGCACCTACCAGCGAGGAGCTACCCAGGAAGTGTTGGAAGAAGAGGAATTCTAAAGATATTCAGATGGAGCGCTCATGAAGTTTAACACCAAGATTCCCGAGCCCATCGGATTCCAGCTGGCACCCATGCTGGATGTGGTGTTCCTTTTGCTTATCTTCTTTGTGGTTACTCAGAAGTTTATTCTGAACGAGCAGGACTTGAAGGTCAAGGTGCCTACAGCACCCAAATCAACAGAGGAAACATCCCGTGCCATTGATGAGATTATCATCAACGCCCGGGAGGAAGATGGCGACTTAATCATCACGATCGACCGCGAGGTGTTTACCCGCGATAAACTGCACGCCATGCTGCAGCGCATGATTGCCGTGAACCCGAATCAGCCCGTGCGTATTCGTGGAGATGCCCAGATGAGTTGGCAGCGCATGGCAGATGTGATATCGACCTGCTCACAGGCAGGTGTGTGGAACGTGTCCTTCTCCAAGCAGATGCCCGAGACAAAGAAATAAGGGGGCTGCGTTGCGGTTGTTTTGCTTAGTCTAAGATTTTTTCAGTCCTTTTACATTATGAATAATCGATTTTCAACAGTGCTGGCACTAGGGGTGACCCTGGTTCCGGCATTTGCGCAACAGCCTGCGGCCGAGGATGCACCGCTGGTGGCGAATGCAGAGGTGGATGGCTTCGCCATTGCAGAGCAGTTGTACACCCAGGCCCGCACTACGACGGATGCATCGGCCCGTGCTCAGGCAATGAAGCAGGCCGCAGAGCTCTTCGCCCGATTTACGGCAAAGTTCCCGAAGTCTTCGAATTGCCAGAAAGCCATGTATCTGCAGGCAATCTGCCAGTCAGAAGCCGGTGATGCAGCTGCTTCTAACTCAACGCTGGGCACCTTGGCTAACAACCATAAGGGGGAGTATGCTGCAGCTGCCGCCTATAAGTTGGCGAACCAGGCAACGGAACGTCAGTTGTGGGCAAAAGCCATTGGTTTCTATCACATTACCGTGCGCGAAACACAACGCACGGAATTGCGCAATGATGCGCTCTATCGCCTGGGTCGCGCACAGCTTCAGTCCGGTAAACGAAAAGATGCGGAATCTACTTTCCGTACGTTGCAGGTGGTGCAGGGGATTGATCCGCTCATTCTGCAGACCTCGCTTCTTTCCATGGCCCAGATGAAGACGGAAGACGGTAAGGATGCAGAAGCTTATGCTCTTTTCCGGAATATTCTGAGCTTGAATACTCTGGATGAGCGTGTGCGCGGTACGGCCACGTTGCAGGCTGCCCGTCTTGCCGCCCGCTTGGGAAAGAATGATGAATCTCAGCAGCTGTATAATCGCCTCTCTTCCATTAAAGGCATGGAAAAATACCAGGCCGAAGCACAGATGGAGAATATCCTTTCCCTATACAGAGCTGGCAAGCATGCCGAAGTGGTGCGCCGGGCATCTGCTCAGCCACGAAGCCTGGACGACCCTGCCAAGGAAGCCCGCCGTTCTATCATGGTGGGGCAGTCCGCCATGGAAATCAAGCAGTACGAAGCCGCTGCTCTTTGGTTCGAAATGGCAGAAAGGGCACAGCCCGGCACTCCGCTGGCAGCGGATGCCGGTTACCGCCGTATCATCTGCATTCAGCAGGTAAGGGGAGTCAATTTCTTCCAACAGGCGGAGAAATATCTCAATACCTATGCGGCCCCCGGTTCTGCGACATGTGCCTTGCCTTGTGTCGATCTGGTGCGGCTAATGTATGCAGACCGTCTTATGTCCTCTGACATTGCTGCCGCTGCACGACAGTTTGACGCCCTGAACTTTGATAATCTGCCGGAGGCTGTGCGACCCGATGCCATGTACAAGAAATCATGGACGGCAGCGCAGGGAACCGCGTACGACCCTCTGCCTTCCCTTACGCAGTATATTGAATCTTTTCCCGCAGATCATCGCATGCCTGAGGCTCTGACTCTGCGCGGTACTTTCCTGGGTAAGCAAAGTAAAACCAGTGAGGCTCTGGCTGATTTTGACCGAGTTATCCGTGATTATCCTGATTCTGAATCTACGGCAGTGTGCTGGCAGCGTGCAGCAAAGCTTTGTGCCGGACGTGATGCTGATAAGATGGTGCACTACTATAAGGGCTTCATTAAACGTTGTGAGGAGATGACCAACAATGGGCAGACTGTCAAGCCTGGCGCATTGGCGGAGGCTCATTACAACATTGCTGGCGTGCTGGCCGAAAAATCCCCGGCAGAGGCTGTTTCTCATTTCCAGGAAGCCCGTACCCTGTATCCGGAGCAGTATGCTTCCCTGGTGGATTTGCGCCTTGTTCAGTGCTTCTTCAAGATGAAGGATGCCGAGAATCTGAAGAACGCGCTGGAAGTACTGGAGCGTAGTAACCAGGCCTCATACAATGCGTTGCCGCCTGCGATTCTCCGCTGGTGCGGGTGGACTCGATTCCAGACACAGGACTACCTGTCCGCCAACAAGTATCTCTCTGATGCTCTGATGCGCGAACCCCGAGAAAAATATACAGCTGCAGACGGTAGTGAACAGGAGAGGCCCAAGGTGGAACCGATAGTATGGAAAACACTTGCTAAATCCAGATTGGAACTGCGTCTCTTCTCCCGTGGCCTGGAAGCTGCGGAACACTACGTTTCCATGGAGAAACAGCCATACAGACTTGCCGAAGGCATGAGAGACCAGGCCATGCTGCTCATAGGTCTCAATCGTGGAGCTGAAGCTCGCAAGGTGTGTGAGACTGCCATTGCTCTGGGTATTGACGGCCCGATTAAATCCTCTCTGTTTATTACGCTGGGTGATGCCTGCTATGTGGACAAGGAGTACAGCGAAGCTGCAAAGTATTATGGCCGTACGGCCAACGTGGTCAGCGATAAGGAACTGAAGCCTCTTGCCTTGTATAAGATTACCTGTGCGCTCAAGAAGTGTGGCAAGGATGGAGAGGCGGCTCAGTATGAGCAGGCATTGAAAAATGAGTTCCCTCAGTGGTCCCCGGCAAACAGTGTCATGCTGAAGCTCGATGACCCGAACTTCGGTGCACCACAGCCCTGATTTTTTTTTTCGTCTGCATCATGTCGTTCTCATCCTCTCCTAACCGGCGCAAGCACTGGTATCATCTGCTCTCCATAGGGCAGAAGAAGCTGGTTATCATCTGCTCTGTCATGGGCGTGCTGTTGGTGGGGGTATGCTGTGTGTTGGCCATATACGGGTACCGGGCCATGCAGTACGATTTGAACAGTGTAGCCAATGGGGCGAAATCAAGCATTTTGTATGATTCTGCTAATCGGACGGTAGCAGCCATAGCAGATGATGGTGATTCATTTGTATCCCGCGATGAATTGCCGAAGAATCTGATTAATGCGTTTGTAGCGAGAGAGGATGAATCGTTTTTTGAGCATGATGGAATAGTTCTGACTTCGGTGCTTCGTTCCTTCATTAGAAACGTCATTTCCATGCGCTATGAGCAGGGGGCTTCCACCATTACCATGCAGCTTACGCGCAATGTGTTCGAGCTTTCCGGCAAGTCAATGGACCGTAAGCTGCTGGAGGCGATGCTTGCTTTACGCATTGAGCAGAAGTTTGATAAGCTGACTATTCTGGAGCAGTATCTCAGCCGCATTTACTATGGGCAGAATTGCTATGGAATCAAGGCCGCCGCACGGCATTATTTCGGTAAACAAGTTCGTGAGCTGGATCTGGTGGAATGCGCCACGCTGGCGGGGTTGGTGAGAGCTCCCTCCTTGTATAATCCTGTCCGAAGCATGGATAAGGCCCGCGCTGTGAAGGCAGAAACGCTGCAACGAATGCTGGCATGCGAGATGATTAGCCAGGAGACCTGCAATGAAGCGATGGCGGCTCCTATTGTTTTGAAGCGCGGTTCGGCATCTGCGGAGTCCGGTAGTTCGTATGCCGTGATGTGGACTCGCCGTGAGCTGGAGGATTTAGCGAATGAGATTCCGGAACATTCGGGCGGCATATCAGTTGTTTCCAGCTTGAATCTGCCCCTGCAGCAGTATCTGGAGCTTGCTGTTGAGAAAGCTCTTACCTCTATTGAGCAGCCGGGAATTTATCCGGACGCCTGGGTTGCCGGGCTCTCTCCGGAACAAGCTGAAAGTGAACGCAAATCCTTTGCCAAACTAGCACGCCCAAAGGACTTGAAGGTACGTGGCGAAAGTAATGATTTGAAAGGGCTCCTCCAGTGCTGTGTGCTGGTGGTGGATTCCCGCCGCAATCATCGAGGTAAAGTTCTGGCTATGGTAGGTGGTCGAAGTGCCGTGGATGGCCTGGACCGTTGGAGTGGTCGCGTGCGTCCGGGGCGGGCTGCGGCGCCGTTCCTGTTCTGCTGCGCCTGCATGCCGGGAGGTGCGGATACTCACATTGTCGCGAGAAGTACCGAAGTAACCGGCCGCCGTATGGGATACGATGTGGTGCGTGCTTTCTACGATTCATTAGACCTTCCGATTGAATATCCCAGCCGGGAACAGGAACTTTATCTGTATAATGGATTGTTCCAGATGCGACGCGTGGACCTGGCTCGGCTTCTGTTCTGCCTGTTGAATGAGGGCAGGGGATACAAGCTGAGCATGGTGAATAATGTCTGGAACAGCAATCAGCAGCTTATTTACCATTACGAACCGGAAAAATCAAAGGAATATATTCGCCGCGAAGGCGCAACTGCGGTTTCTGAACTGCCTCCTTTCCACGTTTCCGAAGGAGAGCCCGTGACAATGAACGAAACACTGCCTGAGGGTTCCGGTCAGTGGTCCATGGTTTTCCGTAAGGGCAGTATCTGCACCTTTGTCTGGATGGGATTTGATGATTCATCACATCCGCTGGCTTCCTCAAGGGAAATGCGTTTCCTGCTCTCCCGTGCATCTTCCAGACTGGCGCGTGAAATCTATAACGAAGCCAGATCAGAATGCAAAAAGAGCCAGAGCACTAAGGAGCAGCCTGCTATACCGGCCAAATGATGACTACCTATACAGCTTATCTGGAAGCCGCCGAACATGCTGCGAAACTTGCCGGTGCTTTTCTGCGCGAGCAGTTTTTTTGCGTCAAACAAGTGGATGAAGCTCTGCTTCATGATATTAAACTCAGGCTGGATAAAGAAAGTCAGCGCTTGATTACAGATTATCTCCTTGCGGCCTTTCCTGAGAGTGCCATTCTGGGAGAGGAGGGAAATGAAGGCTGTGAATCTGCCGATTTTCAGTGGATTGTGGATCCCATTGATGGAACGGTGAATTATTTTTACGGGATTCCGATTTTCTGCGTGAGCATCGCATTGCAACACCACGGTCAGTTGGTGCTCGGTTGTGTATATGACCCCATGCAGCAGGAATGTTTTACCGCTATAGCCGGAATGCACCCCAGCTTGAATGGCCGGGAGATTGCTGTATCGACCCGCGATAAGATGAACGAGGCGGTTGTGTTCATAGGACATGGTACGCACGATGGTTCCGGAGAAGCCGGTATTCGTCAATTTGCTCATATTTCACGACAGGTTCGTAAGATTCGCATCCTCGGCTCTGCAGCGCTGACCTTGTGCTACATTGCCGCAGGACGCTTTGACGCATACGTGGAAGCCCGTATCAATCTGTGGGATTTTGCGGCCGCACGAGTCATTCTGGAAGCTGCCGGTGGATGCCTGGAGTTTACTCCACAGAGTGAGGATGGTATCAATGGCTCCATTTTTGCCTGGAATGGGCGTATTCCGTTGCATGCCGCATTACAAATGGATTGATAGAGTTATGAATGAGAAGCCTTCTGTACGTCAACTTGCCTGGAAATGTCTGCTGCGTTGGTCTCAGGGTGGCATTTTTGCAGAAACCTTAGTATCTCGTGCAGCAAGCGAACACAAGCTACCCCATTCTGATCGTTCCCTATTGCAGGCCCTTGTGTACGACACGCTGCGCAACATGAGCTGGCTGGATCATATCCGCAAGACGCTGCGCCCCGGTAAGCTCGAAGAGAAGATGCGCTGGTTGGTACTGCTGGGGCTTTGTCAGCTTTTTGTTTTGCGGCTGGCTGAACATGCTGCTGTGGGAGAGACTGTGCGCCTGGCGCCGCAGCGTGTGCGCGGGGTTGTCAACGGAATGCTCCGCAATGCGGTACGCCGTATGGCTGAGTTCGATGCGGAACGCGAGAAACTACCGCTTCCGGTGCGTTTTTCAACGCCCTCCTGGCTTGTAAAACGCTGGATTCATGAATTCGGGGAGGATGCAACAGCTGCCATGCTGGAATGGAATATTCTGACTCCACCCGTGTATGCACGTTTGAATCCTCTGAATCCACCTGCAGAAGTGCCTGCGAACTGGCTGCCGCTGGCCGACCTTCCCCTGTGGTATCGTCTGCAGGGGCCATTACCACTTGATGCCTTGAGAGCCGGACAAATGTATGTTACGGATCCTTCAACCCGTTATTGTGTCCAGTTATTAGCCCCGCAGCCAGGTGAAAAAGTGCTGGATGCCTGTGCTGCACCTGGTGGCAAATCTGCGGCTATGCTTGCAGCAACAGAAGGAAATCTGCAGCTTCTGGCTACGGATGTGGAAGAATTCCGTTTGAAGCCATTGAGAGAAAACCTTTTGCAGGCAGGGGGGAAGGATGTGAAGGTTGCTCAGCACGACTGGTCTCAACCTTGTCCCACCGAGTGGATTGATGCTTTTGACGCTGTGTTGCTGGATGTGCCTTGCTCAAACAGCGGTGTGTTGCAAAGACGTGTTGATGCTCGCTGGCGTCTTTCAGAGAATGAATTTAGACGCCTTGCTGCGCTTCAGCGCGTGATTCTGGAGCAGGCATCTGTTGCGGTGCGTCCTGGGGGGCGTCTGGTCTACAGCACCTGTTCTATAGACCGTGAGGAAGATCGGGCTGTTGTCGATTCTTTCCTGGAATCTCATCCGGAATTTTCTTTTGTCAAGGAGTATCTCGCTCTCCCCCATCTGGAGCAGGCAGATGGGGCCTACGCGGCTCTGTTGGTGAGGAAATGACCGCGCCTGGCGCAGTTGTGAGTCGAATGCGCTACATCCGAGCCCGATGCTTTAAGAAAAATCCCTGAAAATATAAAAAAAGCTCGCTTTCCCCGGAATCAGCGGTATAATGAGAGACGAACCACATCTCTACCTCGTATACCATGATAACAAAGAAGCTCACCATACAGAATAAGCTTGGCATTCACGCGCGTCCCGCAGCTCAGTTTGTGCGTGTGGCCAGTCGATTCCAGGCTGACGTTTCCGTTGAAAAGGATGACGAAGCTGTGGATGGCAAGAGCATTATGGGGCTCATGATGCTGGCCGTAGGCTGGGGCGCGGAGATTTCTGTGACAGTGGATGGTCCAGATGAAGCCGAAGCGTTGGCTGCTCTTGAAGAGTTGATAAACAATAAGTTCGGCGAGGCATAAGTCTCGCCGCTGCTCTTTTTACGACCTTCTCCCACTAATGACCATGAGCGAAGGATTTGAACGCAGGTTTAAGGGGCGCCCGGTTTCTCCCGGCATTGCCATGGGTACGCTCAGAGTCGAGGCTCGTGGCTGCACGGCACCTGTTATCCGTACTATCAGCCCCACGGAAATCGAAGCCGAGTGGCAGCGCTTTGAGGAGGCGCTTTCCCGAACCGAAGGAGAGCTGAATGCGCTGAAGGCCCGTGTTGAGGAATTGAGTGGAGCGTCCGAAGCTGCTATTTTCGATGCGCACCTGCTTTTCCTGCGAGACCGCATGATTATGGCGCGTATGCGAAAGGAAATGCCGACGCGTCTTCAGAATATCGAATCCGTATATTACGCGGTGGTGCAGAATTTTATGGAGGCTATGCGCCAGGTGGATGATGCGTATCTCCGCAGCCGCGTAGCAGACATTGGTGATGTGCTTCAGCGCGTCCTGAAAAATCTTGAGCAGGACGTCATCAAGACCCGTAAGAATAAACCGGTCAGTCATAAGCCGTGTGTACTGGCGGCGTATGATCTTGCACCAAGTGATACCGCCGACCTGGAATCTCAGAATGTTCTGGGGTTTGTCACAGAAATGGGGTCTGCTATTTCGCATACGGCTATTCTTGCCAGATCTCTCGGTTTGCCGGCTGTGGTAGCAGTGCCGAACCTGGTGATGGAGTCCCGCGTTGGACAGCCGGCCATTCTGGATGGTTATAATGGTGTTCTCATTCTGAATCCCACGCAGGAAACGCGTGAATACTATACCCGCCTGCAGGATGAGAAGGAGAAAGCATACCAGGCTTTAGTGGATATGAAGGACCTGCCTGCTGAAACGCGGGATGGTCATCATATTCACCTGGCGTGCAATGTAGACTTTGTCCACGAGTATAATGCCGTTCAGCGCTCGGGTGCGGATGGCGTGGGGTTGTATCGCACAGAGTTCTTCCTGCTTGGTGGAGATGGTCTACCGGATGAGGAAACTCAGTACCAGCATTATAAGAGCCTGGTGGAAGCCTGTGCTCCCCACGAAGTTATTTTCCGGACGCTGGATTCAGGCGGCGATAAGTTGCCCTTTGAGGTTCTCGAAGAGAAAGAAGATAACCCATTTCTGGGGTGGCGTGGCATTCGCGTTTCCCTGAGTCGTCCGGAAATATTCAAGGAACAGTTGCGGGCTATTCTCCGAGCTTCGGCACACGGCAAAGCGGGAATCATGTTCCCCATGGTGTCCGGGCTTACTGAAGTGAGGGAGGTGAAGGACATTCTGGATGAATGCCGGGACGAATTGCGGAAACGTGGGCAGGAATTCGATGAGGACATGCGCGTGGGCATCATGATAGAGGTTCCCAGTGCAGCCATGATGGCCGATGTCCTGGCCCGATATGTGGATTTTTTCTCCATAGGTACTAACGACCTTACTCAGTATACCATTGCCGTAGACCGTGTGAATTACCGTGTGGCCAGTATGTTCCGCTCAACGCATCCCGGTGTTATACGCCTGATTCATAAGACCATTCAGGCAGGTATACCCACTGCCATCTGCGGTGAAATGGGGGGTGATATTACGCTGGTCCCGCTGCTGGTGGGGTTGGGGGCTACGGAGTTCTCCGTTGGTGCGCATCTGTTGCCATTGATTCGCTTTGCCATTCGCCATCTTAATTATGAAGAATGCCGAAAGATGGCGGAAATGGCACTGCAGGCAGAGGATTCATATACTATTCGAGCTCTTTCGAAAGCTGTGGCGGTGCAGTCGTACCCGAACTTGTTCGAATGAGTCGGATCCAGCGGATATGCCGGAATGAAAGCTTGCACGAATGAGGGGCAGGGGTATAATGCTGCATAAGATATGAGCATCATTTCCTACGCGAACCAGAATGTGCATGAGCTGGTTGCCTACCAGCCTGGCAAACCCATTGAGGAAACAGCAAGAGAACTTGGGCTGAGTCCGGCTTCCATAGTTAAGCTGGCATCCAATGAAAATTCCCTGGGGCCTTCACCCATGGCCGTGGAGGCCATGTCCAAGGCTGCTTCCGGTATGCACATTTATCCTGATGGTGCGTCCTTTGCGCTGCGTTCCCGGATTGCTGCAGAACATGGTGTGGATTTTGCCAACACTGTTGCAGCAAATGGAAGCAGCGAGCTGATAGAGCTCCTCGGTCACGTCTTTTTGCGACCTGGTACCCAGGTGATTGCTGCAGATTATGCTTTTACTCTGTATCCAACGGTAGCCAGATTGCTGGGGGCAGACTACATTTCTGTGCCGAATCGTGATAAGTGGACACACGACCTGGATGGGATGCTTACTGCCATTACTCCGGCTACGCGGTTGGTGTTTATTACTAATCCCACGAATCCGGTCGGAACCATGGTGACCCAGGCAGAATTGGAGTCGTTCATGGCGCGTGTACCGGAGCATGTTGTAGTAGCTATTGATGAGGCCTATATCGAGTTTGCCGGGGAACAGACAGACAGCATCAAGTTTGTCAAGGAGGGTCGCAATGTGGCTGTGCTCCGCACATTCTCGAAAGCATACGGTCTCGCCGGTGCCCGCTGTGGTTATGCCGTGACAACGCCGGAAATTGCCAGCCTTTTGAACAAGGCGCGTTCTCCTTTCAATGTGAACTTGTTTGCACAGGTTGGCGCATTGGCTGCCATGGATGACCGCGAACATATTGCCCGGTCCGTTCAAATGGTGAATGAGGGGCGTCGTTGTTATGAAAACTTTTTTGCCCGGAAAGGCCTGGAATACGTACCCAGCCACACGAACTTCATTCTGGTGAATGTAGGAAACGGTGTGGATGTATTCCGAAAAGCTCTGGAGCAGGGGGTTATCACCCGTCCTATGGCCGCGTACGGTCTTGCTGAGTATATTCGCATCACAATCGGCAACGAGCAGGAAAACGCCCGTTGCCTGGAGGTTCTGGAAAGCATTTTATAAGAACCGACTCCAACAAACTTGAATGCCCTGCAGATTGCTCTGCAGGGCATTTTCATTTTATGATATTGAATTGCTTTACCTGGAATGTTTTGCCCGGCGTGTACGCACACCTGCGGCCAGGGTATCAAACATGCCCAGAGTGCCGTTCCAGTCAATGCAGGCGTCTGTGATGCTGACGCCATATTTCATGTCAGGGCTGCACTTCTGGTTTCCGGAGTAGAGGTTGCTCTCAATCATGACCGCGCCTATGTGGTTGCTGCCGGCAGCTAACTGCTCTGCTACACTGAACGCTACAGCGGGCTGTTTTTTCCAGTCCTTGTGGCTGTTGCCGTGGGAGCAGTCAATCATGATACGGTTGGCAATACCTGCTTTCTGCTGGGTATTCCATGCTTGTTCAACGTGCTCTGCACTATAGTTCGGGCCATCAGTAGAACCACGGAGGATGAGGTGGCATCCTTCGTTGCCTTTGGTCGACACAATGGCTGACACGCCCTGCTTGGTAACAGAAAGGAAGCAGTGCGGGTGCTCTGCAGAAACAATGGCATCCACAGCTATCTGCACACAGCCGGTTGTACCATTCTTGAAACCAATGGGCATGGAAAGGCCACTCGCCAGTTCACGGTGAACCTGGCTTTCTGTGGTGCGGGCTCCAATGGCGCCCCAGACGATGAGGTCACTGATATACTGCGGCGTAATCACGTCCAGAAATTCGGTGGCTGCCGGTACTCCCATTTCACCGAGACGAACCAGGAGCCCACGAGCCATGCGCAGACCGCTGTTGATATTGTAGGTCTCATCCATGAACGGGTCGTTGATAAGCCCTTTCCAGCCAACGGTGGTTCGGGGCTTCTCAAAGTATACTCGCATGATGAGCAGCAGGTCCTTCTCATACTTCCGGGCTGCTTCAGAAAGCAGTTCTGCGTATTCGATAGCTGCCTTGGTGTCGTGAATTGAGCACGGCCCAACGATGACCGCCAGTCGGTCATCCTTGCCTGTCAGGATATCCTGAAAAGCACGGCGAGTTTCATACACCATCCGGGTGGCTTCCGGCGATGCCGGAAAGTCTTCCATGAGAATAGCGGGCGAAATCAGCGGGCGTATACCCGCGAGACGTACGTCGTCTGTAATGTATTCGTTCATCAATTACTTCTGGTTCTTCCAAGAGTATACGTTATCTTCCAGTGCTTCTTCTGCAAGCTCGGAAGCTGCAGCAGCTGCTTCAGCTGCTTTTTTGCCCTTGGGCTTTTTGGTGTTGGACTTGCCTACAGAGGCAATACCTTCCTGGTCCGGGCCGGTGGAGTATACGAGGCTGTTCTTGCCACGATAGCGACGAGAGGTGAAGGGGTCGATAGCTCCCTCATCTTCTTCACAGAGAATGATGTAATAGGGCTTACCCCACGGATCGTAGAAATGAATATCACCGCTGGCATCCTGATACAGGCCTTCGCGGGGCTGCTCCTGCTCATCGGAACGCAGGTAGATGTCGCGAGTGGAGTTCAGGCGGCGGTCCTCATCGTCCTCACGGTTGGTGAGAATCTTAATCAGGTTGGCGTCTTCACCAGCAGTGGTGGTGAGATACATCTGGTCCTTATCATCGGGTTCTACCATTTCGGAATCGTAAGGCAGAATGCCGTTGTTGTCCTGCTTGAAGCTTTCTACAGCAGAAACAATGTCTGTACAGACCTTCTTGGCTGCAGTGCGACCTGCATTTTCCTGGATGCTCATGTAGGTAGGATATGCAATGCCGGCCAGTGTAGCCAGAATGGCAATGACGATAATCAGCTCAATGAGGGTGAAACCCTTTGCGGAGCGAGGAGAAAGTGAGATTTTCATACGAGCATCATACTATCATATCCCCCCCCACAGGCGCAAGCAGAAAAGCCGTACGCGGTGCAGTCTTGCGTTATTTTCTGCTGCGGCGCAATAACCCGTATCGGGGAGAGAAGGTGTATGCAAGTAGGAAGATGATTCCCAGCA
Organism: Akkermansiaceae bacterium UBA3385; assembly: GCA_002358905.1. Lineage (GTDB taxonomy): Bacteria > Verrucomicrobiota > Verrucomicrobiia > Verrucomicrobiales > Akkermansiaceae > Akkermansia. The sequence continues at coordinate 13,117 of DEPT01000069.1, forward strand.
CCACGATGATAGTTGCCCCCAGATGCCAGCCGAGGGGGTATGAAAGGAAAAATGCGGCAATGGCGCCCAGACCTCCTATGAGGCCTCCACCCCAGAATAAGTGCATGCTCCGGTCTGTCAGCAGGTACATGGTGGCCGCCGGTGCTACCAGCAGCCCCAGAGTCAGGAATGATCCCACCGCCTGCAGTGAAGATACCAGCACCAGGATGATGAGCGCAAAGACTCCGTAATTGAGCAGCCTGACCGGTATGCCCATGGTGGCGGCAGCTCTGGCATCAAAAAGAGTAATCAGCAGGGGACGCTGTAATGCTGTAATGCTCAGGATGGCAATGGCTCCAATACCGTATGCAATCCACAGGTCGGCATTGCTCATGCTCATAATGTTACCGAACAACCAGTCATCAACCTTTTGCTGCAGCCCCAGGCCAATGAGGATGATGTACCCCAGAGCAAATGCCGTTGTATGAAGCACGGAAAGGGCCGTGTCGTGGTCCATGCGCGATGTGCGGGAAACGAACAAGGAACCGAGTCCCACCAGAAGACCTGCCATGACAGCCCCTAGCAGGATACTCAGTTGGAAAAGGCCGAAAAGCAGGATGGCCAATGCAATACCCGGAAGCAGTGCGCAGGAAAGCGTCCCAATCTGCAGAGAAGAGCGCCGCAGTACAACCAGTGCACTGACAAAGCCATTGGAGAATCCAATAACGCCGCAGGCCCAGAGACTGCGTTGTGCCAGAGGTTCACTCAGAAATTGCAGGAAATCGTTCATGATGAAGTGAAGGCAAGTTTCAGGTTGGTCTGCGTCAGAACGGAATCCACCTTTCCTGCGGCTATCAGCTGGCGCCGCAGCAAGAGAGCCTGGTCAAAAATCTGTGGAGCAGTGGCGAGATCGTGGTGAGAGGCAATCACCAGTCGTCCTTCTTGTGCCAGAGCTTTCAATAGTGCGGCCAAAGCTTCGCTGCCGGGTACGTCTAAACCCGTAAAAGGCTCATCCAGCAGGAGAATGTGGGCTTCCTGCGCCAGCGCACGGGCCAGAAAACAACGCTGCTGCTGTCCCCCGCTCAGGGCATTGATCTGTCGTTGTTGTAAATCTTGCAAGCCAAGAGTGCTCAGAGCTTTATCTACGATTTCATGGTCATGCCGGCGCATGGCCTTCCAGGTGCCCACAGATGGGAAACGTCCCATTTCGACCAACTGGCGAACGGTAATAGGAAATTGCCAGTCAACCTCACTGCGCTGAGGCAAGTAGGCAATTTCATTTCTGTGTGAGGCCAAGGGGGCATTGTTCCAGAGGATATCTCCACTCCATACGGGGAGCAGACCGGCCAGAGCGTTGAGCAGTGTTGATTTGCCTGCGCCATTGGGCCCGATGAGAGCCAGAGTGTTACCGCAGGCCGCATCAAAGGAAATATTCTGGAGAGCCGGTTCAGAACCGTAGCCGGCGGTCACGTTTCTCAGTACCAGGTGGTGGTGGTCGTGGTGGTGGTGACCACCGCCCCAGCAGATGTGGTCATGTTGTTCGCTTACCATGAGAACGTCATTATATCGTGAATGTGGTGGCAGCCTTCTTCTTTCCACAACGTCTTGGTCATGGCTTCCTTTCCTTCTGGTTCCAGGGTCAGGGAAAGAGCCTGGGCTTCGTCAGTATCCCATTCCGCCTGGATTTCCAGTTCAATGGGTTCGCTGATTTCTAATTCCTGTTCAAAGTCGCAGTGGTTGCAGCAAGATTCAAGCTCCTGCCAATTCCCCCCACTGGTTCGCACTTTAATCTTTCTGGGATTCCCTGTGATGTTAATAAATGCGCTGACCTGTTCTCTGGCGACGGATTGTTTCACTGTTGTTGCGACTGAGTTGTTCTCAGGCTTGCGCGTGAGCAGAGGTAGGGGGAGACCTACCAGCAGAACGCCCGCAAGAGTGAGCAGAAATGAGGTGCGAGGAGACATGGTTTCGTGCAGGTATTCTATGCTCTTATCTATCTGCAGTCAATGCGGTATCGCGACATGTGCTGACCCAGTGTCGGATGGATTCGAGGTGGTCGGTGGTGAGCTCATCGTCACTGAAAATACCGATTCCCAAGGCCCCAGCCTGGTGAAGTTTGTCGAGTTGTTGCGGTAATTGGGCAGCGGTCTGGTCTGGGAGGTGGACACCAGGTGCAAGCGGAATGCGGCCCTGACTTTGCTTCAGTGCGGTACGGGTGATATCAGCTGCCCATTCTGCAGGTTCATTATAAAAGGAATGGTAGGCCATGGGCAATACCAGGTCTGCGTGGAAAAGACTCCAATCCTGGTGAACCATACGTGCTGCTAATTCCGGACTGGGAAAAACCGCACAAGCTGCCAACAGTCCGTGTTTGCGTATTTCATCTGCCAGGCTGTTGAAAAGATTCGCCACGCTTTGCAGACGGAACTGTTTCCATGTCTCTGTCTGTTTCAGCTTGCCGTTAAAAGCGTGCTGGCAGGTCGTGCAGTGGCAATAATCAAATTCCGGCGCAACGTGGCTCATGTTCAGCCCGTATTTTTCCCAGAGCCCGCGGGGCAGCTCCACATCCGGCAGTCTCATGTAATCGGCCTGAATGCCGTTCAGCCCAGGAATGCGGGCAAGCCGTTTCACCTGGGCCAGCAAATGTTGCTTGACTTCCTCATTGTTGGGGCAAAGGAACTGGTAGTATTCCACAAATGGCCTGTTCTCCGGCAGGTGGCATGATTTACCCTGTGCGTTTACTGCATACCAGTCGGGGTGCTGCAGAGCAACGGTATCCTGAGGCCGATTCAAGGCCCAGAGCCACGCGAAGACTCGCAGCCCTGCCTGTCTGGCTAATTTAGTCAGGTGCTCAATCCGTTCTGGTGTGCCATCGATGATGACGGTGCCGATTCCGGCTTCAGCGTAACTTTTGAAGCGCCTGCTCCATTCTTCTGCGTTGCGTTCGTTGTTGCCGTGTACCCAGAGGTAGAGCTGAGGTGCGCTCTGCTGTGGTGTGGCAGAGAATCGTCCTTCGCTGTCCAGCGTCATTCGGGTTCCTGTCAGGGGGCAGGTGGCACACAGGATAAAGAAGTCCTTACAAGGAAAATGGATGCTGATGTGTCCTGGAAGGTTGGGCGACTCGTTAAATCTTCCGTGTTCCTTTCGGTATGCCAGCTGCTCATTCAGGGCATGGAAGATGTCGAGGCGAGTGGTATCCTGTGGCGCTGCTGGGGCTGCCACCCATTCGGATGCCGGATGCTGACTGAATATGACCCGCCCCCAGTGCTCCGGCAGATGAATGTTGATTTGTCCGGTGGGTGCCCAAACATGGTTGCTTTCCGGAAGTGGTAGTTTCTCATACCCATTTACGTTTGCCTGTACTTGCCAGTTTACCCGGGAGAAATTAAATCTCATTTCTGTTCCGGGAGTTGGTGCTTTGTTCGTACGGGGCTGGGTTGCGTGGCTGGTGATGCTGCTCCAGGGAATAGCAAGTTCCACACTCCACCCGTCATCTTCGTCGGTGGAATAATTCAGCGTACCGCGCAGATGTACGGCATGTTTCAGTCCCGGTATTTCCCAGTCATGCAGGATATGAGGGTCATCAAATCGATAAGGACGATGGATGAATAAATCCCATGTGGTGTTCAGTTCGTTGATTTCCAGCTCAATGTAGTTGAGTCCATCGCCATCCGGGTCAATGAATACTTCAAAATCCGGGTCATGGTAGATGACGGAATCATGAGCTTTCTGAGTGGCCCACAGGTGCTTTTCATCCATATCGGCCAATATATAGAGATTATCCTCATCCCAGAGCATTTTGATGCGACAGTGATGGGGAATCGTTCCTCCCTCGATGTCTCTGAGGGGGGCGAGCTCCCGGACTCCTTTCCACGCTTCGTCATTTCCTTTGCCATCAATAATCGGGGCACAGTTGGTTTTTCCGCAGACGTAGGATGGTGGTAGCTCCCGGGCTGTTAAGGGAAGGGCGGCAAGTAGTGAGATAAGGAGGTAACGCATCGGTCAAATCAGGGATGTAAGCCCTCCACGATGTGGCGGATATTGAAGCGGAACAAATCGGCGTAGTTCTGGTTTGCGGGGTAGATTCCATCCAGAGCGAGCGGTCTTGTTGTAGCACCCACCTGCGTTGCTATAGTCTGCAGAGTCCTCGGCGATTCATTGACTCCATAGAACAGGCAGCGCACGGATTGTTTACGGAGACTGGATAATACCCGGGCCAGAGATGCTGTATCCCCTTCGCTTTCCTGGGCGATGCCTTGTACCGGTACCGGGGTAAATCCAAAATCCTTGCAGAAGTGACACATGGCTGCATGAGATGTGACCAGAACTCTTTGTTCATGTGGAATTCTGGCAATAACCAGGCGGGCTTCGCGCGCGAGCGTGTCCATCAACTTCGCGTATTGGCGTTGTCCTGCAGTAAATGCGGCTTCCTGTTCAGGGAGAATCTTTTCAAATGCTGCCTTTAACGAGCGCGATGCTCGTTTCATGGCGTTGGGGCTGTTCCACCAGTGAGGATCTGCAATTTGCGTGCCGGGCAGGTAGACATCAGGAATTGCATTGCCAAGCTCCACAATGGTTGTGCGAGCCGGTAGGGAGTCTCTCAGATCTTCCAGGTAGGGTTCAACGCCTTTGCCACAAGCCAGCACCAAGGCGGCACCCGCAGCTGCCGCTGCGTCTGCTGCTGTCGGTTCGAATGCATGCAATTCTCCATTCGCCGGAAACAGGTCTACTACTTCTATGGCATCTCCTCCGACCTGGCGGGCCATATCACTCAACAGGGGGTGCAGACTGGCTACTCTCACTGCGCCTTGCGTGACCATGGCGCACAGCATCAGCACTACGCATATCCCGCAGAATACTCTTCTCATGGCCTGATTGTATGACCTTCAAATCAGGGTGTCAATGCAGCATTCGGACATAATTCCTTTCTTTTTTGTCGGATTTAGAGTGTTTCTGTTGGTAAGGGAAGTAAAAGTCCCCATACCGCATTCGTTAAATATCAGTACTGCTGACGGCGCAGTTGCTTGACACTGCGAGAGAATTCTGCTAGTTTTCAGGCATGTTCTCCCTACTTTCCGACAAGCTCGATGACGCTTTCCGCAAAATGCGGGGCCTGAGCAAGATTTCTGAGTCCAATATCAAGGATGCGCTGCGCGATATTCGCATGGCACTGCTGGATGCAGATGTAGAATACAGTGTAGCTCGTGAGTTCATTGCCCATGTGAAAGAGGAAGCCATGGGAGAAAAGGTGCTCAAATCTGTAAAACCCGGAGAACAGATTGTCAAGATTTTCCGAGACCAGCTGGCAGAGCTCCTTGGTGGCGATGCTGCCCCGCTGACTCTCGACCCGGCCCCGGCCCGAATTCTGGTAGTGGGTCTGAATGGCGCAGGTAAGACTACAACCAGTGCCAAGCTGGCACGCCGACTCAAGATGGAAGGGCACAAACCTTTGCTGGTAGCTTGTGACCTTATACGTCCTGCTGCCATTGACCAGCTCGCAACCCTGGCGGCTCAGATTGATGTGCCTGTCTATACACCTTCTGCAACGGAAAAGGATGTCATTCGTGTGGCGAAGGATGCTCTCAAATGGGCTGCCGGTCAGGAACACGATGTTGTTATTTTCGATACGGCTGGTCGTCAGGAGGTTGATGAGGAGCTTGTTGCAGAGCTTAAGAAGCTTGCTAAGTATCTTGCCCCCCAGGAAGCCCTGTTGGTGGCCGATGCTGCTACCGGTCAGCAGGCCGTGCGTGTGGCTCAGACTTTTGATGCTGCTGTAGGCCTTACAGGTATCATTCTCACCAAGCTTGATGGCGATGCACGCGGCGGCGCAGCTCTTTCCATGCGTGCCATCACCGGTAAGCCTATCAAGTACATGGGCGAGGGCGAGAAACTTGACATGTTCGGACCGTTTGTGCCGCAGCGTATGGCAGACCGTATTCTGGGCATGGGAGATATCGTAGGTCTGGTGGAAAAGGCCGCAGAGAAGATTGACCAGGAATCTGCCATGAACTCCATGACCCGCATGATGAGCGGCGAGTTCAATTTTAATGACTTCCTGAGTCAGATGAAGATGATGCAGAGTCTGGGCCCGCTGGAAGGGCTGCTGGGCCTGCTTCCTGGTTTCAGTAAGATTCGTAAGCAACTGCCGGATGGCGCTATGGATCCCAAGCGTATGAAGCGCATGGAGGCCATTGTGCTTTCAATGACACCGGCAGAACGTGTCAATTACAAGTTGCTCATACCCAGCCGTCGCCGTCGTATTGCCAAAGGCTCCGGTGTGTCAGAAATCGAGGTGAATCGTTTCATCAAGAACTTCAAGGAAATGAAGGAAATGATGAGCGGTAAGGGTAAGATGGGCGGTATGATGAAGAACCTGATGCGCAGTGCAGGTGCATCCAAAGGTGCAGGAATGCCGGATATGAGTGCCATGATGAACGGTCAGGGCGGCATGCCGGATATGAGTGCGCTGATGGGGCAGGGTGGCATGCCTGACATGAGTCAGATGCCAGACTTATCTGCCCTGATGGGTGGCGGCGGCAAGCCTAGAATGCCAAAGGGAATGAGTGCCTTTAACGGACTGTTCCGCAGACGCTGATTTTCAGACTATGTTCCGGGGCTTGCTTGTTGCTGTCTGCAGTTGCCTGGCTGCATGGGGACTTACGCCGTCGCAGGTGGTAGTGGTTTACAATGCGGCCTCCCAGCGAAGTGAGCAAAGTGCCCGTGCCTATTGTGCCAGACGTTCTATCCCTGCTGCTCAATGCGTAGGGTTAAGCGGGTTGCCGAAAGGTCAGGATATTTCCCGCCAGGAGTACGATACCAAGGTGCGTTATCCGCTTATGCTGATAGCGCAGCAGAACAGCTGGCGGTTACCCTCTGTGCCGAACCGGGGGCTGAAGCCGGTGTTTGCCATGGTGCTGATGCCCGATATGCCTTTGCGTGTCCGTGAAGAACAGACGCCCGGCGCGAAATCCGGGGGGCTCATGCAGAATTGTGCCTCCGTGGATTCGGAGCTGATGCTGCTGGGGGCCAACGTGTCGCTCTCTGGCCCTTTGAATAACCCCTTGTTTGACAAACAGAAACCGTTTGAATCGGATTCTTGCCCTGTACTTGCGGTAACGCGAATTGATGCTCCGGATGATACCACAATCCGCCGCATGATTCAGTTCCCTGCGGAAGTGGAGCGCCGTGGCCTCTGGGGGTGGACCGTGGTAGATCAGGGTGGTCCCTATGCTGGTGGAGATGCCTGGTTTTCAGCTGCTGCCCGCCAGGCTAAGGAAAAGGGCTTGCCGCTTTTTCATGAGGAAAGCAAGGCTACACTGGCGCCCGCATTCCCATTGATGCAGAACACTTCGGTATATTTCGGGTGGTATGCCCACCCGGCAAATGGTCCGTTTAATCCCAAGACCCATGCCGATTTCCGTTTTGCTCCCGGAGCCGTGGCGTATCATTTGCATTCCTACAGTGCAACATCGGTGAAAAGTGAGCACAGCTGGGTAGGTGCCCTGTTGCAGCGAGGTGCTGCGGTCACAGCCGGCAATGTGTATGAACCCACCTTGGCAGGAACCCTGCGGATTGATATCTTCTTCGAGCGTCTGTTGAAGGGCTACACGGTGGCAGAGGCTGCGCTTGTTGCCACCCCATGGCTTTCATGGCAAGGTGTGGTATTGGGAGACCCTCTGTACAAGCCGTTTGAAGTCTTGAGCCGGAATGGCGGTGATGGCAATAATGTTTTTGTGCAGTGGCGGCATTTGTTGCAGAATACAGGTGGTAACCGTAAAGAGATACTGAATGCGGTGCATGCCCGTTTGAGTACCCCGCAGGGGCCGCAGCTGCTGGAAATGCTGGCATGGCATCTTGCAGAGCTGGGAGAGCTGGATGTGGCCATGGAATGTTTCGGCCAGGTAGCCCGCCGGGCTAAAGACGAGCGCAACCGTGTGCGTCCTTCGCTTCTGCAGGCTACCTTAGCCTTTGTCAGGAAAGAGGAACATTATGGTCGTCAGCTTATGCAGCGCTTGTTAGTGGACACTCCACGTTCTCCCTTCCGTCCGGCTGTTCAGAAAACGGCAGAGACATTTATGCCTGAACTGCGCCCTGCACCTAACCCCCAGACTCATACTCCGAAAAAGTAATTTGCTCGCCCAGACTAAGCCAGTAATGCGGTAAAGAATTGACAAATCAGGACTGAGGGTGTAGATTGGTGGCTGTTATGAACGACCAGTATGTATTGCCGACGTATGGGCGCGCACCTTTCGATGCTGCGCGTGGGGAGGGGTCTTATCTGTATGATACGGAAGGTCGCCGTTATGTGGATTTTTGTGCAGGTATTGCGACTTGCTCGTTAGGGCATTGTAATCCCGTTGTGGTTAAGGCGCTTACTGAACAGGCTAACACCCTGATGCATTGTTCTAATCTGTATGGTATTCCCGGTCAGGCAAAACTGGCAGAACTGGTGGTGGAAAAACTTATCGGTATTCCGGGGCGTGTGTTTTTCTGTAATTCCGGTGCAGAGGGTAATGAAGGCATGATAAAGACGGCCCGCCGCTTTGGGCATCGCCGCCCTGCTGCAGATGGCGCGCCCAGATACGAGGTCATCACCTTCAATAAGAGTTTTCATGGTCGCACACTCGGCACGCTGGCAGCAACCGGGCAGGAGAAGGTTCAGGTAGAATTTGACCCTTTGCTGACTGGGTTCAAGTATGTGGATTTCAATGACCTGGCAGCCCTTCGAGCCGCTGTTTCTCCGGTAACCTGCGGTATTATGCTCGAAGCTGTTCAGGGTGAGGGAGGTGTGAATCCTGCAACACCCGAGTTCCTTCGCGGCGTGGCGCAGCTCTGCAAGGAGCAGGATTTGCTGCTCATGATTGACGAAGTTCAGTGTGGCGTCGGACGTTGCGGTGCTACAATGGGCTGGAAGGCCGTTTGCCCTGAAGTTCAGCCTGATCTCGTTTCCTGTGCCAAGGGTATTGGTGGTGGTTTCCCCATTGGCTGCTTCTGGGTGAATAACCGTGCTATTGATGCTGATGGTACACCGCTTTCTTCCATTATGGGCCCTGGTTCTCACGGTTCAACATTCGGTGGTACCCCCATTGCCTGCGCAACTGCCCTTGCTGTGGTGACGGAAGTACTGGATAAGAACCTTACGGAACGGGCTGCTGTTCTTGGCGATCAGATTAAGGCAACGGTTGAAGGCTGGAATCTTCCCTGTGTGGAAATGGTTCGCGGCCTCGGTCTTCTGCGTGGTGTGGGGCTGCGTGCCGGTTCCTTTGTTGTTCCGGCCGGGCAGACTCCTGCCTCCCATGTGAATAACCTCTGCCGCGAAGCCGGCTTGCTGGCTTGTCCTGCGGGACCGGATACTCTGCGTATCATTCCCGCTCTCAATGTGCCGGAAGAAACTCTTGCCGAGGGGCTGGAGATTCTCCGTAAGGTTTTATCTTCCCTTGCTTGATAGACAACGGTATTACTTTATACTACGATGCAGATGCGTTATATTCCGATTCTTGGTGGCACCATCGCGGCAGCTGTGGTGATTGGCGCCGTTTGGCTTGCTCCATATATGCCTACGCAGGCTCAGCTTGCCCCGGAGGAAACGGCCTTGCTTGCTGAATGGGTGAGGGTGGGCGATGCTCTTTCCGTGCAGCGTATGGTAGAGCAGGGTGCCTGTGTGGAAGCCGTGGATGCAGAAGGCACAACGGCGCTCATGACAGCTGCCGGTGCGGGGCACCTCGATGTAGTGAAAACCTTGATTCTTCACAACGCCCAGGTTAACTCCGTTAACTTCACTGGTGACACTCCGCTGCATTTCGCGGTGCGCCATAATCATCCGGAAATTGCAGCAGTTCTGCTGGAGCGTGGTGCTTCTGTGGATGCCCGGAATAAGGAAGGCGTGACCCCGCTGATGATTGCCTGCTGGTCCGGCTTTGACAAGTTGGTGCAGTCGCTTCTGGCAGCAGGTGCTGATACGGAACTTGTGGATGAAAACGGCTGCAAGGCTTCCACTTACGCCCGTGAAGTGCACGACCCTGCAACCCGTGAAACCATCCTCAAGCTTCTCGGTGCCTGAGTGGCTTCATTCGTTGGTAGATAACTCCGTTGTTCCTGATTTCCTTTCTCTGATGGGTAACGCCATGAGAGCAAACAGGAGGAACGCCGGAATCTGCAACAACAGGTAGTACCAGGGTGCAGGCCCCAGATAGTCCAGTAAACAACCCGGTACAGGGCTTTTCATGGTGAATCCGTAGTTTGTCCCCAGAAGCAGGTTCACGGGATGAATGCAGAGCAGGTAGGCATCCATGAGCAGTAGGCTTTTCAGCGCGTCCTTTATTCGGGCTCGGATGCCCAGAAGTAAAGGAACCGTCAGGGCTGCCGGCATCAGAATGCCGTGTACGCAGAAGAAGGAAAAATAGCGCAGGGTGGGGAAATCTTTATCCAGAGCCGGTGTTATCATTCCCTGCAGACAGGCTGTCAGTGCACCGAAGTAGAGTACCAGACAAGCAGTGCGGTTTCTTGTCCAGAGCGCATATGTTGCCACCAGAAGCATCATGCTGCAGTAGTGCAGTGGGAGATTCTGTTCCCAGCTGCCGTGGTGCTGGGTAAGGATGATAAAACTGCTGTCTGCCAGGTAGATGCACCCCACCGCAATCGCCAGTCCCCGGCATACGTTCTGACGTACTTCCAGAGATTTTCGCAGGGCTCCACAGATGATACTAAGAGTTACCACAGAGGTGACAATAACTGCCCCCCAGTGAGAAGCCGACCAACGCACAAAGCTTTCCGTTGTTTCCATAACGCGCGGAGAGTATAATACGAAAACCGATATATGTCAAATATTGGACATTCGTATTCAATATCCGCCGGAATCTGCAGACTTGTTACCTTGCCAGATGCGGGCGAGGTGAGCGCAGAGCATGAGCTGCACCTGGTGAAATACCATGAGGGGGAGCAGGAGGTTGTTGTCGAGCTGTCCGAAGATGGCGAGCATCATGGGGGCGCCCACGGCCAGGCTTTTCTTGGAGCCGCAGAAGACAATGGTGATGCAGTCTTCACGTTTGAAACCAAGGAGTCTGCTGCTGTACCAGGTGGCAAGGAATGTCATGCAGAGAATAATGATGCAGACTACGACAAGTCCGGCAAGTTGCGCGGCCTGGAGTTTGTCCCAGTAGCCGCCGCTGGTCGCATTGGAGAAAGCTGTGTATACCACCAGCCAGATGGTGCTGCGATCGTTCCATCCGATGAGAGTCTTATGTCCCAGCACCCATTTCCGGAACAAAGGCTGGCTGAGTTGACCGAGAATGAAAGGAAGAAGAATCTGGTAGCAGATTTTCAGCACGGTGTCGAGACCGACCTGGGCTCCGTTGCCGTCGGTGGCAAAGAGTAGACTGACCAGGAATGGCGTGAGAAATACACCCAGCAGGCTTGAGACAGATGCTGAACAGACGGCGGCAGGTACGTTTCCTCCAGCCACGGAGGTGAAGGCAATGCTGCTTTGCACCGTGGAAGGCAGGCATGCTACATAAAGAAGCCCCAGGTAGAGCGCCCCACCCACCAGTGGTTCAAAAACCGGGCGCATCAAGGGAATGACCAGCGGAAAAAAGACAAAGGTGAAAGCAAACACCATGCTTTGCAGGCGCCAGTTCAGCAGTCCTTCTACTACAGATTTTCGGGAAAGTTTGACTCCATACAGAAAAAATAGCAGGATGATTGCTGCATTCGTGACCCAATCAAAGAAGGCAGCACCTTCTCCATGGCAAGGGATAAGGATACCTGCCAGCAGGCTGATGATAATGCCTGTGGTGAAGACATCAAAATAACTGAGTATTTTTCTGACTACACCCATGGCTTTGCTTTCTGGCTGGAGAATTCACTTGCGTGGGGGGAATTCGTAGGAAACGCGGCCCGTTGAAGCATTGAATACGAGATAGGCATCGAATTGCTTACCACTCTTGTGGCTGGTGAACCCCTTGATGAGTTCAGTCTTACCCTTGGTAAGCAGCTGCACAACTGTAGCGGCTGTGAGGTCGATATCGCACATGGTGCGGGGAATGACCAGCGGTTTGCGGGTCTTGCCATAGGCCAGACCATCCACATGCCAGGCGTTTTCGGTTTCCACGAGATTGTATTCTCCCTTGCTCTTAACTTTCACGGGACCGTGGTTGGTGCCTTTACTCAAATCTTCGGATGATGCAGAGGCGGCTGTGAACTTCTTATCTGCTTTTTCCTTGCTGCCCTTCTGGCGAGGTTCGCGCGGGGGGAATTCAAATCCTACATTGCCTTTCTTGGCATCCAGAACCAGGAAAGCATCGAAGGCTCGGTTTGTTCGCTGGGAGATGAAGCCGGTGAGCAGCTCGCTCTTGCCGTCTGCCAGCACCTGGCGCAGCACGTCTTCGCCGATTTCCTTGCCCAGAATGGTGCGGGACATGGTGAATCCCTTGCGTCCACCTGCCTGGGTGTATTCCGGCACGCTCCATTGTTTATCGTTCACCTGCAGCTCAAGTTCTCCCTGATCTTTCACCAGAATACTTCCGGCAGTTGTGGTCGGGGCTTCCTCTGTCTTGGTTTCTGCTGCACGGTCGGAGTCAAAGTAGAACTCGGCCTTCCATGTGCTGCGTGCGGTCTGGGGGGCTACCATACGTAAGCCTGCTTTGAAAGGCTTGCCGAACTTGGAGCGGAAACCGTCCATGACCGGCAGGGACCCACTGCTGATAAGCTCGCAGAGCTGTTCGTCAGACAAGGAAAGCCCGGCGTGCACGCGGCGGAGACGGAACTTGCAATTGTTGCAGGAAATGGCATCGACTCGGCTGCTCAGCCCCTTAGCTCCGCAAGCCGGGCAGGTGAGCTCCAGGTCCGGGTTCTTGCCGTTCTGCATGTAATCGCGCACGGATTCCACAATTTCTGTGGTGTAGGTGCGGATATCCTTCATGAAAGTATCACGATTCAGGCGGCCGCATTCCATCTGCTTGAGCCGGTATTCCCATTCCCCCGTGAGTTCAGGGCTGGAAAGCGTGCTCAGACCGATTTTTCCGAGTAAATCGATAAGATCCATGCCTCGGCGGGTGGCAATGAGCTCCTTGCCTTCGCGGGCAATGTATTCCTGAGTGATGAGACCTTCGATAATGGCTGCGCGCGTGGCAGGAGTGCCCAGGCCACGTTCCTTCATCGCATCGGCCAGGTCTTCATCCTCCACAAGCTTGCCGGCTGTTTCCATGGCTGTGAGCAGCGTTGCTTCTGTATAGGCTGCCGGGGCCTTAGTCTGCTCTGTGCTGGTTTCCACCTGGGCTGCTGTCACTTCTTCCTTGGCAGATACTGGGCAGAGTTCATCTTTCTTGCGTTTGTCCGGTCCGTACAGAGCACGCCAGCCGGGGGTCAGCATCACGCGGCCATGCGTGTAGAAACTGTCCGTGGCTCCGGGACTTGTGACAATGGTAGTGCGTTCCGTGTCCTCATATTCTGCGTTGGGCATGAAGACACCCAGGAACCGTTGCACTACGAGGGTGAAAATTCTCGCGGCATCTCCGGTGAGGTTCACGAACTTACCTGTGGGGATAATGGCAAAGTGGTCGCTTACTTTGGAGCTGTCGAACACGCGCTTGTTGGGTCGCACGCTGTGGTTCTCCAGAATGGAACCGGCAAAACCGGCGTATTCGGGCATATTCTCCGCAATAGCGGCAACGGTGCGTGTGGCTACTTTCAGGTAATCGTTCGGAAGGAACTTGGAATCTGTACGCGGATAAGTCAGTACTTTGTGCTTTTCATAGCACTCCTGGGCTATCTGCAGGGTGCGGCGGGCAGAGAATCCGAAGCGGTTGCTGGCCTCCTTCTGGAGTGAGGTCAGGTCAAAGAGCAGGGGTGCGGGCATGGAAACCGGCTTGCGGGTTTCCTTGACGGTGCCGGTGCGACCCTGGCAGCGCTGGGTGATGGCTGCTGCCGTGGCTGCGTCCCACAGGCGTTCTTTCGTACGCTGGGGCGCTTTCTCGTCCTTTTTCCAATCTGCATCATACCAGCGCCCCGTGTAGCTGCCTCCCTTGGCTGCAAATGTGGCGTGTACCTCGTAATAAGTCTCGGGGGTGAAAGCCAGGATATCCTTCTGCCGGGCCGCCAGCAGGGCAAGGGTCGGGGTCTGGACACGTCCCGTCGGGGTCACATTGAAGCCTCCCACACCGCTTTGCAGGGAGGTGAGGGCTCGTGTACTGTTCAGCCCGACCAGCCAGTCTGATTCGCTGCGGCACACGGCTGCGTCTGCCAGATTGAGCATTTCCTCATCTGTTTTCAGCGCGTTCCATGCCTCAATGATGGAGTCATCCGTCATGCTCTGCATCCAGAGACGGCGGATTGGCTTCTTGATTTTACCGAAGCGAATGATGTTACGGAAAATCAATTCACCTTCGCGCCCGGCATCGCATGCGTTCACGATTTCTGCAACTTCCTTGCTGCGTGCCAGTTTAAGAACTTTGCGGAGTCTGTCTGCAGACTTGGCAATGGGCTCAAGCTCCATGTTGCTGGGCATCACGGGCAGATATTCCATTTTCCAAGGCAGGCTCTTGCCGTCTTCGGTCTGCGGTTTTTTCTGCTCCACCAGATGGCCTACGGCCGAGGTGATGATGAGCGTATCATTAGAAAAACTCTGCCCCGAGTCATCTTTCTTGAATTTACCCAGTTGCTTACCCAGCACACGTGCTAAATCTGCTGCTACACTGGGTTTCTCGGCTATGATAAGAGTCTTGGACATGTCGGGGAAAATTGTTGTGCGCCCGAGGCGCTTCGCTGTTTCTATTAGTGGCAGAAAACCGGCCTCTTTGTCAAGCGAAATCCGTGTCACTGCGCGGAAAAATGCATGTGACGCACTGCCTATTTCTGCGCAGGATGCGGAGACATTCGGATGCCCGGACAGCGTGAGTGCCAAAAGAAGAACCCCGGCTTGTTCAGCCGGGGTTCTGGGAGGGGGGATATGCAGTGGCTCTTTAGTTGTAGGCTGACTCCACGCGGGTGGCCACATCCTTGTAGCCGTAGTCCACTTCGTAAATGGCCTTGAGCGTTTCGATGCTCTTTTCCTTGTTGCCAGCTTCATCGTAAAGCACGCCAATCATGTACAGCACTTCCTTCTTGGTGTCGTCCATGGTGAGAAGTTCCTTGTCTGCTTCCTGAAGCTGGCGGATAGCCATGTCCACCATGTTCTTGGCGTGGTAGCACTTGCCGAGCATGAGCATGGACTTGATGCGGATGTTCGGGTTGGTGCGGGCACGCTGCAGGGCGGGAATGGCCTCGGTGTATTCGCCGGCATCGAAAAGCGCCTGACCCAGCTTGAACTGAAGCTGTGCATCGGTGGGGTTGGCTTCCACGCGGGCGCGGGCATCTGCCACAACAGCCTGGGCGATTTCAGCCTTGCGCTGTGCCAGGGTGGCGGCAGCTTCTTCATTGGTCGGATCTGCGGCCAGCACCTGCTCATAATATTCGATTTCAGCCTGCATGGCCTTTTCGTGCATGGCCATGGCCTTGTCGTTCAGGGCTACGTCGGCAGAGCCGCTGAGCTGGTAGGCGTACGCATAGAAAGAGTAGGCGTTGGCGTAGTCTTCCATCTGCTCGTAAACGGAGGCAATGTCCTTCACCACGGGCAGGTTTGTGGCATCGGCGGCATACTGCTCGGAAAGCTGAGCGAGGCGGGCTTCCAGTTCAGCACGGGTAAGGCCCATCTTATCGGCGCTTTCCAGATCCGCGGTGGCATTGGCGTTCTTCATCTTGGTGCGGAAGTCGCCCTTGCCTTCCCAGTTACCTTGCTTCATGGTAGCGCGTGCAGAGCAGTCCTTTTCACCGCGCATGGCTACGGGGTCCGTCTGGTCAACCTTGAGCACACGGCGATACGTCTCTGCTGCTTCGGCAAACTGCTCGTGCTTGATGTAGTGATTGGCCAGCAGGTGCAGGTGCTTCTTGTCGTTCGGCATGCCCTGGCAGATGGTTTCGAGGGCGAATGCGGCAATGTCATTCAGCCCCAGGTCATTGGCTGCAGCAAAGAGTGCCTCGTTGGCGGTGACGGAGTAGGGGTCGCGCTCCAGTTCATCCTCGATATTCACCAGAACAGATTCCGGGTCCTTGCGGGAAGTGGTGACGCGAAGGCCGCCGAAAAGAGATGCCTTGCGGCCTGCTTCCGGTGCGCTCTTCACTTCACAGGCTCGCAGTAGTTTGCGGCCTTCCAGGAAACCGGGAACTCGCTTGACCAGAGTTTTGAGAATGGTGACGGCGTACTTGTAGTTTTTCGTCTGCACGGCCTGCATGGCCTTTTTCCAGAGACCCAGCTGGTCAGCAGCGAGCTGACGTTCAGTGATGATAGTAATTGCCATAAGTGAAGATGTAGAGATGGGAGAATGGACGGCTTGCCGATGAGAGAGCATTGGAAGCCAATGATTCTTGACCAGTTTTATCACAAACCTGATTTGATTTCAATCTTGTTTTTTCAAAAAAGTATGGCAAAATGCCTCTGGCATGAGAACAGACGCACTTTTGAGCCGATTCGGGTATTGCAGCAGACGCGAGGTGGCGCAGTGGCTGAAGCGGGGCCGCGTGACCAGCAATGGAGTACCTGTTAAATCTCCCAGTGAGAAGGTGGAGCCGGAGTCGGTATTGATAGATGGTGAGCCTGTCGAGTTTCCGAAGGGGCTGTATGTGGCTTTCTATAAGCCTCTGGGCTGCACATGCAGTCACAAGGAGGAGGGGGAACTTGTGTATGATCTGCTGCCGCCGCAGTGGTTGCGCCGGAATCCGGCGGTGAATACAGTCGGCCGATTGGATAAGGAGACGAGCGGTCTGTTGCTGCTTACGGATGATGGCGCGTTTGAGCATGCCCAGACCAGCCCGAAGCGCCATGTGCCCAAGGTATACGCCTTTACTACCTCGGCGCCGATACCGCAGGAGGCCGTCAGCCTGTTTGCCAGCGGAGAGTTCATGCTTCAGGGGGAACGGACTCCGTGCCTGCCTGCGGAGCTTGTCCTTACGGGAGATTGTGCCGGACTGCTGACCTTACATGAGGGGCGTTACCACCAGGTGCGGCGCATGCTGGCCTCTGTCGGGGCTCCTGTGGAAACGCTGGAACGCATCGAAATCGGGCCCCTTAAATTGCAGGAGCTGAACCTGCAGCCCGGCGAATGGGTGGAAATTGATCCGGCTGTATTTTCTAAATGACTTTTGATATGCCCATAGCCGTGGTGCCGGAGTTCCGCGTCCTGTACGAGGATGACGGCGTGCTGGCTGTGGAAAAGGCTGCTCCCTTGCTTACTCATCCCACGGGGGAGAAAAATGAGCCTACTCTGTGGCACGGCTTGCATGAACTGCTTTCCTACGAGGTGGCCACAGGCGGACAAGTGTCCCTTGTCAACCGTTTGGACCGTGAAACAAGTGGTATAACACTTGTGGCCAAGACGGCGGAAGCTGCCCGCGAACTGGGCAAGGCTATGCAGGCTCGTCTTCTGCATAAGGAATATCTTGCGGTAGTGCAGGGGGCTCCCTTGTGGAACGCCGCCTGCTGCGCAGAGCCCATCCTGCGCATGGAAGATGTGGCCGATACGCGTATCCACGTTCGCCAATGCTGCCACCCTGCAGGTAAGGCATGCCGCACGGAGTTCGAGGTGCTTCGCCGCTGCGGGCGCATGTCCTTGCTGCGTTGTATTCCCCACACCGGGCGCATGCACCAAATTCGCGTGCACGCAGCCTATCTGGGCTGTCCCTTGGTCGGGGATAAGATTTACGGCGGAGATGAAAGCTGCTATCTTGATTTCATTAAGACCGGGTGGACACCGGAGCTTGCTCAGCGGCTTGTGTTGCCTCGGCATGCGTTGCACGCCTGCAGACTCACCTTCCCATGGCGTGGAGAGCTGATTACTGTGGAAAGCCCCCTGCCAGGTGATATGGCGTCCTTGCTGGCGTCTGAAGGTTGATTACTTGTGAATTCTGAGTTAAAATAATAGACAGACCAGACAAGCGTGGCGTTTATGCGCTCTATTAATTGTGCAAAACCTGCGAACCAGTTAGTGCTTTCTTCTTGAAATGGATAATCCGGCATGCTAGTATGCTGGAATAACATCATGAGACCCGTTGTATACCAGCTTTTCGTCCGCCATTTCTCCAATTTTACCACAGGCGGCGTGCCTTGGGGAACGCGTGAGAAAAATGGTTGTGGGTCTTTCAATGCTGTCTCGGATACGGCGTTGGAACAGATTGCTCGCATGGGTGTTACCCACCTGTGGCTTACCGGCGTGCTGCGGCACGCAACCCAGACGGCGCATGTGGGGTTGCCTGCTGACCCTTCGTGTATTGTGAAGGGAAAGGCTGGCAGCCCTTACGCTGTTACGGATTACTTTGATGTGGACCCGGACCTGGCGGAGAATGTGGAAAATCGCCGAGTTGAGTTTGCAGCGTTGCTTCAGCGTTGCCGCCGCTGGGGGATGGTTCCGATTATTGATTTTGTGCCCAATCATGTGTCTCGGAACTACCATTCCACCGTGCGTCCTGAGAGCAGCTTTGGCGCTGGTGATGATACATCCCGCTTTTACGCCCGGGATAATTCCTTTTATTACCTGGAACCACACGGTTCAGATTGGTCTATGCAGTTGCCGGAAGGGGCGTTTGCCCCGGAGCAGGGGCGTGGCCGTGTAACGGGGAATAATGTGCTTTCCTGGTCGCCAGGGGCGTACGATTGGTATGAAACCGCCAAGCTGAACTACGGGGTGGATTTCCGGCATGGTGCCCATGCGGCAGAGGCTCTGCCCGGACTTCTGGCTCCGGAGTACGCGCTGCCGCGCACATGGCGACTCATGAATGAGGTGCTGGCTTACTGGCAGGATATGGGCGTGGGGGGCTTCCGCTGTGACATGGCGCACATGGGGCCATTGCCTTTCTGGCGGTGGATTATTGCGCATGCCCGCTTGCGCGACAGCTCTGCTTTCTTCATTGCCGAGGGCTACGATGACCACCTGAAGCTTATCGATGGCCCGGTGCATGCGGCTCTTCTTTCTGCCGGATTCGACGGAGTGTACGATGGAGTCTCGTATGAATCCCTGCGCCAGATATATGAAGGGGGCGCATGGGCAAATGACCTTGACTCACAGCATCGGGAAACCTCGCCTTTGTATTCCGGCGGTGTGCGATACATAGAGAATCACGATGAACCGCGCATCGCGTCTCCCTTGTATTGGGGAGGCATGGGCAGCAAGGTCGTTCAATCCGTCATGGTGGCCCAGTATTGCAGCAGCACCGGACCGGTTTTGGTATACAATGGCCAGGAGTTCGGCGAATCTGCAGCCGGCCCTGGCGGGTATGGCGGCGATAACGGACGTACCAGCATTTTCGATTATACCTCGCTGCCGAATCTGCAGCATTGGAGCAATGGCGGACTGTTCGATGGTGCGCTGCTGACCGATGATGAACGAGCTTTATGCCACTTCACGCAGCGTCTGCTTTCTCTTCTGCAACATCCTGCGCTTTCCAAGGGTGGATTCTACGGACTTAACTGGGCTAATCGAGAGACGCCCGGTTTTGGTCGACGGCCCGGCGATGAGTCTTCCGGCCGCTCGCTATACGCATTCCTGCGCCATTATCGGAAGGCAAAATCCACTCTGCTGGTGGTCTGTAACCTGAGCCCTTCCGAATCCGTTGATACACACGTCCACATTCCGCTGAATGCCATGGAATGGGCCGGTAAAAAGCCCGGCCGGTTCTGTTTTGTCCCCTTGCTGGATGCCTCCACCTCCATTGCTGAGGTAGACTCCGCCACGCTGGAGACAACCGGACTTGCCATCTCCCTTCCGCCCGGCAAGGCTCTCATCTTTGAGTGGTGCTGAATCTGCCTTGTATCCAGAGAGTGGATGAAAGGCATAGCTGTCCAAAATAGGTAA
>DEPT01000007.1 GCA_002358905.1 Akkermansiaceae bacterium UBA3385
GCCCCGTAGTGGGGTGCGGGGCAGAGCTTATCACAACCGCCGTTTCACGTCAAGCTCATTTTTGAGATTTTTTGTGCATCATTTTTGCAACCATGTTCTAACCCACACGAAACATAGCGAGTTACAGCAGAAAAATATTTTTGAGATTTCTGCATGAATTACACTAAAAAGCCAAAATCCTGTATTTTTTGATAAAGGTAGACTGATTATTGAACTCTCTGCCCCCCACAAAAAAAGAATCTCCCCGGCGTGAAATCACCGGGGAGACTTTTAGCTTTTATATTATCCTATACAGAAACCGAATCAGGGAACTGCAACCCAGATGGGGGAGTCCGGGTCGAAGTCAGGCCATTCCATATTATCACCGGCCTTGTGCTTATCGCCGATAAGCTTTTTGAGTTCACCCTGCTCCGGGGCGGAGAAGTTGGTGCGGAAGAGGTAGAACTTCTTACCACCGCTCACCTTTCCATTCTTCACCACAGGATTATCGGAAAGATTCTCCCAGAAAAGCACATAACCGAACTTACCACCTTCTTCCGTGATGGCGATTTCGATGGGATAGGAAACGCCTTCCTTGACATCGATGGGGTCGCCTGCAGTAAGACCACCAACTTCATTATTCCAGGTATTAATGCCGGGATAGTTGATGAACTCATAGTTCTTGTGAGCTCTATCCTCACCGCTCTTGATACGGCCCTTATGCTTAGCGTGATCGGGACCGGAGATACGCACCAGGCTCAAGTCATTCTTCTTATAGGCGGCGGGCAGACGATAACCACCTTCCAGAACACACTTGCCATTGAAACGCACGCCGATGAAGTCGTCACCCGTACCAACGAAACGCATCTTGCCAGTGAACGGGGACTTCACCTTGCCGCGGTACACCACAAGCCAGGCGGCGGGCTTCACTTTCTGGGCGCACTGGAATGCGTCCGGAGCCAGTGAGGCCTGAGCCATGGGCAGGAAGAAGTTGGAGGCATACAGCTTGGCGGGGGACTTATAGAAACGAGCCAGAGCACTCTGGCTCCAGTTCTTCAGATAACCACCCACCGTGGCATAAAGTTCATTCTTATCCACCTTACCACCGGGAGCCACTTTGGTGGGTGCACCACCCTTGGACTGCTTCAGGTCATAGAGCGTACCTTCCAGTGCAGAACCTGCAGGCTGACTGGAGCCCAGAAGCCCGCCAGCCTCCCCCAGCTCTCCTAATTCAGCATCTATCCCGATGTCTGTCTGAATAGAAACGCTTTCACTTGCAGGTGCATCCATTTCGATGTTGAGATGAGTCATGGATACAGAGGCAACACCTGAAGATACAATTACAGGAGAAGCTACAGCGTTGGTCGGCATCACTGCGCTGGAGACAAACCTGGGCGTGGTTGGCACAGAAAGAGACTCCTCGTACTCCGCCGGAGGAACGTAGAACAAAAACTCTGCAGGAGAATCCGCAGCAAAGTAAATGGCCGTAAAGGTCAGGGTCAGGCCAAATGTCAGAGAAAAGGCTACGGCCGCACCAATGGAAGAAATGACTCCTTTCCATCGGGTTCGCTTAACCTCTTTTTCTGCTTCATCGCTCATTTGAATATGTAATGCCATAAATAGCTATTCCGGGTTATTGCGCTGAAATATCCTTAGCATATTTTTCCATCACACGCGAGAACATAACTTACCAAGAATGTTACAATTATGTTACAAGCCACGGCAGGGCGACTTCACCAGTCCCCACCAGCCATAGCCTTCAGACTTCTCCGCAGGATGCTACTGAAAACAAACCCGGCTCAGGCATGAGGAGATTCTACAGTTGACGAGAGGAAAGCATTTTAGTAGGATAGAGGGGCTATGAAGTTGACTCCGATTCTGACGACATTAGCCATGCTTTTCAGCGTGGGTGCTGCAGCAGGCGCAGATACCCGGCCGAATTTGCTTTTCATTATTACGGATGACCACTCACCGGAGGTGCTGGGCAGCTGCGATGCAGATACGCCGATGCCGATGCCGGGGTTCCGCCGTCTGGCAAATGAGGGCATGGTGTTTGACCGCTCGTACTGCGCCAATTCTCTGTGCGGACCTTCCCGTGCCTGCATGCTGACCGGACGCCATTCGCACAACAACGGCTTCCTGTATAACTACGGAGGCCCGGCGTTCAACGGTGCCCAGCCGACTTACCCGAAGATGCTGCAGGCTGCCGGATACCAGACAGGTATTGTGGGCAAGTGGCACCTTATTTCCCAGCCGACCGGATTCAATTCCTGGCAGGTATTCCCAAGCCAGGGTGATTATTGGAACCCCACTTTCCACCAGGCTGGCATCAACGGACGCACCACACACCACCAGGACCGTGGTTATGTTACCGACCTGGTGACAACCAAGGCTATTGACTGGATGGAAAACCGCGACAAGACCAAACCCTTTGCGCTGATTGTGGGGCACAAGGCACCGCACCGTAACTGGATTCCGGCCCCGCGCCACTTGAAAGCAGTGAAAGAATATGTTTCCAAACTGACGCCGCCGGATACGCTGATGGATGATTACGCAAACCGTCCGGAGTTCATGCGCCACAATCGCCAGAGCGTGCTGTGGGATATGTGCAACTGGAATGACAACCACCTGGTGCAGAAGGAGATTCCTTTCGATGTAATGAAGGAGATTGTGCCGAAGTGGGCACTGCGCAACATGGTGAACCGCGGCGTCTTCAAGGACAACGGTGGCGTTCCCACGGATTTTGACTGGGAGGCCCATAAGCCGAAATTCCCCGCTAAGAATAATTTCGGCTGGGATACAAACCACATGGACCCAGGAACCAAGGAGGTGTACGATGACTTCTTTACCACCCGCACACGTGAGTTCGTGGAGGCTTTCCGCAACGGCAAGGTGAAGACGGAGCGCGACATGGCTGTGCTGCGCTGGCGCTGGTATATGGAGGATTACCTGGGCACCCTGCTTTCGGTAGACCAGTCTATTTCCAGCTTGCTGGATTACCTGGACCGCCACGGTCTTTCCGAAAACACGCTGGTCATCTATGTGGGCGACCAGGGATTCTACTTGGGCGAACATGGGCTGTACGACAAGCGCTGGATTTTCGAGCAGAGTTTCCGCATGCCGCTGGTGATGCGCTGGAAAGGTAAGATTGCCGCAGGTAAGCGCTCCCAGGCCATGGTGCAGAATATCGACTACGCCCCCACCATTCTGGAGATTGCCGGTGTAAACACTCCGGAGAACACCCGCACCATGGAGGGCGTGTCCCTGACTCCGCTTTTCCAGACAGGTGAAGCTCCGGAATTCACCGACCGACCGCTCTACTATGCCTTCTACGAGCAGCCGGGTGAGCACAACGCCCCGCGCCACGATGGTCTGCGCACGCAGCGCTATACCTTCGCCCACATCTGGACCCCCACGGATGAGGAACGCAAGAGCGGTGTGCGCAAGCCGGAGAATGAGTGGATGCTCATCGACAACGAGAAGGACCCGAAGCAGATGCGCAATGTGGCCCAGGATCCCGCCTATGCGGATGTGATGAAGCAGCTCACAGAGACTTACCACAAGCTGCGCGAGCAGTACCGCGTGCCAGCAGATTGCCCCGGCAGCGGCCACCGCATCCCCGACTTCAAGCCCTCCTGGGGCACGGGTGAAAACGACCGCATCAAGTAAGCCGGTTAATTATTATTTTGTCACGCGCCTTTCTACGGCAGAAAGGCGCGTTTTTTCTTGCTTTTCCGGAGGGGGAGAGTAGACTGTGGGGCAGGATGAATACGCAGGCTGAGCTGATTCGCGCCTATCTGAATCACTATTACCGTCCGGAGGAGTGGCCCACCCTGCTCTGGCAGGCAGAAGAATGGAGCCGCACGCTGCCGCTGGAGGGGCTTCGTGTGCTGGACGGCACTCCGACTTTCCGCAACACGCTGGGTAAATACATGGCTCTGCTGGCCGCCGGAGCAGAGGTCTGGGTGCCTGATCGCCCGGGAATGCCCTGCGACAAGGCCACTCTGAACATGCTGGCGGATTTCGGCATACGGCGAGCACCACGCGGCATGGATGATTTTGATATTCTGCTGGATTGCTCCGGCCAATTCAACGAACTGCACCCACGTCTGGGAGCCGCAGAACTGACCCGCACCGGAGTACACCGCTACCAGCACCCGCACCACCCCGTCATTCTGGCGGATTCCGGCAGGATTAAACGCATTGAAACAGTACTGGGCACAGGCGAAGGCTTTTTCCGGGCCCTGCACCAGCTGGGGTATTCAGATTTGCAAGGCATGCCGCTACTTATCGTGGGCTGCGGCAAGGTGGGGCGCGGCGTGCTGCACTACGCACTCCAGATGGGTATGAAGGTATGCGTGGCAGATGTGGTAGATAAATCCGAAAGCCTGCCTCCCGGTGTAGCATTTGTGAATGCTGCGGATACGAACGCGTTCAACACCGCCGTACTGAACTCCTGGTGCACGGTAACGGTGACTGGACACGTTGCAGCATTGCGCCCATTCCTGCAGGCAGAGCTGGTTGTTCCCTCCCCCGTGCTGCTGGCTAACCTCGGCGTGGAGGATGAATACGGCCCTCACATTCCGGAAAACCGCGTGCTGAATAACAAGCAGCCGCTTAACTTCATTCTGGAGGAGCCTACTTCCATGCGATACATCGAAACCACCATGGCACTGCACAATGCATGCGCGCTGGAACTGCTCACAGCAGATCTGCCGCACCAGTGCATCCTTCCTGCACCGGACGTGGAAGAACGGCTGTTGCACATTGCGTGTACCCGCGGGCTCATCGGGGACGATATACACGCTGTTGACCAGGAAAGTGAATAGGCTTGAATCACCCGTTCCCTTTTTCAAAATGGGAGAGGTGCGAACAAAGCCGGAACTTGACACCAGCAGAGGCAGGACATACAATGAATACACTGATGATGAACAAGCTTTTCATACTCCTGCGCTTCCTGCTCTGCCTTCCCGGCGCAGCTGCCTTGTTGTATGCCTTTTCCTACCCTGATGCCATCCTGCCTCCCAACCCCGCAATGGAGGAACAGACAGGCGTGCACCTGTATGCGTTGAAACCTTTCATCTGGATGCTGCCTGTACTTTACATGGAACTGGTGAGCGGCTGCGGTTCGCGGCGCAACCTGGTCTGGTTTGGTTCACTTTTCACGGTATTCGGAGTGGCACTGGTGGTGTATCCGGTGCTGGCCGCCCACTGGCCGGAGTATGTGGAGCCAACGTTCACTTACCAAGGTGGCATGCTGAGCACCGGGTTGACTCATTATCTGGCCTTTCTGGCTGTTACTTTCTGTTTTCGTCTGGTCCTTCTGAATTATATGTTCCCGCCGGAGGATTTTCAGGCACAGATGGAGGTGGGCTTTGTATCGGCCTCTGTGCTGGATCCCGCCAATGCCCGCACTGTAAAGGAAATTGCAGCAGACACGAAAGCGCCAAAACATCATTTCCAATTCAAACCAGGGGACTCTCGCATGGCTCTGCGGTGGAAACTGATTATGCGGCGCCTGTTTGTGCGCAGCGTGGTGGCCAATTCATGCATTGCAGGCGGCATCCTGCTGCTGTTGCTCTGGTTCTTCCTGTACCCGCAGCCCACAGCGGAAGAGGCAATGCAGCGTGACAAAGCCCGCATGTTTGAACACAAAATGACCCAGCAGGGATACCCGGTAGCCACCACAGCTGCAGTGCACGCTGCGGCACGAGTCATGAAGTTCATTTCCGACACCGAAGCCCTGGGCGGCATGTCCCGCGCCGAAGCTGAAACATGGCTGGGGCTGAATTCTGTACCGGACACCTACCGCGCCTGGCTGCGCGATGAACGGGATATCGACCTTCCCTCCACCAACAGTCTGTATGAAAACCGTACCCGTTTCCTGACCGTGACAAACGGTCGCTTCATCTGCGTGCTGTATATCCGAACCAACCCGGCTGATGAAAGCATTGTGGTGGCAGAGCTTCAGGATGCCGGCTGGGATGCCGTGGCCGATGAAAACCGCCGCCGCATGGGAAATGACTGGGGCGCCTTATACCGTTAATTCACACCATGCCTGCCTTTACCTACAAACGCCGCATTGCCTTCCACGAAACCGATGCCGCCGGGGTCGTCTACTTTGCCAACTATTTCCACCTTGCAGAGGAAGCTGAAACTCACGCCATCGCCTCACTGCGGTGTGTAGTCACCCGAGATAGGTATCTATACCCACGGGTTCATGCCGAAGCTGACTACCTTGCCCCTCTACGTTTCTTTGACGAGGTGGCAGTACACTGCAACATCACCAGAATCGGCTCCAGCTCAATCCACTGGAAATTTGATATATTCAACAGAGAACAACTTTGCGCAACTATTCAGACCGTTTCTTCACGGCGGAACAGGGACGGTTCCGCCGCTCCTTACTCGGATGCTGAGCGCGAAGCTTACTCTGTTCTATTACCTTAACCGCCGGGTTTTTCGCCACATACTCTCCGAGCACACGCTTCAGGTCATTTGCGGTTTCCATGCAATCCTGCACGGAATGATCGGAGGGGACGATTGTCTCTGTGCCACTGTTAATATGGCTTGACCAGTACGGCACGACACCATCAGAGGATTCAGGGGTATCACCCTTTCCCTGGTCACCGATAACGGAATGAGTAGGGGCACTTCGCACCTTGAGATTCTGCAACCCGGCAATAGAATAACTATCTGGCTTAAGCTGGTTGATACTGGTAAACCACAAGTAAGCATCCTGCGGGTTAAGCAGCAGAATATCCTCCTGCAGTGTTGCAAGATTATACGCTTCCTTAAGCAGAGTCTGCGGCAGGGTCACCAGCTTGGTCAGCAAGGTGACTAAGCGATACCTCGCAACCGGGGCTCCGCGGTGAGGAGTAGCCAGGTAGATGACCATACCGGCCTTAACAGGACGGAAGAAATAATCCTCGCGCAACGATTCGAGCGCAGGGTCCGGCATGGGCGAATCCACATATTTGGCCTGGAGCAAAGGTTTGAGCTGCTCCCGCGGAATATCGGAAGCAAGCAGGAGATTCCATGGTTCCTCGCACTGGCTGTAGTGGGTAATCAATCCACCCATGGAGTGACCAATCACCACCATCTTATCCCAGTTCGGATTGGTGTGGTGCGGGTCCACGCGATCGCGTAGCTGTTGAATCGCTTTGCGATAAGCACGGGCAGAAATCGTCCACGCCACGCCTGTAGGGTAATTGAAATACCAGAATTGATAATTTGCGCGTATGATCGGGTCCGCGTACAGTCGATTAACCAGGTTATCAAATGTTCCTGCCGAGGACATGAGCCCGTGCGTCAGGATAACGGGAATTTTGTTCGGGTTGTATGATTGAATGGCAGAAAGACCGGTAGTATCGCGCAATTCCTGCGGGCGCAGCAAACCAAGTATACGGTCCTCGCGCACGCGGGTTAGATCCCAGTATACTTCAAGAGGTGCGCTCCAGTCTGCTGCCAGCGGGTAGCTCAGCCTGCCCACCTGCACCCTCGGCTGCAGATGCGTGGGAACGACCTCCAGCATAGGTTTGCCTTCCGGTGTAAATTGCATGATGGCGGTGAGCACACTCACCGTACCGCGCGTTGAGATGAGAAACTTATCCTTCTGTACCTGGTCTGCCCTGGAGGCAGGAATAATACCGACAAGCGGCACGCCGATACCGGGCAATGTATAGCGTTCCTGCAATGAGGACAGTTTCACTTCTGCCGCCGGTATGACATCCGAATGCAAGCCAAGAAAGCGCTTCATCGACTCGCTGTGGTGATGCCGCATGTCAAAATCAGAATAGGGTGCTATGCGATTCGAATTCATGGCATCGTGCCGCACACGCTTCACGAGCACGAGAAGCGCAGCATTATAATCATGCAATGCCTTAGCCCGCTCCTGCTCTGAAATGCCCGGTGTAGCCAGAGTCTGCCAATGGGCACGCAACTGTCCCACGATATCGGCATCGCTCTGCTCCTGGCGTGCCGGCACCGGTAATTCCGCAGTCGGCACCAGCGGAGTGGAACAACCCAGCAGCAATATCGCAGAAAGGGTGATAAAAAGGAGTCGGAAGCACCTCATGGACGAATTGTAGCGTGCAGCACCCCTGGTGTCAAAGCGTTATTGAAACCATGATGCAATAACAACACAAAAATGGCAGGTTCCCAAGGGGAAACCTGCCATTTTCTGTATTGTAAGGTGTGTGGAAGTGATAAACTTCAACAAATACCCTTCCGCCTTACAGCACCTCGGGAGCGAGGGACACGATCTTCATGAAACCTTTTTCACGAAGTTCGCGAGCCACCGGCCCGAAGATACGGGTACCACGCGGGTTGTTATCCTTGTCGATAACCACCACAGCGTTGGTGTCGAAACGAAGCACGGAGCCATCGTCGCGACGGATGGGGGCGGCGGTACGCACCACCACAGCCTTCACCACCGTACCCTTCTTCACAGAAGCGGTCGGGATGGATTCGCGGATGTGGCAGGTGATGATATCACCGATGTGAGCCTGGTCAGCACCGCTCTTGCCGATCACGCCAATCATCTTGGCGGTACGGGCGCCGGTGTTGTCGGCCACCTGAACGAGGGATTCCATCTGGAGCATAGTAGGTAATGTCCTTTCTGGTTAGAATTAGTGTTTCAGGATTTCCACGAGCTCCCAGCGCTTCAGCGCGGAAAGCGGGCGGGTTTCACGGATACGCACCTTGTCACCGATCTTGGCGATCTCGTTCTCATCGTGAGCATAGAACTTCTTGCTCTTCTTCACGATCTTCTTGAACACGGGGTGCGGAACGCGGGCTACGTACTCCACAACGATGGTCTTGCTCATCTTGTCAGAGACAACAACGCCGACGCGTGTCTTACGAAGGCCCTGGGGCTTGGTCGTAGTAGTTTCTTCGCTCATATTCTAAGTCCTTGGGTTTTCGTTTGATTTAGGCTTCGGCGGTGGCGCTGCCCTCGCCCTGAACAGTCAGGGCGCAGGCAAGCTCCTTACGGACGATGCGGATGCGCTGGTTGTTTTCCAGCTGGCCAGTGGCCTGCTGGATGCGCAGGTTGAAGTACTCCTCGCGCAGGCCACGGATGTGGGCGGCGAGTTCCTTGGCGGGCATACCGCGGAAGTCTTTAGCTTTCTTTACAGGCATAATAATGTAATGTTGGAATGTTACTAGTTTTAGGCCTGGGGTTCAACACCCTGGCGATAGACGAAACGAGTGCGGATACCCAGCTTGTTGGAGGCAAGGCGGAGAGCCTCACGAGCAGCGGACTCAGTCACACCACCCACCTCGAACATGATGTTGCCGGGACGGCATACGGCCACCCAACCTTCCACAGCACCCTTACCCTTACCCATACGGGTGTCCGGCGGACGCTTGGTGAAGGACTTCTGCGGGAAGATGCGGATGTACACGCGACCCTTACGGCGCAGGTAACGGTTGATAGCGATACGGCAAGCTTCAATCTGGTTGTTGGTCACCCAGCCGCGGGTGAGAACCTGCAGACCGAAGTCGCCAAAGGCAACATAGTCACCGCTGGTTGCATTGCCGCCGCGGTTGCCGCGGTGCATCTTGCGGTGGTTGTCCTTAATACGTTTGGGCATTAAAGGCATAGTCTTATTCTCCTATTGTTAAAGTTTCGTGTTAGACATTAGGCGTCGCGGCGGGAATCGCGGCGGGGACGCTGCGGACGGTTCTGACGGCCACCCATCTGCGGGGCACCGGCAACCTCGGGGCGCTTGTTGATCCAGCACTTGATGCCGATGATGCCGTACAGGGTACGAGCTTCGGCAAAGCCGTAATCAATCGGAGCGCGCAGAGTCTGCAACGGCACTTTACCCTCGCGGTACTGCTCAGCACGGGCGATATCAGCACCACCCAGACGACCAGCGCAACGAACGCGGATACCCTCGGCACCGAAGTCCATGGCAACCTGCACGGCGCGCTTCATGGCGCGGCGGAAGGAAACACGGCGCTCAAGCTGAGTGGCGATGTTCTCGGCCACAAGCTGGGCGTCGAGCTCCGGCTGGCGGATTTCCATGATGTCGAGCTTGACCTGGGCGCCACTGCACAGCTTGGAGAGGGCGGCGGTCATTTCCTCGATGTTCTTGCCCTTGGGCCCGATGATAAGGCCGGGGCGAGCGGTGGCGATGGTCACGCGGACGCTGTTCCATGCGCGCTCGATGGTGATGCGGGAAATCGCAGGCGTGGAGCCCTTGAGATCCTTGTTGAGATCGGCGGTGTAGTCCTTGATGAACTTGCGGATCTTGAGGTCCTCGTGGAGCTTCGTGGCATAGTCCTTGCCCGTAGCATACCACTTGGAACGCCAGTCTTTAGTAACGGCAAGACGGAAGCCGATAGGATTTACTTTCTGACCCATAGTGTTATGTTAGTTTGTTATGGTTATGCCTCTTTGTTAGCGAGGATGACAGTGATGTGGGAGGTGCGCTTGCGGATCATGTTAGCGGAACCGCGGGCACGGGCCATCGTACGACGGAAGGTAGGACCTTCGTCCACCATCACGCTCTTGAGCACGAGTTCATCAGCGGAGAGACCGTTATTGTTCTCGGCGTTGGCCACAGCGGCCTTCAGGGTCTTATTCAGGAGATAAGCGCCCTTCTTGGGGGTGTAGCTCAGCACGTCGGTAGCCTGGGTTACAGACATACCCTGGACGGCGGCGGCTACGTCGCGCATCTTCTTCGCAGAGATGCGTGCATTCTTGTATACTGCTTTCAC
>DEPT01000048.1 GCA_002358905.1 Akkermansiaceae bacterium UBA3385
CCACAAAACTAGCAGAAGAGCCAGAATTAGCCCAAGCTGGTGGGGGTGAGCAGGAGCACGCAGGATTGCTGTGGACGAGTCCAGCGAATGGGCAGACCGGTGCTGAGCAGGGCATCGCCCCCTATGCTGCAGTTGTGCAGCGGGCAGTGGTGTCCTGTGGAATCCGGTGCCTGTTCTGTGATGGAATAGCGCACCGACGGGTTGAGCCCCCGCAGGGGAATACGGGTGTGCTGGTCGGTGTAGATCCGCTGTGTGGTGTAGGCAAGCAGCAGCGCCCGCCCTTCGTGGGTGTAGAGCAGGGCGCAATCCGGCCCTTCGTAGGGTGAAACGAGTCGGTGCAATTCACCCAACTGAGTAATGGGACGCAGCTCCTTTGCCAGAGCAACACGCTCCCGGATTTCTGCCATTTCATCGTCAGAAAGGGAGCGGGGGTCAAGCTCCAGTCCCAGTCGCCCGGCCAGCGCCACGTCAAATCGGAATTTAAGAGATGTTTCCCGGCCTGTGTAGCAATTCGGGCTGGCTGTTACATGGCATCCAATGGCATTTGCCGGGAAGAAGTAGGAAGCGGCCCATTGCATGAGCAGACGGTCGCAGGCATCAGTGTTGTCGGAGAGCCAGAACTCCTCGTGGAATGCCGCCGCGCCGCAATCGAGTCTCCCTCCACCCGCAGAACAGCACTGAAACGTGACCTCCGGAAACTCCTGCCGCAAACCGTGCATCAGCTTGTAGTAATTGGCAATGTAGTCGAAGAAGAGGTTGCCCTGCAGTTCAGGCGAAAGGTAGCTGGAGCCTGTGTCACTCATTTTCCGGTTACAGTCCCATTTGATATAGGAAATTCCGGGAGTGTCGGTTAGAGTCCGACGCACTGGTGCATCAATGGCAGTAGCGGGGTTGGTAAGATCCAGCACCAGTTGGTGGCGTTCCTCTCTGGGGCGTATGCCTGGCAGCTGAATCGCATATTCCGGATGTTCGGTGTACAAGTTACTGCGCGGACACACCATTTCCGGTTCCATCCAGAGACCAAAATCTATTCCACAGTTCTGGGCAAAGTCGGTCAGTCCCCGCAGACCATGGGGAAGCTTGGCATCATCCGGTTCCCAGTCCCCTAGGGAAGTGGTGTCATCAATTCGCTTGCCGAACCATCCGTCATCAAGCACGAAAAGCTCAACCCCCAGATCCGCCGAGCGTTGCATCATGGCATGCAAGGTTGGTTCGTGTACATCAAAATGCACGCCTTCCCAGCTGTTGAGCAGGGTTCGTCGGGTTTCTCTGCCGTGAGGCAGCACATGGTGGCGCAGGTAGCGGTGCAGACTTTGGCTGGCGTGTTCTGTGCCTGTGTGGCTGTATACCAGAATGGCCGTGGGCAGGGAGATGCTTTTTCCCGCTCGCAGGGTGTAAGGGCTGTTGGCAAAATCATGCCCCATGCGCAGGTACATGTGTCCGTAACTGCTGTGCTTGAAATTCAGTTGGTAATTGCCACTCCAAGCCAGTGCGCCCAGCAAACAGGGTTGCCCTGTTTCCCGTGCGGCGCCTCCCAGGGAGAGCAGAAATCCAGGCGTGCCTTCCTGCGCCGTTTTGATGCCGGTCGAGCTGCCGGCGGAAAGGGTATTGCCGCGTGAAATACTTTGTTCCTGCAGGTAGTTTTCTCCGCTCCACCCTCCGCGGAATGTGCTTAAATAGTAGGCGTGGGCTCTCAGGGGCAGGGCTGCAGAATCTGCCTGCAGAATGCAGATGTTGCCTGCTCCTTTGTTATGAAGAGAGGGGGTAAGGAGCAGCGTGTCTTCATTCTCATAAACGGCTAGGCTCAGGTGAACTTCCAGTTCCGGATGCAGCGGGTCTGCCAGAGTGAAATCGGCACCCTTTTCCGTTACAACCTGCTCCTGCAACAGCAGATTGCAAGCCTGTGTGCCATCCGCATAGCGCAAATGCAGCGCATATTCTCCGGAATGGTTTCCCCACTGTCCTCGTGAATCAAAGTCAGTAGCCAGCAGCGGCCATTCCGCGGCGGGGGCAGTCAGAGCATCGTCCGGGCAGTTCAGGCGGGGACCAAGGTAACAGAATTGCAGCTTGCCTGTTTCCGTAATCCGCAGTGTTAGCTGGTTGTTTCTGGTAAAGAAGTGCACAATGACTTTTTATTCCATGGTTCGGGCTTGTCGCCGGGCGGTGCGCAGGCGTTCACGCTCTGCAAAAGCCTTTTTCCCGATATCGGAGTTGCGGTCTATATCCCGTGCTGCTTCCAGCGCGGCAATGGCTTCCAGAAGCTTGGCTTCTGAGGCGGGAGTGTGAGCGCCGGTATACATATTGGTATATTCCTGTAGGAGCAGGGGATAGAGGCAGCGGAAGCCCAGCCTCTGCTTGTCTGCCATAGTGGCAAATGGATGCTCCATCAGGGCCCGGCAGCTGCTCAGACATTGCTGCAGAACTTCACCTTCCAGCGAGGAAGTCAGCGACATGCGGGCAAATAACATGTACTGTTGAGCTTCAAAATGCCGCTGGCGTGCTAGCTGATCCCGTTCCGGGGCACTGGCAGCCATCCTGGCTGCTTCCAGGGAAGTGGTGGTCAGCCGGGGCAG
This sequence comes from Akkermansiaceae bacterium UBA3385, assembly GCA_002358905.1. Taxonomy (GTDB): domain Bacteria; phylum Verrucomicrobiota; class Verrucomicrobiia; order Verrucomicrobiales; family Akkermansiaceae; genus Akkermansia. The sequence continues at coordinate 2,574 of DEPT01000048.1, forward strand.
GGGAATGGCGGCATAGGCTCCTCGTTCATCACTGATAACCAGGCTGGGAAGCTCTTTTACCCCGGCGTTGAGCGCGTTGGCGGAGTTAATAGCCGCCGCCATCGTTTCAGCAGTGTCATTCAGCACCACATAGCGGCAATCCACTTGTGGTACGGCAGCGCGTAGCGGTGCCAGCATCTGCACCATGGCTGCGGAATTGGTGCCTTGCTGGAAGTACACCGTATATTCCTCGGCCATGGTGGCGAGAGCACTGCAGAGAAACACTGCTGCAAGATGGCGTTTCATGGTTTATTCCGCGCGGCAGATGGTGATGCGCTTGAAGCGGGATTCCGTTTCCTCGGACTTGGTGGCAATGCCGGGAATGGTAGCCAGTTCATTATGCACCAGTCTGCGTTGGTAGGCATTCAGCTTTTCCATGAGCAGGGGCTTACCGTTCTTCAGCACCTGTTCTGCGCGGGAGCGGGCACGGCGTAGCAGCTTTGCTTCCGTTCTTGCCCGGTAGTTATCGCAATCAACCCGAACTCGCGGAGCTTCGCTCCATTTTGCCTGAATCAGGCGGTTCACCATGTATTGTAAATCATCCAGTCTGTCTCCTTCATCCCCTATGAGATAGCGCGCATCCGGGCTGTCAATGAGCAGGGAAACGCCATCCTCATACGGCTCAGTCTGCAGGGTATAGGTAAAGCCCAGCGGGGTGAGCAGAGAAGAAAGTGCCTCTGTAGCAAGAGAAATGAGCTTTTCCATTTGTTTCAGACTGTTGGTGTTATTCATCGCGACCGAAAAGACGCAGCAGCATGAGGAAAAGATTGATGAAATCCAGGTACAGGGAGAGTGCGCCGAGCACTGCTCCTTTGCTGCGCACGGTCTCATCATCACTTTGACCGAGCTCAAGCAGACGCTGCGTATCGTATGCTGTGAAAAGGGAGAAAATCACCACTCCCGCGCAGCAAATCACGAAATCCATCACTCCATTACCCCAGAATACATTCACAATGCTGGCGACGATAAGACCGATGAGCAGCATGAAAAGCGTACGCCCCATGGTGCCGAGGTTATGCTTGGTCACAGCCCCGTAGATAGACATGGCGCCGAACATTACCGCCGTGCAGCCGAAAGCCTTGGATACGGAATCCATTCCGTATGCCACCAGCAGCGGCCCGAAAAGTATGCCTTGAATTGCGGCAAATGCCAGAAGCAGCACAGTAATGGCTCCGCTGCTGAGTCTGTTTGCCATGAAGCTCATCACAATCACGATGCCCAGCGTGCAAAGGCAGATAAGTAACGAATTCTGCGCAGCCCACATGTAGCATTGCAAATCCTGTGCCGTGTATGCTGCCACTCCTGCAGTAAGGAGCATGCAGACTGCCATCCACAGATATACTTTATTAAGAAAGGCTTTTGCAAGAGCCGCACTGTTTGTTGACTGAAGTTGGTTATTATCAGGGTACGTTTGATTTTCCATAAGATTATTTTAGCGGTTCAGGACGCATAAGTCAAGGGTCGTGTTGTGCAGGGGGGAAACAGATGCCGTTCGATCAGAACTTATACGTGGCACCCACGTTTGCGCTGTGGGCGTTGGCGTTCTCTACGAATTCACCCGTGTAGCTGGCGTTCACGCTCCACTTGTTGTTCAGTTCATAGCTGGTGCCCACGGTGAAGTTCAGACCCGTGCGGCCGGGGTTCATGCCGTTGTAGCGCACACCTTCCATTTCCACCTTCGGGTTGTTGCGCGCAATGTCCTGGTGCAGGGCGATTTC
>DEPT01000005.1:0-278 GCA_002358905.1 Akkermansiaceae bacterium UBA3385
GGTGCAGAGAACACCATAGATGGTATTGGTACTTCCGTGACAGGCGCCACCGATGTGACTATTACCGGTACAAATTCCACTATGATATCTGGTTCCGCTCAGGTGGTCGCCACGAATGGCACAGTGAAGGTGGACGGCGGTACAACAGGTTTTAATACCATCACCGGCGCAGATACCCTGGTACAGGCGGTCTCTGCCGTAGATATTGATGGTAAGACTAACAGTATCGCTGCAGGTGCTGATGTACTTGCCAGTGGAAGCGTAACCATTGATGCCGC
>DEPT01000005.1:453-2006 GCA_002358905.1 Akkermansiaceae bacterium UBA3385
ACAATCACGGCCACCGCAAGCAATGAAGTGGTGGACGGTGCAACGGTCAAAGGCGAATCCGTGGTCTTGGCCGGTGCAGAGAATACCATAGATGGCATTGGTACATCTGTGACAGGCGACACGGATGTGAGCATTACCGGTACAAATTCCACTATGATATCTGGTTCCGCCCAGGTGGTTGCCACGAATGGAGCAGTGAGGGTGGATGGCAATACAACGGGTACTAATACCATCATCGGCGCTGATACCCTGGTACAGGCAGGTACGGCAGTAGATATCGATGGTAAGACGAACAGCATTGCGGCAGGTGCCGATGTACTTGCCAGTGGAAGCGTCACCATTGATGCAGCTGAAAGCAATGAAGTGATTGGCGGAGCGACTGTTGATGGCAATTCCGTGGTTATGGCCGGTGCAGAGAACACCATAGATGGCATTGGTACTTCCGTGACAGGTGCCACTGATGTGAGCATTACCGGTACAAATTCCACTATGATATCTGGGTCCGCCCAGGTGGTTGCCACGAATGGAACAGTGAAGGTGGACGGCGGTACAACGGGTGCTAATACTATCATCGGCGCAGATACCCTGGTACAGGCGGGCACAGCCGTAGATATTGATGGTAAAACTAACAGTATCGCTGCAGGTGCTGATGTACTTGCCAGTGGAAGCGTCACTATTGATGCCGCTGAAAGCAACGAAGTGGTGGACGGTGCAACGGTCAGTGCTGATACAGTAACTGTCACCGGTGCAGAGAACACCATTACAGGCCTTGGGACGAAGGTGTCGGGCACAACAGAAGTGACCATTACCGGTACCGTGGAGAATGAGATTTCCGATAAGGCCCAGGTGGTCGCCACGAATGGAACAGTGAAGGTGGATGGTGGTACAACAGCTGCTAATACCATCACCGGCGCAGATACCCTGGTACAGGCGGTCTCTGCCGTAGATATTGATGGTAAGACTAACAGTATTGCAGCAGGTGCAGATATCCTTGCCGATGGAAACATTACTCTTGATGCGGACGAAAGCAACGAAGTGATAGGCGCCGCAAAGGTTGATGGTGCATCCGTTGCAATGACAGCCGGAACGAGCAATACTATCAGCGGAACTGATACGCTCGTCACTGCTGATACAACGGTGAACGTTGAAGGTGCCAGCAACAGTATCGCCGCAGGAGCCGAGGTAGAAGCCGGAACGGTTGCTACAATCACGGCCACAACAAGCAACGAAGTGGTGGGCGGTGCAACGGTCAAAGGCGAATCCGTGGTCATGGCCGGTGCAGAGAACACCATAGATGGCATTGGTACTTCCGTGACAGGCGCCACGGATGTGAGCATTACCGGTACAAATTCCACTATGATATCTGGTTCCGCCCAGGTGGTCGCCACGAATGGCACAGTGAAGGTGGACGGCGGTACAACAGGTTCTAATACTATCACCGGCGCAGATACCCTGGTACAGGCGGGCTCTGCCGTAGATATTGATGGTAAGACCAACAGTATTGCCGCCGGAGCCGATTTGCTTGCCGGAGGAAGCGTAACCATTGATGCCGC
>DEPT01000005.1:2177-16685 GCA_002358905.1 Akkermansiaceae bacterium UBA3385
GCCAAGGTAGACGCCGGAACGGTAGCTACAATTACGGCCACGGCAAGCAATGAAGTGCTTGATGGGGCAACGGTCAATGGCTCTTCCGTGGTCATGGCCGGTGCAGAGAATACCATAGATGGCATTGGTACTTCCGTGACAGGCGCCACCGATGTGACTATTACTGGTACGAATTCCACTATGATATCCGGCTCCGCCCAGGTGGTTGCCACGAATGGTACAGTGAAGGTGGACGGCGGTACAACAGGTGCTAATACTATCACCGGCGCAGATACCCTGGTACAGGCGGGCTCTGCCGTAGATGTTGATGGTAAGACCAACAGTATAGCTGCCGGAGCCGATGTGCTTGCCGGAGGAAGCGTCACCATTGATGCCGCTGAAAGCAACGAAGTGGTGGGTGGCGCAACTGTTGATGGTGCATCCGTTGCAATGAGCGCTGGAACGAGCAATACTATCAGCGGAACTGATACGCTCGTCACTGCTGATACAACGGTGAACGTTCAAGGCACCAGTAACAGTATCGACGCAGGAGCCAAGGTAGACGCCGGAACGGTTGCTACAATCACGGCCACAACAAGCAATGAAGTGGTGGGTGGTGCAACGGTCAAAGGCGAATCCGTGGTCATGGCCGGTGCAGAGAATACTATAGATGGCGCAGGTACTTCCGTGACAGGTGCTACCGATGTGACTATTACTGGTACGAATTCCACTACGATATCCGGAGCCGCCCAAGTGGTTGCAACGAATGAATCTGTGGTAATCAATGGTACAACGTCTGCCGAAAACACGATAACGGGAGCGAATACCATGGTTACGGCCGGTACCGTAGTAGATATCGATGGTAAGAGCAACATCATTTCCTCCGGTGCAGCAGTGCTGGCCAGTGGGGAGGTTACCCTTGATGCCGCCGAAAGCAATGACGTAACAAGTGGTGCACTGGTATATGGTGAATCTGTATCTCTGAATGCCGGTACCAGCAATACTGTCACCGGTACAAATACGCATGTGAGTACGGAGTATACCGTAGAAATGGAAGGCGCCAGCAACAGTATTGCCTCTGGCGCCAAGGTAGATGCCGGAACCGTAGCTACTATCACGGCCTCAACAAGCAACGAAGTGGTGGACGGTGCAACGGTCAATGGCGTATCCGTGGTAATAGCCGGTGCAGATAATACCATAGATAGTGCAGGAACTTCCGTGACAGGTGGTACGGATGTGACCATTACCGGTACGAATTCCACCACGATATCCGGAGCTGCCCAGGTGGTTGCAACGAATGAATCTGTGGTAATCAATGGTACAACGACTGCCGAAAACACGATAACGGGAGAGGACACCATGGTGATGGCTGGTACCGCAGCTGATATCGATGGTAAGAGCAACAGCATTTCCGCCGGCGCAGCATTGCTGGCAGGCGGGGCGGTTACCCTTGATGCCGTTGAGCTCAATGAAGTGGCAGACGGTGCAACGGTATACGGTGAATCTGTTGCTATCAATGGTGCAGAGAATGTAATCGATGGTTCCGATACCCTGGTGAAGGGAAGGTCCCTGATTACGATTACCAGCACGGTATCCAATACGGTTTCAGGCGGAGCTGCAGTGCTGGTTTCGAGAGAGATGCCGGCAGCCGCTCTCAATACCCCGGTTGCTGATTCCGCCTCTGGTACAGACAAGTCTGGAATAGATGTGAGCATCAGTTCTCTGGAGCAAAATGCTATTACCAGTGGAGCTTCTGTGGTGTCTGAGACGGGGTCTGTCCTTGTGAGCGCCGGGGAGAACAACATTGTATCCGGCGATGGTACGCTTGTTGAAGCCGCTGCTGATGTTTCAATTCAGGGCGCGGAGAACAATATCAGTACTGGCGCACAGGTGCAGGCTGGAGCAAATGTGGAGATTGCGGGCAGTAATTCTATTACCAGCGAATCCCTGAATAGCTCTCGCACAACCATTCAGGCTTTGGCTGGAGATGTGGATGTAAGTGATAGCAATTACATCAAGTATGCCAGCATCTTGTCCGATGGTGGTAATATCGGGATTTCCACCGGATCCGGAGAAAAGAGTACCTGGATTGAGGATTCAGAACTCCTTGCTGCCGGAAATATCAGTATTGCAGGTGATACTACCGACCGTTCTGATACGAATCTGGCAGTAGTGACAGGCGAAGATACACTGGTTCTGGCAGAGTCCATTACTCTTAATTCTGTAAGTGTGCTGAATACTGGTAAGGACGCTGCGAATATTTGCACAGAGGACGGTGATATCACCATTTGTCATCGTGTGGACGTGGAAAATGCTACCCTGACTGCCGGAGGCAATATCGTAGTGGATTCTGACCACGTGCTGAACCTCAGGGAAGCATCTTCACTGGAAGGTAAGCTCTCTGGTGCGAGTGATATTAACAAGTCGGGCGGTGATTCTCTGTTGCTTGATTACGACCACACCGCGTTCCTTGGTACAATTTATGCCAACGGGGCTGCGGGTGGTGCAGAAGGCAGTGTTGCCGATACGGACAATGCCGGCTCCTGGCTTGAAATTACTGATGCAGGTGTGGGTGCAGAAGCTACCATTGCGCTGAAGAATACGGATCTGGTTATCAACACGGGCAATGCTTGTGTGGGTACTCTTGATACCACTCAGGATTCCGAAGCTAACAATGGGTCAACCGGAGCAACTCTGCTTGCAAATGGCTCATTCACAGCGGATGATAATGTCCGACCGGATTTCCAGTTGGTTGGTTCTGTTCTTGAGGTGCAGAAGGGAGTAGCCGGGGATGAAGTGCAGGCCACGCATCTGAAACTGAGCGATGCAACACTGATTAAGCTTGATGCCGCTGTTGATGCTGAGGGACAGGCGAGCTCGGATATCATCAAAGCAACAGGTTCCATTGATGTTGCAGCCAGTAAAACGGGCAATAGTGTCAGCCCCGAGACTGCGCCGGTTACAGCGCGTGTGTTCATTACTCACGGTGGCAATGCTGCAAATGCAGCAGAAGGCACGCGTACTGCCATTATGCAGGGCTCCATGGTGACCAATATCAATGAGGATGTGCTGTATGATGTGGAAAAAGCATCTAATGGTACATATCAGCGCTCGCTGAAGGAACGTAATGTCCACCTGGAGAACAAGGAGGATGGCGTAGAGCTTGTATACAGCAAGAATTACCGCAGCGCTTCCAAGACAGAGCAGATGAAGCAGGTTGCCCGCAGCCTGGAGAAAATCTCCGATGCGTTCCATCATTATGAAGGAGCCCTGGCCTCCAGTGATGATGCTTTGCACCGTCTGGTAGATGCATTTGACTATACACGCAGCGAAAAAGCTGCCCAGAGAGGCTTGCTGAGTGTGTCAGGCAATGGGAATGTATTGCCTCGTCTCATGCAATTCGATGCCAGTCGCCATCACCTGAGCAATCTGCGTCGCCAGATGGGAGCTCCTGTCTGCCCCAGAACTTGGAAGGGGGCGGAGAATCGGACTGTGAACACCTGGATTACCTATACAGGGGCATATGATTCGCTGAATGGAGATGAGAATATGGGGGATTACAGCCGGACGGCCAATGGCTTCCTGCTGGGTGGCGACCGGTCTCTGACCTGCCATCTGCGCGTCGGTGCCAGCATGGGATATGAGAATAGCAGTAGCTCTGCGGATCATTCCCAGGTGGATGGCGATACCATTTTCCTGGACGCCTATGCAGTTGCAGATGTTCGTAACATCAGACACAAGCTGTCCTTGGGTGTGGCTCTCAGCAGCTATGATATGTCTCGCCGTGTTCATGTGGATGCCGGATATCATACATTCTCTGGCACGGGAGAGGGTAGTACTGATGGCCTTACCCTGAACTTTGGCTATGAAATCAGTTCCGATTATCAGCTCAGCTCCCGGAGTTCGCTGACTCGTTATCTGTCCTTCAACTTGTCACATCACCAGCTGGATGCTATGACGGAAAACGGCATGGGCTCTGCGGGCGTGATTACGGAATACGATGATGAGTGGCAGGCTGATGTGGCGCTGGGGGTTCAGTATAATCGCGAGTTTGCTGCCGTGCGCCACCAGGAACCGGCTACATTCTACGCTTCTGCCGAGCTGCACCTGGATCTGCTGAATGAACAGGCTTCTGCAAGGAATCGGTTCCGTGGTTCTGCTCATGGCTGGCAGGTTGAAAGCATGAAGCGCGAGCCTGTATACTTCGAGCTCGGTGCAGGTGTTCTTGTTCCGTTGACTCCTGCCTGGACCGGCACCGCTGGTGCTGCCGTTGAGCTGGGAACTGAACGCAGTTCCTTCTCCGGTAACATTGGTGTGCGGTACTCGTTCTGATAGAGAACTTCTACCCGCAACGTTGAGAAATGAAATACGCCCGTCTGCCGGAAACGGCAGACGGGTACTGTTTTATGGAGTGATTAAGGAATAATGCTTAGTGATTAATGAGACGTTACTCCGGCAGGGTGGCCATGAGTTTATCCCAGCGCTGTTTTGCTTCGAGAATGGCTTCGGTGGTGACGGAGGAGGAAAGCTCCCAGGTGAGGGGCATGCGCTGGGTGAAGTAGGTGGGCATGAGGTGGTTGAAATCCACACAGCCGCCCTGGAAGGGGGCGCGGTGGTCGCGGCTGGGCCACTGCACATCGTTCACATGCGCGCCGTAGAGGTAGGGCTGGAGGCTGCGCAGGTATTGGTCGTGGTTGAGGAGCAGGAGATTGTGTTTGCGCTGGATGTGGCCGAAATCGTGCCAGTAGCGCACGTGGGGATTATCGGCAAATTCTTCCATGAGCCGGGGCATTTCCCATTCACCGGGCACCTGTTCAAAGTGGCTGCGGCCTTCTACGCCGAGCACCAGGTTGAGTTTGGCGGCTTCTTCTGCCAGGGTGTGCAGGGCCTGGCGGGCTCGTTCGTAGTAGAGCGGGGCCTGGCGGGCGCGGCGGCGCACCAGGTCCCCTTTGCGGCGGGCGTATTCTTTGCTGCCCACCCATTCATTGCGCAGCATACGTTCCAGTTCGCGTGTCGGGTGAATGCCTTTCATGAGCTCCACGTTGCCCATGTGCAGCACCACATACTGAGCCCCCAGCCGGGCGGCCAGCATGAGGGTTTCTCTGGTGAGGCGCATGGCGCGCTCCCGGGCCTCCGGGCGGTGCGAGGTGAAGGGGTAGGCATCCGGCACGTCTCCCTGCACCTCAATGGGGGCGGGGCAGAAATTGTGGACTCCTGCCACTTTGATGCGTCCGCCATCCACGGCTTTGAGCAGACCGGGCAGCATATCCAGACTCAGCCCATGCGAGGCTTCTATATATTCGAAGCCCAGCTCGCGGATTTCATCACACATGGCGCCGCCGTCCTTATGGCGGCGACTATTCCAGCAGGTGGAAAAAACGTTCACGGGGGAATTGTAGTAACAAATCGCCCGGGAATCAAGCCCGTTGTTGACTTTTCTGCGCTATGCGCGTATAATCTCGCGCGTGAGCGATTTTCAACAAAAAGGTCAGGGATATAAGCCTCGTTTCAAGGATAAGAAACGCCCGCAGGGTGGTGGCGGCGCACCGCGCGTTCGTGCGTTCAAGACGGCCGATGCCCCGGAGGGGAGTGAGAACTGGGTGCGTCCGTGGGTGCAGCTTAAGTATTTTACCTATAATCCGGCGGTGTTCCCGCGCATGTTGGGAGCGGTGAGCCCGGATGCGGTGCAGGGCGGGCTGATTAATGTTTACGATAAGAACGGTGACCTTTTTGGCGGCGGTTTCTGGAATCCGCAAAGCCGCACTCCTCTGCGCATGCTGGCCCATGGCCCCGAGGTGCTCAAGGAAAAAGACCTGGAAGTCGCTATCCGCAAGGCTGTGACCTGGCGCCGCCAGGATTGCCGGCTGGAGGAAACCACCAACGCTTACCGCGTGATTCATGGCGATTCGGATGGCCTGGGTGGCCTGATTGTGGATCGCTATGCGGATGTTCTGAGCCTGGAGGTGACTACGCTGGGTGTGTGGCTGCGTCTGCCGCAGTGGCTGCCGCTGCTGCATGAGCTCTGCGGCACGAAGCGCCACGTTATCACGGTGGATGAGGGTATCGCCCGCATGGAGGGAATCGATGTGAGCAAGGCTCCCGCCAGCGAGCCGGTGCATAAGGTGCGTATCGTGGAAAACGGCGTGAACTTCGAGGTGGACTTCGCTCAGGGGCACAAGACCGGCTTCTTCTGCGATCAGCGCGATAACCGCCTGAAGCTTTCGAAGCTGGTGGAGGGCAAGACCATGCTTGATTTGTGCTGCTACTCCGGCGGTTTCTCCATCTACTCCAAGCTGCACGGCGGTGCTGCTGAGGTGACGGCGGTGGACCTGGACGAAAAGGCTATTCTGATGGCTAAGCGCAATGCCAACATTAACGCCCAGAATGGCCCGCTGCGCATTGATTTCGTGCATGCGGATGCTTTTGTGTATGCCCGCCAGATGGTGCGCAACGGCAAGATGTTCGATGTGGTGCTGCTCGACCCGCCCAAGTTTGTGCTGGGCCGTGATGAGGAGAAGGAAGAGGGCCTCAAGAAGTACAATGACCTGAACATGCTTGGCCTGCAGTGTGTGCGCTGCGGCGGCTTGTTTGTGACCTGCTCCTGCAGCGGCCTGGTGAGTCCGGCGGAGTTCGAGAAGGTGGTCATCAAGGCTGCTCAGCGTCTGGGCCGCCGCCTGCAGATTCTGGATATGACCGGCCCCGGATGGGACCATCCCTTCCTTTCTACCTATCCTGAGGGGCGTTATCTGAAAGTTCTCTGGGCTCGCGTACTGGTATGATTTTCACACTTGTCATCGGTTTGGCCCTGGCCTTTGTGCTGGGGATGGTGGCGCAGCAGCTGAAGCTCTCGCCGTTGGTGGGGTATCTGGTTGCCGGCATGCTGGCGGCGCAGCCCTGGTGGGGGCACCCGGTGGATCAGCATGTGGTGGAGGAGTTCTCCCATATCGGCGTGGTGCTGCTGCTTTTCGGCGTGGGCCTGCATTTCCATTTCAAGGATTTGCTGGCGGTGCGCAAGGTGGCCGTGCCTGGTGCGGTGAGCTGCAGCCTGCTGTGGACGGGTATCGGTGGTCTGGTGTACTACCTTTGCGGCGGCACTGGCGGCTGGGTGGCAGCGGCTATTTTCGGCATGTGCGTATGTGTATCCAGCACGGTGGTTCTCACCCGCGTGCTGGAGGATAACAAGATGCTGCAGACCCCTGCGGGGCACACGGCCTTGGGCTGGCTGGTGGTGGAGGATTTGTTCACCATCATTCTGCTGGTGCTCATGCCGGTTATGTTCGGCAATGATGAGCTGCTTCCGGCGCTGGGTGGCATGGCGGTGAAGCTGACCCTGCTGGTGCTCATCGTGGCGCTGCTGGGTAAGCGTATCATCACGAAGGTGCTCACCTTTGTGGCCCGCAACGGTTCGGATGAGCTCTTCACCCTGGGCGTGCTGGTGATTGCCCTGGGTATTGCCGTGCTTTCCTCTTATGTGTTCAACGCCTCCATGGAGTTCGGAGCGTTTCTTTCCGGCATGGTGGTGGGGCAGAGCAAGTTTGCCAGCCGCGCAGCGAGTGACGCTCTTCCCATGCGCGATGCCTTTGCCGTGCTCTTCTTCGTGTCGGTGGGTATGGGCTTCCAGATGGGTGGCCTGGTGGAATACTGGCCGCTGGCGCTGGGTACCACGGCCTATGTGCTGCTTATCAAGCCGGTCACGGGTTACATTGTTATCCGGCTGCTGCGCCGGCCGGCGCGTCTGGGCGTGGTAGTGGGTGGTGCTCTGGCGCAGATTGGTGAATTTTCCTTCATCCTGGCCACGCTGGCTGCCAGCACCTACGGTGTGCTGCCGCTGTATGCTGCCAATGTGATTACGGGTGCGGCCATCATCTCCATCACCCTGAATGCAGCCTTGTTCCGCTATGTGCCCAAGGTCATTCAGCTGCTGGAGAAGAATGCGCCGGTGGCTCCGGATGCTGCTCGCCACGTGCCGGCTCCGCGTGAGGCCGTGGACCGCGTGATTGTGGTAGGCTATGGACCCAGCGGGCAGATTATGACTGACCTGCTGCGCAAGTACGATGTTGAGGTCGTGGTGCTGGAAATGAATATCGACACCGTGACCCGCCTGAACAAGGAGGGCATTCCCGCGCTGCATGGCGATGCCCGCCTGCGCCATATTCTGAAACTGGCCGGCGTGGAGCAGGCGAAGGCTATCATGGTGACAGCCGCCGCAGCTCCTTCCAAGGAAATTGCTGCTGCCGCCCGAAGCCTGAACAAGAAGATAGAGGTGATGGCCTACACCACCTATATGAATCAGGCACAGGAGCTCCGCACCGGCGGCCATTATGTGTTCTCCGGTGAGGAAGAGGTGGCGCTTTCCATGTCCTCCACCCTGCTGCGGCAGATGGGGGCTACGGACGAGCAGGTGACCCGCGAGCGCGTGGCTACCCGCCGCCGCCTGGCCGGATTACCCCCTGAGGAATTAGAGGATATGTAGTAAATTACGCGTTGGCATAATTAGTCAAGCATCGATAAATCGGGATTTGTGGGGCTCACGGAGCCCCACAACGTACCCGAGCGCAGCGAGGGTATTTCGTGCAGGCGCTTGCGCCTGCATTTCATCCCGGCATGAGCCGGGATTTCATCACGCTTTGCGTGATTTTATTGAGGCCCGTAGGGCCGACTGGTTACCGCTGCATCAGCAGCGGTACTTCCCATGCCGTATTCGAATGGAGAAAAAAGATAATCGGGAGGCGTAGAGCCGTAGTTGTAAAGTCTTTGTGTGTCCCGATGAATGGCATTTTATCATCATGACAGAAATGGATGTGCCGCTGCTGATGCTGCGGCAACCAGTCGCTTCCGTCTCCGCCTTTCGGGCTTTGCCGAGACAGGTCGCTCAATGAATTACACGGGCAAGCCCGTGTATGAAACTCGCCCTGTGGGCGCATGAAAGCGCGGCTATCGCCGCACATGAAATACCGCCGACGGCGGTATGAAAGCGGCACTCTGTGCCGCATACTCAGCTTCCACTAACGTGAAAGCTGAGCCCCACAAACTCGCATTTTTCAAGCTGAATAACAGGATGCCCTCTAATTATGCCAATGCGGAAGTAGTCATATTTTGAAAAAAAGCGGGCCGACCAGCTTGCAAAAAAGCGGGGGCGGGTGTAGTATGGTAGCATATTACACCCGCTCTCTTACTTTATGATTTTCACTCTTGTCATTGGCCTTACGCTGGCGCTGGTGCTGGGCATGCTGGCGCAGAAACTGAAGCTTTCGCCGCTGGTGGGGTATCTGGTGGCCGGCATGCTGGCTGCGCAGCCCTGGTGGGGTGAGCCGGTAGATGCGCATGTGGTGGAGGATTTTTCGCACATCGGCGTGGTGCTGCTGCTCTTTGGCGTGGGTTTGCAGTTTCATATCAAGGATTTGCTGGCCGTGCAGAAAGTGGCTGTCCCGGGGGCTTTGGTGTGTATGCTGACAGTGTCGCTCCTAGGCATGGTGGCTTTCCATTTCCTGGGTATGGGGGATGTTTCGTGGGTGAACAGCTTGATGTTCGGCCTCTGCGTCTGCGTATCCAGTACGGTAGTGCTCACCCGTGTGCTGGGGGATAACCGTGTGCTGCAGACCCCCACCGGGCACACGGCCCTGGGTTGGCTGGTGGTGGAGGATATGTTCACCATTGTGCTGCTGGTGCTCATGCCGGCTATTTTCGGCGGCCAGGAACTGGTGCCTGCGCTGGGAATGATGGCGGTAAAGCTGACCCTTCTGGTTGTGGTGGTGGCGCTTTTCGGACGCAAGGTTATCAAGCAGGTGCTTACCTACATTTCCCGCCATTGTTCAGATGAACTTTTTACCCTGGCGGTGCTGGTGTGTGCCCTGGGTATTGCCGTCCTTTCGGCCACAGTGTTCAACGCCTCCATGGAATTCGGCGCTTTCCTTTCCGGAATGGTGGTGGGGCAGAGCAAGTTTGCCAGCCGCGCGGCTAGTGATGCCTTGCCGATGCGCGATGCCTTTGCGGTTCTTTTCTTCGTGTCGGTGGGCATGGGATTCCATATCGGCGGCCTGCTGGAGTACTGGCCACTGGCCCTGGCTACGCTGGCTATCTGCATGCTGGCCAAGCCCACCATGGCGGCTATCATGGTGAGCTTGCTGGGCAAGCCCATGCGCCTGAGTCTTATGGTGGGTGGTTCGCTTTCCCAGATTGGTGAATTCTCGTTTATTCTGGCCACCCTCATTGCCGGAACCTACCACCTGCTGCCCATGGAAGCAGTGAATGTGATTACCGGTGTGGCAATCATATCCATTACGCTGAATGCAGCCCTCTATCGCTTTGTGCCGCTGGCGGTGACCCGCCTGGAGGACCGTGGATTCGGCTCCAGGAGGATGCAGGTGGAGCATATTCCCGCGGTATCAGATGACCGCTACCGCATTCTGCTGGTGGGCTATGGTCCCTGCGGCGAGCTGGTGAGCCAGGTGCTGCGCCGCCATGATATGGAGGTGGTGGTGCTGGAGATGAATATCGACACCGTGACGCGCCTGCAGAAGGAGGGATTGCCAGCCATGCATGGCGATGCCTCCAACCGCACCATTCTCCGCCTGGCCGGTGTGGAGAAGGCGAAAGCTATCATCATTTCCACGGCAGCGGCCCCGGCTGTGCAGATTGCCTCTGCCGCCCGCAGCCTGAATCCGGATATCCGGGTGGTGGCCCACACCAGCTATATCCGCGTTGCCCGGGCCATTGTTCAATCCGGCGATGCTCATGCCTTTGCCGGTGAGGCCGAGGTGGCGTTGGCGATGTCCAGCCACATGCTCCGCGCGTTCGGCGCTACGGATGAACAAGTGGCGCGCGAAAGTGGCGAAAATCGCGCCCGTCTCATGGGAGAAGAGGTGCAATGATTAATCGGCGGTAGAGGGAAGCTGGTTCTGTAGTCGGGACTAAAGTCCCGTACTTCGACAATATAAACGGAGCGCTGATATTTGATTTGTATTACTTCTCCTTCACTTCACTGATGGCTTGCATCAGCCTGGAATGCAGCACACGCAGACGCAGCAGCAGGTAGATGACCAGCCCGGTGACGATGGTCAGATAGATTACCACGGCCCAGCAGAAGATGCGCATGGAATCCAGCGTCTGATTGATTTTCTTGTCCTCCTTGATTTGCCGGGTAATAATATCGCCTACCTCTTTGGCATATTCACGGCCTTCTTCCTTGAAGCTTTCCAGCAGGGGCGCCGTGGCTTCGCGGGCCATGATAGCCATCTGCTCGCCGAAGCTCGGTTCTTCCTTCTTCTGCTGCGTAGCTTGTGCCGGGGTGGGCTGCTGTGGTTCATTGATGACTTGTAACAAACCGCCGAGAAGCTGGTTTGCATCAATTTTAGCTTCAGCTGTGGGCAGAAGTGAAAACAGGCATAACAGGCAAATGAGAATCTTCTTCATGAAAGGAATGTAGCACAGGCGCCGGTGTATATCAATATCCAAAAAAGATTTCTCCTATTATTCCAACCGGGAGAGCCAGCAGCTCATAGGTGAGCCCCACGGCAGATGCGCCGAGGGTGAGGGGAACATCAACCAGACAGAGTGCCCAGGTGAACGGCCGGCGAATCTGGTTGCCAGTGCTTCGGCGGTCATCCAGGTGCCGGCGTATCAGTGAATCGGGGTTGAAAATGAAGGAGTCCTGCACCTTAGTAGCTTTGCTGAGGTCAATTTCGCTGGCTCGCAATAAACGGAAGGTTTGTTTGTCTGCAGATTGCGATATGTGGACAGGACTACAGGCAAGTAGCTGGTCTTTGGTCAGTGCAGCGTAGTATATTTCCTGGGGGAGACTATCCAGATAGTCATGCCGATTGTAACCCGCTGTCGCGGGGCTTTTCGGGAAATACCATGTTCCCCGGTCCATTCGCGGCATGATGTTAGAACTTTGCAGTAGTGGTTCATACCGCTGGCTGTAGACTACAGGCAGCTTGACGTAGTATAAATCCTCCATGCGCCAGGTTTCGTATTCTGATGCCCCGCAAAGATGTGAGCTCTGCCGGAGTTTTACCTCGGGGTGTTCATGGCCGATATTGTCTATAAAACTGCCGGAGTTCACGATTGTGCAGGAGCAGAGTAGCATCACTGCCAGCAGCAGGGCAATTCTCTTCATGCTGGCAGTGTAACACAACATATCTTTGCTCTGCAAGAAAAAAGCCCCGCGGTTGGCGGGGCCGGGAATCTTATTGAGCGAGGGCTATCAGCAGCTTGTTGTGGATGCCGCCGAAGCCGCCGTTGCTCATGACGAGCAGTACATCGTTCGGGTGCACGTGGGTGACCACATAGGCCACGATGTCGTCCACATTCTTGCCCACGTAGGCATCTGTGCCGGCATCGCGGATGTCGGCCAGCAGCTTTTCCTGGTCCAGACGCTCCTCGGGAGCCAGGCGCTTCGTGTTCTCGATGGGGGAGATGACGGCGAAGTCGGCATCAGAAAGGGCGGAGGCCAGCTCGCTCTGGAAAAGGTTGCGGATGGTGGTGTTGCTGCGGGGTTCGAACAGTACCCACAGGCGGCTCTTGGGGAAGCGCTGGCGCAGCCCGGCAATGGCCTGGCGGATGGCTGTGGGATGGTGGGCAAAATCATCCACCACGGTCACGCCGTTCACCGTGCCTCGTACTTCCTGTCGGCGTGCCACGCCCTCGAAGCTGTTCAGGGCGGTGCGGATTTTCTCGGCGCTCAGCCCGGCAAAGGCTGCGGCGCAGGCGGCCATGGCGGCGTTGCGCACGTTGAAATCGCCAATCATGGGCACATTGAAGGATTCGCCGCAAAGCGGGCAGGGGACTGCATCCTCACCCTCAGAAACGGGTTTGCAGGAGAGTGTGAAGGCAGAGCCATCCGTGCGGTATTCCTGGTTGGTGATGCGTACATCGGCATCCTCTGCCATACCCACGCTCACCATTTTCACCATCTTGAGTTCCTCGGCAGCATAGGCGCGCACATCGGCGCAGTTCGGGCAGTCTGCGTTGATGAAAACAATGCCGTTGCGGGGCACCACGCGCAGCAGACGCTTGAAGGAAAGCTTGATTTCTTCCACATTGGCGTAAATATCGGCGTGGTCCATCTCGATATTGTTGATGACAACCACCTCGGGCAGGTAGTGGAGGAACTTGGAGCGCTTGTCGAAGAAGGAGGTGTCGTATTCATCTCCCTCCAGTACGCAGAATGAGGAATCCGTGAAACGACCGCCGCGGCCCAGGTTGCGAGCAATGCCGCCAATCATGAAGCTGGGGTTGTGGCCATTGGCTTCCAGCATCCAGGCCAGCATGGAGGTCGTGGTGGTCTTGCCGTGCGTGCCGGTCACGACCAGGTTGCGCTTGCCCCACAGGAAGAACTCCTTCATGGTTTCCGGCAGACTCATGTAGCGCAGGCGGGAATCCAGTACGGCTTCCACTTCGATATTGCCGCGGCTCATGGCATTGCCGATGACTACCAAATCCGTATCAGCGGGGATGTTGGCGGGGTTGTAGCCCTGGAAAATCTGAATGCCCTCGTTCTCGAGGAAAGTGGACATGGGCGGGTAGACGTTGGCGTCTGTGCCGGTTACCACGTAGCCCTGACGCGCCATGGCCGATGCCACTGCACCCATGGCGGTGCCACAAATTCCGAGAAAGTGAACGTGTTTCATATAGTTCCTGAACGCTTCGTAGAAGTGGTGTAGAGGTTATATTATCTTTTTAAGCAATGCAAGTATTTTTTAGGGCATGATGCCCTGATTCCTGGTAGTGACTTTTTTGTGCAAAATGCCGCAGAATAGGCTTGTAATGCGTTAGTGTGTGTGGATAGATAAAGTGCCCAGAATAAGGTCTGCGCGCCTTATAGATGCCGTGTGACGCAAAATCTAAGAAAATGACGCACTATATTATTGAGGCGCGCGCGTACGCGCGTATAATGTCCGGACTTATGAGTGATAACGTAACGCCCCCGGAGGACGCTGAGAAGCTTTCGACCGGGGCACAGCAGGAGTACGGCGCCGCCCAGATTGACAAGCTGGAGGGTCTTGAAGCCGTGCGTAAGCGTCCGGGTATGTACATTGGTGACCCGGATGAACGTGGTTTGCATCACTGTGTGTTCGAAGTGCTGGATAACTCGATTGACGAGCACCTGGCCGGATACTGCAGCAAGATCATCATCCAGATTCACGAGGGTGGTACCATTTCCGTGATTGACAACGGCCGTGGTATTCCGGTGGATATGCACCCGAAGTTCGGCATTCCCGCCGTGGAGCTGGTGCTCACCAATCTGCACGCCGGTGGTAAGTTCGGCCAGGGTGCCTACAAGTACTCCGGTGGTCTGCACGGCGTGGGTGCCAAGTGCGTGAACGCCCTTTCCGATTTCTTCAAGGCTGAGGTGCGCCGCGATGGCAAGCGCCATGTGATTACCTTCGAACGCGGCCGCACCACTGAGAAACTGCACGTGGTGGGCTCCTGCCCGGAAGGGCAGACCGGCACGGCCATCACCTTCCTGCCCGACCCGACCATCTTCACCGATACCACGGAATTCAAGTTTGACCTGCTGGCCCGCCG
>DEPT01000005.1:16749-16973 GCA_002358905.1 Akkermansiaceae bacterium UBA3385
GTCATCGAACTGGTGGACGAGCGCAGCGGCCAGGAACGCACGGAGACGTTCTACTATGCTGATGGTATCCGCGAGTTCGTGAAGCAGCTGGGCGAGAACAAGACGCTTATCACTGCCGAACCCATCGCCATGAGCGGCGTGCGCCACATTGAGGTGGAGTACGATGGCAAGACCATGGAGGACGATGTGATTGTGGACGTGGTGATGCAGTACAACGACAGCGA
>DEPT01000041.1:0-12308 GCA_002358905.1 Akkermansiaceae bacterium UBA3385
CCGCCACTGCGGCATACGCAGACACTGGCTGGGAGGGCAACACATTCTACGTTGGCGGTGACCAGGCGGGGCACCTGGACAACAGCATTAACACTGGCTATTCTGTCACCCCGGATGACGAGGAGACCCCTGATGTAGACGAACGTGTCACCACCATCGAAGTAGTGGACGCAACCGGAAAAACCGGTACACTGAAGCTGTGGGCCGATGACCGTGATTCAAACTACGCTCCTACGAACGCTCTTATCCAAGAGCTGAATGTGGCAACCGACACGACCATAGAAGTAGGCACCAACAGCTGGGGGAATGATCGTATTTTCGATAAGCTGACGATTGACCAGATCAGCGTAACGGATGGCGGCACCACAAATCTGAACATCCAGCACGCCGGACACAAGGTAGTAATCGATGAAATCAATGGCACTGTCAACGAAGTCACCGCCACGGGTGAAGTGACCCTGACTGGTTCCTCCACCACCATCGCCGGCAAGCTCTACTCCAACGGTGGCAACATTACCCTGGGCAATGGCACTGATGCCGGCATGACCACGGTGAACCGCGTTGAAGTGGGCGACAATATTAACAATGGCAGCAGTTCGCTCAACATCGAAAGCGGGCACACCCTCAAGGTGACTGGTAGCACAAACGGAGGCGACTACAAGACCAACAGCATCCAGGTGAGCGAGTGGAATCACACTACCACCATGAATGTGAAAGGCACAGTGTTGGCAGAAAATGCCGCCGTGCTCACAGGCGACAAGGCAGCCATTATCAATGTTGAAAACGGCGGCACCCTTGCCACCAAGGGGCTTGCCCGCGCCAAAACCGGAAAAACAGGTGCCTCAACCCTGAACCTGAAGGAAGGCGGCAAGCTGGTGCTGGGTGACATGGGCATCAACTTCGGAGGCCAGCTCAGCTCCGACATCTCCGGCGGCACCATCGGCATCGCAGCAGAGAGCGTCACTATTTCCGAAGCTCTGAACATCACCGGCAACCTGGCTGTTGATACCACGCAGTATGCCTATGGTGAAACGGGGCTGACCCAGGGAACAACCGGCGGCAGGCTGATTCTGAGTGGAAATCTGACCGGCAACGGCAGCATCAGCGCCACAGGTGCCGGCACCCTGGAACTGGGTGCCATTGACAGCAGCGTCAGCATTTCTGCCGGCAGCGCCAGCACCATTTTCACCGGCACCCTCTCCATGGCAGAAGGTGCTGTGTTCACAGCAAATGGTGGCAGCTATACTCTGAGTACTGCAGACCTCGCTAATTTCAGCGTAGGTTCCTCAAGCTTGCTCGTTGACAGCGAAGGTAATTCTGCCACAAACGGTTTTGCCTCCGGCGGCAAGGCTGTTATCAGCGGTGGTACCATCACCGGTGAATTCACGGTGGAATATGATGGCGTATCATACACCATCAACGATGCGAATCGTACATTCGGCCCGGCCGATTCCATCGACCTGGGTACATGGTACATCACCTCCGGCAGCTCCACCCTGAGCGAAGTATACGCCCAGAGCGCCAGTGCCAGCATCTCTGCCGCCGCCGGCACCACGCTGAACGTGGACACAGCCCTGGCTGAAGGCGCCGGTATTGAGCTCACCGGCAATGCCCAGCTCAATATCTCAGCAAACCAGAGCATCTCCGCCGGCAAGGTTGCCACCAATGGTCACACCGTTGGCCTGAACGGCTCCGGCACCTACACCATCAACAGCGGCAATGCCACAGCAGTCAGCATTGCCGACACCTGGACCGGCACAGTCGAACTCTTCGGCCAATCCAACGCCGGTCTTGATCTGACAAACTATGGCCGCAGCGGTTCCACCATCAGCATCAAGGAATACACCGGCTATTTTGTCAATGACCAAAACGCCACTAAGAACATCGATGCCAACCTGGTGCTGACCAACACGACCCTGGCTGCCGTAGAGCTGACCAACGGCTACAGCGGCTGCACCTATAAGTTCAACGGCAGCATCAGCGGCGGAGGTAACTTCATCATCAACAAGAACCTGAATGGCGGCAAGATGACCCTCAACTTTGCCGGCGATACCAGCAACTGGACCGGAAACATGGAGGTAATCTCAGGTGAGCACAATGTTAAGTTCACCAACACAGCCACCATCGCCAACGCCAATATCCGCACCCGCAAGGAGGACGGCGCCACGATGAACCTTACAATCGCCCACGATTCTGCAGCTGTCACGGTGAACAGTACCATTACACAAGAGGCTGGCGCAGTGAAGCTCACGGCGAATGCCACGGAAGGTGTAACCTTCAAGAAGGGCGTGACTGTTTCCAGCACCACGCTGGGTGCAGGCACCACTGCCACCTTCGAGGCTGCTTCCGACCTGGGCAATCTGAGCCTGGGTGCAGGAGCCTCTGTCACCGCTACGAGCGACCTGACACTGGGCGCCCTGACTCTGGACCTGCAGAGCTATACGACCGACTTCACCAACACGCACACCCTTGTATCCACTACAGGAACCCTGAACTTCACAGGTGACCTCAGCAGCTACCAGGGTGTCATGGTGGGTGAATATACGGCCACTGTGGAGCGCACCGGCAGCAGTATTCTGCTCACCTTTGCATCCCAGCCCTCGGAGCCGGATAGCTTCATCGTGACCGGGGCCTCCGGCTGCGTAGACGGCATGCTGACTCTGGATGTGGCAGCAGACCTGATGAATTATGACTTCACGAACGATGGCGCCATTGTCATTCCCGGCATCAGCGATTCCATCATGAAGGACATTCTGGGCCTTGCCAACCTGCCGGAAGACGGCATGGTAGGTATCACCCTGCAGGGTACGGATGGTGGCACGCTTTCTGCCACTGCTGACCAGCAGATTGGTTTCCTGGGCAAGGATGGCGTGAGCGTATACTTCGGTGAGAATGTAGGCTCCGGCTGGCAGTACCAAGTGAACTACATCCCTGAGCCGACAACGGCCACGCTGAGCCTGCTGGCTTTGGCCGGTCTGGCCGCACGCCGCCGCCGCAAGGCCTGATTAGTGATTAATCCATAAACCTTCCTGCCCGGCCCGGATTTCCCGGCCGGGCAGTTTTTTGCTGCAACCTCCCCCCCAAAAGAAATACGCCCGGGGCGCCGCACATTGAACCGAGAGCAGTTCTGGGGAGAGCACGTGCATATTCTGCTCCGGGACAGGCGCGGTTTTAACTTGCCAAACGGCAGCGGATTTAGTACCATGCAGCAACCACTTCATCATGAGCAAGGATACATACGACAAGCCCGACCTGAAAGCCGGTGCACCCGCGCACAGCGGAGCCGGCGTGGTTATGCCGCAGGCCCCGAATATCGAGAAAAGCTTGCTGGCCATGATGACCATTGACCCGACCAACATCGTGTCCCAATGTGTTTCCAAGGGCATGACGGGCGACTATTTCTATATCCCGGCGCACCGTATCCTGTGGGAAATCTTCCGCGACCGCTACGACAAGGGAATCCCGATTGATGTGACCTCCGTCATGCAGCAGCTGGCGGATAAAAAGCAATTGGAAGCCGTGGGTGGCCCCTCCGGATTGACGGATGTATTCTCCTACGCCACAAACACGGCCCTATTCAACCTGCACTTTGAAACGCTGAAAGAGAAATTCATCCGCCGCAGCATCATTCTGACCGCCAACCAGGCCAGCGAATCGGCCTACACCAGCGAGGCAGAGGTGGATGCCCTGCTGGATGAAACGGAACAGGCAGTGCTCAAAATACGCCAGAGCACGGATAAAGGTGGCGAATGGAAACTGAGCGCCGACATTGCCGCCGCGGTGAACAACATGGAGCGCATGATGAGCAGCAAGGGTGAGGTGCTGGGGCTCACCACCGGGTATCCGCGCCTGGACAGCATGATTAACGGCCTGAAAGGCGGCGAACTCTTCATCATCGCCGCTCGTCCCTCCATGGGTAAGACTTCGTTCCTGCTCAATATCATGGAGCACCTGGCGCTGAACGTGAAGAAACCCATTCTCATCTTCTCCTGCGAAATGCCCAGTGTGCAGCTGGTGGAGCGTCTGCTTTACGCCCGCAGCGGCGTGAGCAAGCAGCTGCTTCTTTCCAAGCAGAACAGCATGGCAAAGGAGGACCTCAAGCGCCTTACCTACGCCATCAACGAACTGCGCAGCAGCAAGATTGTGATTGATGACACCGCTGCCATCTCCATTGCAGAGCTGCGCGCCAAGGCTCGCCGCGTGATGCGTGACCACCCGGATCTCTGCTGCATCGGCATTGACTACCTGCAGCTCATGCGCTCCCACACCAAGCAGGCCCAGAACAGCCGCGAACGTGAAATTGCAGAAATTTCCGGTGGGCTCAAGAGCCTGGCCAAGGAGCTCAACCTGCCGATTCTGGCGCTGGCCCAGCTGAACCGTGGCCCGGAAAACCGCCCCGGCAAAAACAAGGGCGTGCCCATGATGAGTGACCTTCGTGAATCCGGTGCCATTGAACAGGACGCCGACATGATTGGTCTGCTTTACCGCATGGCCTACTATGCAGAGGACGATGAGGAACGCGAAACTGTGGGATCCGATGCCAACCTTTCCCTTTCCAAGAACCGTAACGGTCCTACGGGCGATATTCCGCTGACATTCATACCAGAGCTGATGCGATTCACCCCGCGCATACCCCGCCCCGAGGAGGAAGAGGAAGGTTAAACCGGCATGTCTCGTTCCTGCACAGCCCTACTGCTCTGCCTGCTGGCCATGGTGCTGGCAGCGTGCCAGCAGTTCCCCGGCCCGCCCACAACCGCGGTGGTGCTGGATATCGGCCACACCGAGGAACACCCCGGTGCCCGCACCCCCGGCAAGGTGCACGGGAAGCGCTTCTCCGAGTTTGAATTCTGGTACGAGCACGCCTACTATACCAAGAAGGTGATTGAGGAAGCCGGCTACCCCTGCGTGGTTTGTACCCGCGGATATAAACCGGATGCCGAGCCATACGATGAGTGGGCAGAGCGGGCCGATGTGCAGCACCTGCGCAAAAGCGAAAAGCCAGGCCGCCGCTACCCCTCACGGTATTATCCGGACCGCGTGGCAGCCGGCATCATCAGCGCAGATTATGCCGTATACCGCCACGCCCCGGCAGCTGTGTTCCTGCACCACAACAGCACCGCAAACGGCTGGCGCAAGAACAACCAGAAATCCATCATCCTGACCAACCGGCACAATGGCGCCCCACTGGCACAAGCCATTGCAGACTCACTCAACTCCCGCTGCCTGAACAATGGTATGCCGAACAAGGGCCAATCCTGCCGGGTGCAGACACGCTTTGTCGATGCCTCCCGCGGCGGTGGCTGGCTCAATGTATGCGATGACGCCGGAATCCCCGCAGCCATCATCGAAGCCGCCTTCCTGAACAACAGACAGCACGCGGAATACCTGGCCAACAGCGATAACGCCCGCCGCTACGCAGAGGCTGTGGGACACGGTGTGGTGCATTTCCTGCGTACGCAAAGCGGCACCGTGCACCGCCGCCGCAATGTAGACGAACCGGATGAAGGTTCCTTCGGCTACGCCCGTGAATCACGCAGCCAGGATGTCCCCGGAGCTAAGCACCTGTTGTAAAGGCCGGGCTTACTCTTTCTCCGGCATGGAAATGATACGGGGCGCAACATCTGCCAGCGTGCGCAGTGGAGACGAGGACAGCCAGGCGCACAGCAGCTTGCACACAGCGCTCACCACAAGCAACCCCGGCACATCGCAGCAGAAAGCCAGAAGCAGCAGCACCGGCACCGCCACTATCCGGGCCTGAAGCTGCCAGGGGGCTGCAGCCATCCGGAAGATATTGAGCACCGAGCTTATCACCAGAATCCCGCCGAGAATGAGCGGCAATTCATTCTGCCGGTACAACAGAAGCTGCCCTGTCACCAGAGTATACCCCCAGCAAACCGGAAAGAGCGGCGCCAGGGCAGCACCAACCCGCACCAGCCAGCGGGTCAACCCAATTCCCTGCTCTGCCAGCAGAACCGTGTGACACCAGGCCATCAGCGCCACGATGAACGCCAGCCCCAGAGCGTACAATCCGCCGGAAGCCATGCCGCAGCAAATCCCGGCCAGCGGCATGCGCAAAGGCAGCAGTACCAACTCTGCCAAAGCCAGCAGAGCACACCCCCAGAGCGTATACTGCGCCAGAGTCGCGCCCCTGCCCACAACTCGTTTCACCAGGGGGAGAATATGATATTCAACCTTCTGCATCCTGCCGGGGTGTTTCTATTGATTCAACAGGGGCAAATCCCATAGGGAAACGGGGTTTGCCACTCATATCCGTAAGCACGCGGCACTGGGTATAGCCCAGCTCCACCATCAGCTCGCGCGTGGCAGCCCCCTGGTCGTGCCCCACTTCCAGCATCACCAGTGCCCGCGGCGCAAGGTGTGGCAGCGCATCCTTCAGAAAACGGCGCACCACATCCAGGCCGTCCGGTCCGCCATACAAAGCCGTTGCCGGGTCATGCTGCACCTCCACCGCCACCTCCTCACCTTCCGGTACGTATGGGAGATTCGCCAGGACCACATCGAAGCGCCCCTCCGGCGGCTGCACAGCCCCCTCCACAGGCGAATCCCAGGCAGAAAACAAATCACTGCGGTAAGTTTTCACTCGTGCACCCAGCGCCGTGGCATTCTCCAGAGTCAGGGAAAGCGCGGCCTCAGAAATATCAGCCATCACCACCTCCGGGGTCTGGCGGGCAAGCTCCAGTGCCAGGGTAATGCCGATAATACCGCTGCCACAGCCCATATCCAACACACGCATACCTGCGCGGCGCGGTGCCATCTGCAGGGCAAACTCCACCAGCTCTTCAGTCTCCGGGCGGGGGATGAGGGCGCGGGCATCCGTCCGGAACTCCCGGCGGTAAAACTCCGTGCTGCCCAGCAGATGCTGCAGCGGCACCCCCTGCCCACGCTGCTTCAGCAGCTCACGGAGCGGTGCAAGCTTATCCTCCGGCAGCGGGTCCTCATAATGCAGGTACAACCATGTCTTGTTGCACCCCAGCACATGCACCAGCAGACTCTGCATGGAATGCCGTGCACCCTCCACCCCGCGGGATTCGAGATACGCGGTACCGCTGCTCAATACCTCCTGAATCGTCTTCATGATGCCAACTGCTCACTTGAGTTCATCCATGCGCTCCTCCATCTCCACATGCTGCATGCGGGAAATAACCTCATCCAGCGCGCCGGTGGTCAGCACAATATCCAGATTGTAGGCAGTGTAGCCTATGCGGTGATCCGTGAAACGGTTCTGCGGGAAATTATAGGTGCGAATCTTCTCCTCACGACCACCGCTGCCGATAAGGGCACGACGCTGGGCAGAGTATGATTCCTGAGCCTCGCGCTGTTTCATTTCGAACAGGCGGGCACGCAGAATCCGCATACCTGTTTCCTTGTTCTTGAGCTGGGAGCGTTCATTCTCACAACGCACCATAATACCCGTGGGCAAGTGGAAAATCTGCACAGCAGACTCCGTGCGGTTCACATGCTGACCACCTGCACCGCCGGCGCGGCAGGTTTCAATGCGCAAATCCTCCGGGCGTATTTCCACATCCACCTCCTCAGCCTCCGGCAACACCGCCACCGTAGCCGTGCTGGTGTGAATACGGCCCTGAGTCTCCGTAGCAGGCACACGCTGCACGCGGTGCACGCCGCTCTCATACTTGAGGAACCGGAACACCTCCTCGCCGGAAATACGAGCCGTCACCTCCTTGAATCCACCAATATCATTCGGGCTGGCATCCAGCACCTCCACACGCCAGCCACGGCTTTCGGCATAGCGCTGGTACATCCCCAGCAAATCTGCTGCAAAAAGCGCGGCCTCATCGCCACCTGTACCCGCGCGGATTTCCACCAGCGCATCACGGTCCTCCGTAGCATCACGCGGCAGCAGACTGTACTGAATCTGCTCCGTCAGCTTCTCCACCTTCGGCTCCAGCTCCTCCAGCTCTGCAGCGGCCAGTTCAGCCATCTCCGCATCACCCGATGACGCAAGTTCGCGGTTCTCCTCAATCTGCTGCAGACACTCCTGCAGCGTAGACCAATCCCGCAGCAGTTCCTGCGTGCGCCGATGCTCCCGCATCAGTTCTCCCGCTCGCTGGCGGTCCTGAAACAATGCAGGGTCAGCTATCTGCACCTCCAGCTCAGCCAGGCGCTCGCGTCTTTTCTCTATGAGGGGGGCGTAATCCATACGTACGTGCCCATTCTAGCCTACTCCCCAGACCCACGCAAGCGCAATCTGTGCTAAGTAATACATAATTTAGGCTTGCCACGCATCCTCTCCTGTGGTAAAAAGCTTCCCGCAGTCCACGCTGACTGCAACACTGCGTGGTCTCGTGGTGTAAAGGTAGCACTAGGGATTTTGATTCCCTCTGTCTAGGTTCGAATCCTGGCGAGACTATACAAAACGCATTATCAAGGGCTTTACCATGTTGGTAAAGCCCTTGATTTTTTTATAAGGTGACCATTTACTCATACCATTGCAGGTTTTCCATCGCTCACAATACGAGCTCGGAATGATACCGGTGAACCAGCCCGCTCATGGCTCACTCATTTCCAGACAAAAGAAGAAAACACCCTGCTGCGTATCCGCAACAGGGTGCTGAAAGTGGTACGGGGTATAAAAGGGAGCTTTACTCTTCTTCCTCTTCTTCTTCCTCCTCTTCCTCATCGGAAGACTCCTCCTCGGTGTCCTCTTCTTCATCAGAGGATTCTTCCTCGGAATCTTCTTCCTCTTCCTCCTCAGAGTCCTCTTCGGAGTCCTCCTCCTCTTCATCAGAAGCCTCTTCACCAGCGGCAGCCTTAGCAGCAGCGGCAGCCTTGGCAGCTTCCTCACGAGCCTTCTTCTTGGCAGCGGCAGCGGCCAGCTCAGCCTCTACTTCCTGCAGAGTCTTGGGCTTGGAAATCAGATACTTCTCATCCTGCAGACCGGAAGCCTTGCGGGAATCGATGCGGTAAGCATCGTAACCGGCTTCAGCCAGGTAGGTCATGATGGCATCGGACAGAACGCGACGCTGGTTCGTATCGCACACATACATCTTGTATGCACCGATGTAGGGCAGGTCCCAGGCTGCTACACCATCACGGGGAATAAGAATACCCACGAGATTAGCCTTACCATCCGAACAGATACCCCAGACACGCTGGCGACCATTCGGAGCAGTCATGGCCATGTAGTACTGCGGGTAAGCATAGGAGAAGTTCTTGACGGTGGAGTTGCGCAGCCAGGTATCCAGCGCGCGTGCCACATTATCGGGCATGGGACCGGCGGGCGTGCAGAGACGGTGCGTGGGGTTGGACGCATCGTTGTAACTGAAAATAGTGACATTGGTACCCTCGCGCAGCTGCTCAGCACGGCGTGCGGCAGGAGACGGAGTAGCGCAGGAAGAGACCAGCGCAGCGGCAGCGGCAAGGCCGCAAGTCAAGGCAATACGTTTGAAGAGATGGAAATGTTTCATGTCGTTTCGTTGCTCCTCATTCTAGCCAATATGCAAGGGAAAAGACAAGCAAAAATTTGCATTTTTAGCAAAAAAGTAGATTTTTTTCAAGGAATGCGGGAATCAGGGGGTGGTTTTAAGGACGCTGCAGCAGAATGAGCTTGACGCTGCGCGCGCAAGCGTGCAGAATGAGGTGAGTATGAAATCACCTGACCGTTTTCTCAAATCGCGTGGATGCTACGCCGCTGTTCTGGGTATAGCCTCCGCAATCTGCCTGAGCGCCTGTGAAGAAAAAGAAGCCGAGACGAGTACACCGGCAGAGCAGCCCGCCCCTGCAGTGGAAGAGCAGTCTGCCCCCGTTGCAGTACAGCCTGCGCCGGAGGTGAAGGAGCAGACAAGTTCTCGCGATGCGCTCTTCGACTACGCCGTTTACACGCTGGCTCAGAAAGTGACCAACCCGGAACGGTATCCGGAGCTGAACTCGACGGTCAAGGACATGCTGGAAATGCTGCGCAGCTACTACGAGGAACTGAAGCAGGGAGAGCCCGGCATGGAACGTTCCCGTCTGGCACTGCTGATTGCCGATACCACCCGGAACCTGGGTGCATTCTCCAAGGCCTACGGCGAATATGAGGCAGCCCAGAAAGAAGTGGATGGCCTGCCGGCTGACATCCAGGGCTCCACGGAAGCCCAGCGCATGCTGAGCAGCTGCCTGAACGGCATGGGCGTGTGCCTGCTTGCCCAGAACAAAGCTTCCGAAGCCTTGCTCAAGTATGAGGCTGCTCTGGCAGTAGATGAAGCCCAGTACCAGGCTGTGGCTCCCAAGGACGGTGAAGAACTGCCCGAGGGCGAAGTAGAGCCCAAGCTTTCCCGCGCGGCTACGGACCTGCTGGATTCCTACCGCTGCCTGGGCGACTGCCAACGCGCCGTTGACGACCCGGAGGAGGCCCGCACCACCTATGCAAAGGGACAGGCTCTGGCACAGCGCCTCAAGCGACTTTCTTCCGACATGTCCATTTCCTATGTCAAGCTGCTGACCGCACTGGGCAATCTGGATAACTCCTTGGGCAAGCCCGGCGATGCCATGAATTCCTGGCTGGTGGCAGCCCGCATCTGCCAGAGCCTGAATGCCAACAGCCCGAAGCTGGAGGTCAAGGCTGAAACCAAGCGTTGTTTCGATTCCCTGCTGCCTGTCATTCAGACCGTTGGGCAGAAACTGCAGGCCGAACAGCAGGAAGCACAGAAGAAGCAGGAAGACACCCAGCGCGAGGAAGCCGAAAAGGCTGCCCGCGAGGCTGAGGAAGCTGCCGCAGCTGAAAAAGCTGCCGCAGAGCGTCTGGAAGCAGAACGCAAAGCCGCAGAGGAAAAAGCCGCTGCCGAGCAGGAGGCTGCCAACAAGCGCGTCCGCAACCGCCGCCGCCACTAATAAAACGCCCACATACAGTGGCTCAGTTCCTGATTTCATTACCCGCGCTGGAGCGCAACGCCCGACTTCTGCAGGAAGTGGCACGCGACTCCGGCGCGCACATTCTGGTGGCGCTCAAGGCGTTTTCCACGACTGCCGGTCTGGAAGCACTGCGCCCGTACACGGCAGGATGCTGTGCTTCGGGGCTGTATGAAGCCCGGCTGGGCGCCCGACACCTGGGCGGCCATGTGGCCGTCTATTCCCCGGCCTACCGGGAAGCAGAGCTTGCCGAGCTGCTGGAGTTTGCCCACCACATAGACTTCAACAGCGTTCCTCAATGGCAGCGCTGGCGCGCCACCTGCCTGGAGCACCCGCGCGTGCAGAGTGGCGAGTTGCAGCTCGGGCTGCGTATCAACCCCTGCTTCTCCACAGGTCACACAGCTATATATGACCCCTGCGTGCCGGGCTCACGCCTGGGCATTCCGGCAGACCAACTGGAAGGCGTGAATCTGACCGGCATTTCCGGGCTGCATTTCCACACCTTGTGTGAACAGGGCGCGCAGGAACTCATCGACACCTTCCGAGCCTTTGAAAAACAATTCGGCAGCCTGCTGGCATGCCCACAGATCCGCTACCTCAACCTGGGCGGCGGGCATTGGATAACCAAACCGGACTACGACCGCGCCGCGCTCGTTGACCTGGTGCGCGAAATCCGCAGCATGTACCGCGTGGAGGTCTACCTGGAGCCCGGCGAAGCCTGGGCGATTCATACCGGCGTGCTCCGGGCGCGGGTGCTGGATGTCTTTGAATCCCTGGGCTACCGCCACGCTATTCTCGATGTGAGTGCCAGTGCCCACATGCCCGATGTGCTGGAAATGCCCTACCGCCCCGATGTGTACGCCGTGCACTCTGGTGGCGCTGGCTCCCCGGCGGTGCAGTTGCCGGGCGAATCGTATGCCCTGGCGGGCGAGGCAGGGGAGAAAGCACACACCTACCGTCTGGGGGCTCCCACTTGTCTGGCGGGCGATGTGATTGGCGATTTTTCCTTTGATTCCCCGCTGCAGGTGGACGATGTGGTGGTTCTCGATGATATGAGCCACTACACCATGGTAAAAACCACCCATTTCAACGGCGTGCCGCACCCCGATATTGCCGTGCTGCGGGCAGACGGCACCATAGAAACCGTCAAGCGTTTCTCCTACGCCGATTTTGAAAACCGCCTCGGGTGAGGAGAAATTTTGAATGTGAATGCTCGCTGCACCCACCCATGGGAAGTACGAGGTACGAAGTGGGAAGTGCGAAGTGAAAGTTAGCGGCTGCGCCGAAGGAGAGAGTAGAATCACAACTTACTGCCGGGGCGGGCTCGCAGGGTGTAGCTACGTCTTCTGCCGCCCCACGCTGGGGGCTCGGATCATTTTTGTTGTATAACCCGGGGTTCCGCCGCGATAGCGGCTCCACCCCGGGCTACTGGCTGG
>DEPT01000041.1:12373-12986 GCA_002358905.1 Akkermansiaceae bacterium UBA3385
GTCAATAGTCAATTGTCAATCCCTTAGTGTGAATACGCTGTTGCCGGGACGGTGGAAACGGGGGTCTGGATACCGTCGTGGGGACCGCGGTTCCACTCCAGCTTCAGGGAGCCAGGGGCGCTGGCACCCTGAACTACGGTGATGGTTACGGCGTGCTTGCCCGCCTTCAACGGAATTCCCTTTCTGCCGGTTTTGTCGGCGATGGCCTCATCGGTATTGATGGCGGCGGATTCATTCACTGTGGTGCCGGGTGTGTAGTTGAAGTCAGCATCCACGAGCTGGAAATTGTGCATCTTGATATAGGCCTTGGTGCCTGGCACATTGCTGAGGGTCAGGTAGAAATGCCAGTGGTTGCCGTCATCGGGCACGTTGATATAGCCTTTGTACTCGGTGATGCTGCCGGCGGGTAATTCCACTGCGGCGGGGTCTGCCACGGTGCCGGTGGTGGCGGTGGCTGCGCCGGGCAGGGTATCAAACTCCGGCACCCAGGGGCAGGAGGCCTGCACGCGGCGCATGGCAAGACCAGGCTGGGTTTCGCCGGGGGTGTTGGCGGGCACGAGGGTCATATCATAGTGGCGGAAGCCTCCGCAGCCGTTGTTGCGGCGACCGGCGG
>DEPT01000064.1:0-32676 GCA_002358905.1 Akkermansiaceae bacterium UBA3385
TTCGTGTCCAAGGGCAATGTGCCCGTGACCATGATTCGCATGAATCTCGTGAAGGGCCAGGGCCCGGTGCTCACCATCGTGGAAGGCTGGACCTGCGACCTGCCCCAGGAGGTGAACGACAAGCTCGACCAGCGCACGGACCCGGGTTGGCCCACCACCTGGTTTGCCCCCCGCCTGACCGGCAAGGGCGGCTTCAAGGATGTGTACACTGTGATGGCCAACATGGGTGCCAACCACGGCGCCTGGACCTACGGCCACATCGGTGCTGATATCATCACTCTGGCTTCCATGCTCCGCATCCCGGTATACGCTCACAACGTGCCCGAGGATAAGGTATATCGCCCGGCTGCATGGGACCTCTTCGGCACCGCATGCCCCGAAAGCGCAGACTTCCGCGCCTGCGCCAACTTCGGCCCCATCTACGGTAAGTATTAATTAACCTTATCAGGACAAGCTGCCGGAGGTCTTCCGGCAGCTTGTCCGCTTTTTCTTATATGGCCTACGTACTTTGCTTAGACTGCGGCGCCACGAATGTGCGCGCCATTCTCGTTGATGACAAGGGGCAGCTGGTAGCTAAATCCAGCCAGCCGAATTCTACTGATGCCGGGGCGGAGAATCCGGATTTCCATGTGTGGAATGCAGACCGTATTCTGAACCAGCTGGCCACCTGTGCCCGCGAAATCCTGCCGCAGATTGATGCCTCACAGGTGAAGGCGGTGACCATCACCACCTTTGGTGTGGACGGTGCGCTGGTGAACGAGGCAGGGGAGCTGCTTTACCCCGTCATTTCCTGGAAGTGCCCGCGCACGGCCGAGGTCATGAAGCGCGTGGCCGAATACATGCCCCAGGCAAAGCTCAACGCCATTTCCGGTGTGGGTGAGTTTGCCTTCAATACCATCTACAAGCTCATCTGGATCAAGGAAAACCGCCCTGAGCTGTTGGAGCAGGCCCACGCCTGGCTCTTCATCTCTAATATCCTGGCCCATCGCCTTACCGGCGTGATGGCAACCGACCGTACTATGGCCGGTACCTCCCAGATGACCGACCTTGCCACCGGCGACTGGAGCGATGAGATTCTCTCCTCCATCGGCGTGAGAAAGAGCCTCTTCCCGCCCATGGTCAATGCTGGCGATGTCATCGGTACCCTGACCCCCGCCGCCTGTGATCTGCTGGGGTTGCCGAACGCCGTGCCGGTTGTTTCCACAGGCCACGACACGCAGTTTGCCCTGTTCGGCAGCGGCGTGCAGGAAAACCAGCCTTTCCTTTCCAGCGGCACCTGGGAAATCCTGATGCTGCGCACGGCCAAGGCCAGCCTGGAGCCCGAGGACTACGTCGCCGGTGCCACGGTGGAATTCGACAGCAAGGCCGGGCTGCTCAACCCCGGTCTGCAGTGGATTGCCAGCGGCATCATCGAGTGGGTGAAGGCTACCTGCTACAACGGCGAAAGCTTTGATACCATGGATGCCGAGGCCGAGAAGATTGCCCCCGGCTGCGATGGCGTGAAGCTTATCCCCGATTTCCTGCCCAGCGATGCCGTGCCCGGCAGCATTCAGGGGCTGGTGCTGGGCCGAACCCGCGCCCACATCTACCGCGCCGCGATGGAGGCTCTCACCCTGCGTCTCAAGCAGCGCCTGGAGAAGCTGGAGAAGGTGGGCGGATTCAAGTCCACCGACCTGCTGCTGGTGGGCGGCGGTGCCCGTAACAAGGTGTGGACCCAGATGCGCGCCGACATCCTCGGTCTGCCCATCCGCATTTCCAATGTATCCGAAAGCACGGTGCTGGGTGCTGCTATGTATGCCTTTGCCGGGGCCGGTGTGTTCGATTCCCCCGAATCCTGCCGCGATTCCTTCGGTATCACCTACACGACCATCACCCCCGGAGAACAGCGCGCCGCCTACGCCGAACTCTACAATTAATCCTTAATCACTAATCATTAATCATTGTATTATGGCTAATCCCGAACTCTACATCAAACCCGCTCTGCCGGATCGCATCTTCCCCTGGGAGAACTACGACCCGCAGACCCGCGAAGAAATCGACGCTTTCTTCAACAGCCCCGAAATCCGCGTTATCAAGGAGCGCATGGTCGATATGGGCCGCCGCCTCTGGCAGCGTGAGTATGTCGACGGCAACGGCGGCAATCTGTCCGTACGTGTGGCCAAGGACCTCGTGCTCTGCTCCCCCACGCTCTGCTCCAAGGGCTTCATGACCGTGGACGATATCTGCATGGTGGACATGAACGCCGGCCAGCTCTGCGGCTACCGCCCCGCCACCAGCGAGGTGAAGACCCACATCGCCATGATGAAGGAAGTGGGCGTGAACGCCTGCATCCACGCTCATCCCCCGTGCTGCAACGCCTTCCTCTTTGCCGGCATGGTGCCCCCGAACGGTATCAACCCCGAGGCTGATATCTTCCTGGGCCAGATTCCGCTGGCTCCCTACGGCACCCCCGGCTCCCCCGAGACGGCTGAAGCCGTGGCCAAGGCCTGCCACCAGAGCACGGTGGTATTCATGGAGAACCACGGCGTCATCACCGGTGCCCGCCACATCGAGGAAGCAGAGTGGTTCATGGAGAATGCCGATGCCTACTGCAAGATGGTGCTCTTTGCCGACATGCACGGCGGCAAGCTCAACCAGGTGAACGAAGCCGGAATTGCAGACTTCCTCGCCATCCGCAAGAACATCGGCTACGCCGTACCCGAAGGCCAGCCCCTGTACAACTTCCGCGAGTACAACGGCTACACCATGGGTATTGCCGGCGAGAAGAAGGACTAAGTTTCCTTTCAAGTCTGATATTACACGCGCCGCATCGGTCTTGCACCGATGCGGCGCGTTTGTAATCAAATAGTTATGTCGTGGTGTGTAAAATTTCAAGTTGTACTTGAAATTTTACACGCTACATCATTCTTCGTGCGGGCATGCAGACCGCTCAGTACGCGCCGCACTGTATCTTGGATTTCATGATTTCATTCAGCTTGTAAGAACCGGGCATTTCATTCATTGTACTGAGAAATTCCTGCATAACCGGCTTGAAGTCTCTCTCCAACATAGGCTTCAGCTTCAGAAGCTGCATATATTCCTCCTGGGTTTTCCACGGATAAACATCTTCCGGACTGTATAAGCAATCCTGCAATTTCGCAATACATGTACTCCCCAGAGACGCAGACTTATGCAGGCTTTCGTCCGTTGCTTTCGAGAGGGAATCTATCTGTTCCCCCAGCACAAAGGCGGATCTGCGGATTTCCTGCTCATCCTTCCCGCTATCGCGCAGGTTTTGCATCTGCTGCAACAACGCATCCACCTGCTTCTTATAATCCGCAACAAGCTGATTGCGCTGTTTCGTTATCTCCTGCAGTTCCTCCGCCAGCGAAGCAATCCTCATCTGCTGGCAGGCCTTGCTGTAAAAATCATCGTTCACCGCAATGGGTTCAGATGCCGTAGGCTTGGCTATCGTCTCAGCTCGCTTTGCCGGAGTCTCATGAAAAGGCTCATATTTGAAGAACCATGCCCCGCCTGCCGCCAGCAGAACCGCAGGAATGGCCCACAACAGTCGGGAACGATGTCTCCTCGCCACCGCCACTGGGGAGGCCCCTCGCAGCAGCCAATCCTGCCACTCGCGGGCAGACTGGCAGCGTTCCTCGGGCGAGAGCGCCAGATTCTGCATGATGCTTTGCTCCAGCAAGGTGGCGCCAGAGGGCAGGGGAGCCAGGTCATCTGAGACCAGGCGCTGCTGGGCCGGTTCGGGCGCGTTGCCGGTCAGCAGTTCATACCAGGTGGCCGCCAGGGAATACAAATCTGTCCACGGCCCGATTTTTCCCTTGCCGCTTACCTGTTCGGGCGAGGCGTAGACCGGCGAGAACTCGCCCTGCGTGGTCGTATCCACCTTCGTAGCCCGGTTCAGCGCCGAGCCGAAATCCACCAGCACCGGGTTGCCGTCTGCATCGAACATGATATTTCCCGGCTTGATATCGCGGTGGATAATCTGGCGGCTGTGCAGGTACTCCAGGGCAGAAAGAAGAGACAATAACCACCGGGTCAATTCTTCGGCGGACACGGTTTCCTCCGCCGCTATCTTATTGCGCAGGGAGCCGCCCTCCAGCCAGGGCATCACATAAAACATACTCCCTGCCGAGCGGAATATATCATACACCGGCACCACTTGCGCATGGTGCAGCCCCGCCAGCGTCTGCGCCTCCTCATACACATCATTGATGGCAGTCTCATAATTTGCACGCAGCGATTCCGTGTGCGGCTGCACCACCCCGGTCTGCGGGTCGCGGCGGCAGATAGAGACCGGGAAACACTCCTTAACCGCCACCGGGCGGTTCAGCTTCTCATCCCACGCGCGATACAAAATGCCGAAACCGCCCTGCGAGGCGGCCTCTATCAGGCGGTACTGCCCCAGCTGCGCGCCGGGCGGCAAAGCATCTACAGAACCATTCATACGGGTAGCTCGTCAGTCCAAAATCAATTTCCCAGGCGTGGCACCTCATCTGCCAGAAATTCCGAAAGCGTCTTGCCCTGGGCAAAGGCGCGCTTCTCCAGCGCAGCGCGCGTGGTGGCATCCAGACTCAGCGTTATCTTGGTTTCTTCCTCCACCTGCACGCGTCCCGGCAGCACAAGCGGCAGTTCCTTCACCATTTCCCGGATGATGTGTACCTTGGCGGCCGGTATCAGCTTCTTGGCCATCCAGTTGCGCACCGTTGCCTCGGAAACATAGCAACGCTCCGCCAGCCAGGCATAACTGTAGTTGTTTGCCTTCAGCCAGATTTTGATGTTTTTCTTCAATTCGGACTGGTCTTGCGTCTCCACGCTGCAAAAATAGCATTTTCGATACGCTTTTGCAAGTTGATTGTGTGTAAAATGTTCACGTTTTGCGAAATGAAGTTGACAAGCTCGCGAAAACGCTATATAAAAATGTCTATAAAGCAGCTATATGGATACAGAAGTAGTCTTTACCTGTCCTTCTTGTGGATGCCATGAACTCATGAGCATTCAGCAAGCCGTTCACCGTACCCCTGTTTCGGTGCGTCAGACTGTGAATGGAGGATGGACCTCTGTTCCCCGTGGTGACACCGAGGAATTGCACGGTAGCATTCTGGGTTACCGTTGTGCCAGATGCCGTTATCCTGATGTACCTAATCATGATGATTTCAATGGCTTTTACTGGCATCGTATGGAACAGATTGCCGCTGTTGGTGCCCTAGCTGGTTCAGTCCTTCCTCAGTCTTCACACATCGTCAGTATTATTTGCCGACCTGATTGAGAAGCCTTCAATAGCCCGCTTGAATAAGCGGTGATGAATGAGGGTATAACAACAAATTGTAATGATAAAATGATGAATAACTGGTATGTAGCAACAGCTGATGGTAAAGAAATCATGCTGGCAGAGGATGAATTGCTTGCGGGTGTTTCCTCCGGGCAGTACGCTGCAGGCACACTCATCTGGCGTGAGGGCCTGGAAGCGTGGGAACCGATAGAAAAGCATTTCCCGGAGGCTTTCAGAAAACAGTCATTTTCCGCGCAGAAACTTAAATCGCTTTTTATAAAGAAAAGGTGTTTTTTTGGCGCAACCGCTTTACTCTGTATGTGTTTTCTCCTGTCATTATGCGGAGAGAAGCAGACGGATTCTGTTCAGCAAGAGGTTGCCGCTGCTGTGAAGGAAATCCAGTGGTATGTAGGGAAGGGGGACTGGGCGCAATTTCATGACACTTTTGAGGAGATGAAGAATATGGAGGTGTATGCCAGCTTCTATTATTCTGATGGGGTGCGGAAGGAGAAGCCTGATGAACGGACTGAGGAACAGCTGAATTACAGGGCATGGAGCTCCTTGTGGAGTAAAACTCATCCCTCCGAAGATTTCAGGGACTTATCGTCACTTGGAAGAATAATGAGCGAAATCAGAGATATAGAGCGCAAGCTTGAATACGCACATCCATCAGAAGCAGTGCAGTTAAAGGCTGCGCTGGAGCAGTTGAACGAAATTAAGTTGGTTAGGTTTATTCAGCTTGAGGTCTGTGAGACGAAGCACATGGCCACTTTCCTTGCCAATGGTGACGCAAATGAGAGTTTAACTGCGGTTACGACCTTGGTTTGTCAATTGAGTAATGCCGCGCCCGATAATGCTGAGCTGAGCTTTTACGCCAGGTGCCTGAATAATTTGAGGAAAAGTGCATGTATGGTTTCAAAGTCGATCCCATGGGAGAGCCAATTATATATTGTAGATGAATATGAGCGAAAGCTTAAGGAACGCAGCCAACGATTGAAATTATATCAATATGAGTCACCGCAGGAGCTGGTAGTGCTGCGTAATCAGTTGAGAAAGTATATTAAACGTCAAATCGCTAAAGGTACGCAGCAATGAAGCAATATCATGTATCCGTAGATGGTCAGCAGCCCACAGTTGTAGCCGAGGATGTGCTGGCTAAAGAAGCGGCAGAGGGAAAATATCCGGCAAATACCCTTATCTGGTGTGAGGGAATGGCTGGTTGGGAACCGATAGGGAAGCATTTCAAGCCTTCTTTTTCCAGCCGCCTGGATGGTGTTATGGCAAAGGTGCCGCTGGGTAAGTTAAAGAGCTTGAAAATCCGGTTCTCTGCAGGGGTGCAGCGCTTGAAACGCCCATTGCCGCCCAGATTGAAGAAACTTCTGCTCATTCTGGCTGGGGTGGGTATATGCCTGGTTATTTTGTTCTCCATTGCATCGATTTTCGGGCAATCCAGGAAGAATCAGCTGGTTGCTGCCTATAGTGAAATGGTCACCTGCATCGGAGAGGAGGACTGGAGTGAGTTGTACGAGAAGTTCGATAAGCACTTAGGAGATGAGTGGGACGTTAGTTCCAACTACTCAGATGGAACTCGAAGAGAAAAAGAATTGTATAAAGATGAAGAGTTGTATTATAGAGCCTTCAGACAATTACGCGTTTCACCCAAGCGCGTACCGCTGGCCGGGGAAGAGAATGTCCATACCCGGTTTGATATATATGATCTTAAGAGCAAACTTCGAGCCGCTGAACATCAACTCGGTAATTCGGACCCTGACAGGGCTTCCCAGATTCAGGAGCTGATGCAGAGGCGGGATGCACTGAAAAAGGAATTGTACATCAGATGTGTGCTGGAGGATGAAAGCTGGACAAGGTTTCTAATCAGTTTTCTGGCTAATGGCGAGGTGAATACCCCCCTGGCTGCGGCAGTTAACCTGGCGTATGAACTGAAGAAGGAAAATATTGAGGAACAGGATATGGCCATACTTGTACATCAACTCACTTCGTTGTATGAGTGCCAGAGAAAGATTTCCAATGCGATTCCCGCAAAGGCTCAGCTGTTCATCGTGGATGAATATGAGCGATATTATCTCTCTCGGGAAGACAGCTTTGCTAAGCAGTGTGGTTACCAGTCGCCTGAGAAGCTTGTTGCTTTACGCAAGCAGCTGCGCAAGGCAATACGGAAGAGCTTGAAAAAGAGGAAGCAATCATGAAGCAATACCATGTATCCGTAGATGGTCAGCAGCCCACAGTTGTAGCCGAGGATGTGTTGTCAAAAGAAGCGGCAGAGGGAAAATATCCGGAAAATACCCTTATCTGGTGTGAGGGGATGGCTGGCTGGGAACCGATAGGGAAGCATTTCCGTAGATCGATTTCCCCGCCGCCGCTTCCTGCTGCCGCTGTCCCTGCTGCTGGTGGTGGTCAGCCTGTCAGGAAGGACAGGCCTGCCAAGCGGTCGCAGGTCTCGGTTGACCAGTCCGACTCAGGATTTTCTATACCATCGCATGTCTGGAAAGCCTGCGCGTGGTTTATGGTGTCGCTTTTCAGTTTGCTTGCTATTATATTCGACTTATTTGAGAATAATTCACGCATGCATGGAAAAATGTGGCTTCTCCTCTTCGGCTCATTAGGCTGGGGGATATATGCGTTGGAATCGGGTGGGAGGAAGCAGAACAATAAAGATAAAAAATCATGAAACAATATTATATCATCATTGATGGAAAGCAGACGGGGCCAGTTGATGAGGCTGTGCTCCAGGCGGATGCTACTGCTGGTAAATATGCTGCCGGGACTCTTATCTGGAGCGAGGACATGGCCGGCTGGGAGCCGATAGAGAAACATTTCAAACTGCCGGTGGCACCTCCGCCACTGCCGCCTGTTATGCCGCCCCCTCTGCCTGCTGCCTCGGCGGCAAAGGCGACTCTGCCGGGTGAGCCTTACACCTATGTGGAGGCTTTGTACTCCTGCTTGATGCGGTGGCGCAATTTTGAGGGGCGCTCCTCGAAGGAAGAGTGCTGGAAATATTTTCTCTGGATGATGCTACTTGTATTGCTTTGGCCGTTTGTAGCTTTTATATACCCAATCGTCATCAGTGTTCCGATGATGGCAGCAAGTGTGCGTCGCATGCATGATATCGGTAAGCCAGGTTGGTATGCGTGGATTCCCTTCTATGGGACAATCCTGGCCCTGCAGGATTCGCAGATTGCTAACGAATACGGCGAGGCTCCCCTGAAACCGGAACCGCTGCCCTCCTCATTAAAAAAATAAAATAACGAGGAATCGTTCTACTCCATCTTAACTATCCAGGCAAAAACAAAGACAAAAACAATAACCATAAGATATTATGTATACATGTAAGCAATTCTGGATTAAAACTATCCTGTATGTCGTTCTGTCCTTTATTGGTGCTCTCATTGCAGGTGTGGTATCAGGCTCTACTGAGCTTACAGTGCCCTGCATGACATACTGTATTCTGGCTGCCCTGTTACTGACTCCGGTATACACTAAACGGCTGGCCGATGCGGGGATGTCAGCTGTGTACTGGTGGATCGCTGCCGGCGTGCATGCCGTGTGGGGTATCTCAGTCTATGTGACAGAGCTGATGATGGCTGATGTAGAGGCCTATCTGGGGCTTGCCCGGGTGATGATGGGTATCAGTGGCGTTGGTCAGCTTTACTGCCTGTGGCTTACGCTGGTTTGTGGTTTCAAAAAGTCAGTGAGTGACGGAGGTAAGGCATAATGGTCGAAAATATCAAGCAGATGTGGGCAATCAGCCCATTGCTGGTCGTTATCTTTGCCGCACTCAGTATACTGATGTGCTCGAGTAATGATAAACTGAAGGTGGTCGCATTGATTGCGCTCATTATCAGTATCATTCTTGTTTTTATTTAGACTGATGATTCAGCAGGATATCAGCCCCCCTCAAATCGTTACCCATTAAATAGGTCGACAACCAACTTGATGCTCTGCATACTCAGCAGATGAAGCCGAAATAAAGGGATGGCAGGATGATTAAGA
Organism: Akkermansiaceae bacterium UBA3385; assembly: GCA_002358905.1. Lineage (GTDB taxonomy): Bacteria > Verrucomicrobiota > Verrucomicrobiia > Verrucomicrobiales > Akkermansiaceae > Akkermansia. The sequence continues at coordinate 9,281 of DEPT01000064.1, forward strand.
CATTTGTCAGAGAGGTAGTTGTGCCTAAGGCCGCCATGCTTTTCAGCGATACGGTGCTGGGACGTGTCCTGTTGCGAAAAGGCGTGGCTCTGGCCAGCAAGGAATTGGGAATTGTGCTTAATATGCAGCCAGAATCCGCTGCTGGCGATTTCTGGCTCATAGAGGCCGGGGAGCCCGGGGCTGATTTGACCCTGCGTATCCGCGTGCGCCGCGAAACCCTGATTGAGCTCGTGGAGTATGGCGCCAATGCCTGGCTCGAAGGCAGAAAACTCCACCTCCACCGCGATATCCTCCCCCTCCTGGCGAGGCATATGCAAGCTGCAGAGGGAACGTTGCCTCAACAACTCTCCTAGACGGACAGACTAATACCCCAACTCCCTTATACAGGAACGTTCAATTTCCACACTTCTAAGATTGACAATATTACCGTTTTTGCTATATATTAACATTGTAGAAATAATCGCCTAGATACAACAATCACCACCCTGCCTATCTACGCAAGGAATAGAGACACATTTTACCCACTCTCACAACAAATAAACGACATGCCAACTCTACTCAACCAGGATATTGTTCAGTTGCGCCAGCAGAAGGTGCCACAACTGGAGGCCATGCTTGAATCGACAACCTCTCTGCAACAGGTGCTGGAGCAGATTATGCATTCCCCGCTGGTGCAACGAAAGCCCCAGGAAGGCGCTCAGATTTTAATAAGGCTTGCAACCCTCCGGGAACAGCTCGCCAATAAAACGCAGCTATTCCGCAACGGCGTCATCACAGTCTCTGTAGCCGGGGTCGAGAAATCCGGCAAGACTACGCTGCTGAAGAACCTGACCGGCATCGACAATCTCCCCACGGCAGATGAACGCTGCACCTCTGTGTCCTGCGAAATTCTCTATGCGCCTTCCACTTCTGAAGAAGGACTGGACATTATATACTACACCAGAGACGAACTGCTGGGAGTTGTAACACGCCAGCTGAACTATTTGCAACAGGAGGGTGACTTGTGGGCTGATAGCCAGCAATTCACCCTGGCACCGGCCCCTGCATCCATTGAAATGTTCGCATGCTATCCACTTCCTGGCATATCCGCTATGGCAGAGGAAAAACGCATGCTGTACGAGGGTGCGCTGTCTCAGCTTCAGGCTATAAAAGATTGCCTCGGCAGGCACTCAGCCAAACTGGGCACCACAGGGCGCGACTCACTGGACAATCTGCATCTCTACGCCAGCCACAAAACAGAGGATAATGATTACGTGAGCGATTTACAAGCTATCATCCGCAAAATCACCATCCGAAAACATTTTGCCGGCGGGGCTCCTTTCCTGCGTTTGTGCGATACCCCCGGTGTGGATGACCCGAATCCGCAGGCACTCAGCCACACATTCCAGGCAATCAAGGCTGAGACGGATTTACTCATCATCGCCAACCGCCCCGGGAACATGCCCAGCATCACCCAGCCCCTGGCTATGTTCCTAAGCAATCTCAAGAAGCTGGATACATCTGCCCCGCTGCGCGACCGCTCCATTTTCTTCGTCAACTGGCACCGTTCCATCGACCCGGAACAGAAGAATGCGAACATCCGCATCCAGAAGGTTCATGAGAAGAGCGTATTCCCGGCGTCTTCCATCTACGGTCCTTGCGATATCATGAGCCAGGAAGCCATCGACGCTTTCCTCAATCACATCAATGGCAGACTTCGCAATGATATTCCCCGGCAGGATAATGAACTCATCCAGAACCTGACCCGCGAATGGAAGAGCATTCAAGCCTGCGTTCGCACCCAGGTGCTCGACATGTTGCGAGATCAGGCACCGCCCATGCCGGACGAAATGCAGCGCGACCTGGACTTCAAGCTGGATGCCTGGTTCGATAAGCGATTCGACACTTCTTCCACCAGAAACGAAACGGAATATTTCATGGGCTGTCTCCGCACTCGCATGAATGAGAAAACCCGTGGCTGCCGCACTCACGCCACCTTGGAAGACCTGCGTGGCCGGGTCAAATCCATCCGTGACGCAAAGAGCGAACTCATCAAGAACTGGCTGATTGAAAACGCCTCTGAAGAGAAGTGCAAAATGATGATTGATGCTCACACCAGCCCGGAAGCTGAAATCCTGCCTAAGCTGGCCGAGCAGATGACGGAGCTTGTGCAGGAGCTGACCGCAGTAGCAGAAGATATCGGCCCGGTCATTCAGAAAGATGTGTACCAGGTCATCACCGAAGCCCTTGGGCAGGATGCGGCAGCTCAGCTGTGCCCCGGCAGTACGCCGGCGGAAGGCCTTGGTTCTCTCTGCACAAAACTGGAAGCCACCAGCCGGGATGAGGATGTGGCATTCATCACGCGGAATCTGCGTGAATTCGCCGGCATTTCCATGCAGATGCGCTGCATCATGCGCCACGAACTGCGCCCTGCACTCAATCTGCTGGATTCCTTCCGCTGGCATGCAGACCGCCGTCCAGAACTCATCGAGGACGCTAAGAACATGATAGGGCACTCCAATCAGGGTGACTTATGCCGACAGTGGCTCGAAAAAGCCAGGCTCTGCTCCCTCAGCGATACTCCCCAGGAACACAGTGATTTCTATAAAAAGCTTTTCTCTACCAGCATGATGGTGATTGATGCCGTGCTTAGTACCAATTCCAACAAGTTTGCCAAGCTCATGGAAGATTACATGGCCGATGCCAGCCAGACCCTTGCCACCCAGCGCCGCTGCGAGAACGGCTGGCGCAAGGCACTGCGCCCATATGGCAAGGTTATCCTTGCGGCAGAATGGGCCCAGGTCGCAAGTCAGGCAGCCAATGCCAGACAGTTCGCCGAATTGGCAGATTCTCTCGAAGACGCACTTTCCTAACCACCTCTAACTGAGATATATTATGAACATTCAAGACATCATCCAATCCGCTATTGCCATCGCTGAAAACTACCATGCCTCACAGCATACGAAAAAGCTGCAGGAATTATCAGGCGCCATTCGGGAAAACAAACTGAAGGTAGTAGTGCTGGGCGATTTCAAAGCTGGTAAATCTACCCTACTCAACCGCCTGTTCATCCACAAGGACATGCTTCCTACCGACCATCTGGAAGCAACGGCAGTGCCCACCCACCTGAGCAACGGCTCCATGAGCATGAACACATGGATGCGTAATCCCAATGGAGAAGACGTGCTGGTAACCGAGCGCCGCACCTTCTCCGATGCCGATGTAGCCGCCACCGTCACGGCTTCCTCTGAGGCAGACCGCGCCATCAAGGCTCAGCGTTACAGCCGCGTGAATATTACCATGCCCGGTATCCTGCCGGACAACATCACCCTGGTCGACACCCCCGGGCTCAACACCCCCAACACCGCCATCTATACAGGTACGATGGAGGAAGCCCGCACGGCAGATGCCATTCTCTATGTCGTGCGAGGCAAGCAGCTCAGCGCACGAGAGGAAGCAATCCTGCTCGATCTTGCTGGCGGTCAGAAACTCAAAGTACCGGTACATATTGTGCTCACGCATGACGCTGCCGCCAATATCTCCACAGCCCAGCTGCAGAACATCAGTCAGTCTATCAAAGCACAGCTCAAACTGAACAATGTGGACTGCGGCGTTTCCATCTTTGCACTGGATGGCTGCAACAGTCAGAAAACCACAGCTCCCATCACCAGCAAGATTGACACCACCTATGCCGATGATTTTGACTTCGGGTTCGCACCCGCTGTCACCCCCGCTGCCGCCTCCGTCGCCACAACACCGGCCTCTACTGCCGATCTGGAAGACGAACTCCTGGCCTTTTTCAATGGCGAAGTGCGCCGCGGCCGTACGGCACGCATTGCCCGCGAGCTTACGCCTGTACTCCTGTCGCTGAAAACGGCCGTGCAGGCCCGCCTGAGCCTGGCTGGCGCCAATGAGTCTGAAATCGCCAGAATTGAAGCCGATAAGAAAAACATCCGGGATGAGTATCTTCGCGTTGTCAAGTCTCTGCTGCTCGATGTCAGAACCGCCCAGGCCGCATTCGGCAAGGGTATTGAAAAGGATCTGGATGAACTGAGCGAAACCTACATCAACAAGATTAATGCCCAGGAAAAAGCTGGTGACGTTCTTGTTACTGTCAGCACATGGCACCAGGACATTCCCGGCAGACTCCAGCGCTGCATTGCTCACCGCAAGAATGAGCTCGAACTAGATATCACCCGCATCTTCGACAAACACGTGCAGGATATGAAGAGCGACCTGGAAAAGAACCTGGTACCGGGGCAGGTCGATACCAGCATGCCCAGCGACTGGCTCATCAAGTTCATCAACATGGTTCCGAACTGGGCCATCATCGTCTCGGATTACCTGATTTGTGACCTCCTCTCCCCCCTGCCTATCTGGATGGACGCGCCTCTGCGCATGTTGGCAGAAAAGATACCTGTTATCAAGGAACTCCTGCCCACAAACATTGTAGCCGCGCTGGCCCGTAAGATGGTAATCCGCAAGCTTACCGACTGCATCAGAGAAGTGCAGGAGCAGATGCGCGACCAGCTGGATTCCCAGTTCGCCGAACTGAATAAAAAGCTGGCCCGTCAGCTGGAGGATGCTGATATCTTTGCAGAGCAGGATGCCGCCATCGCCGCATACCGCAACGGCACCCTGACCGCCGACCAGAAGCTGCAGCTGCAGAGCGATATGGAGCAGATCGACCAGTGGAACCTCAATATCTAATCACGCACCTATCATGATTCAAACCTGTATCCGCAGCGAAAAACTGGAGCACTACAATTATCACCGAACACGGCTGATTGACCTGTGCGCCAAGTCTGATGAACTTCTGAATAAAGCCCAGTGCGCCCAGAAGCGCCACGAGGCGTTCAGCACACCGGCTGATAAATTGAAGGCCGATACTTACACCCTGGTGCTCATCGGTGCTTTCCAGAGCGGCAAATCCACCCTCTTCAACTACCTCTGCGATGGCCGCGAGCTTTCCCCCGTGGGGCCGGGCGGCGGCGGTCTGCGCACCAGTGGCTGCATGGTCACCGCCCACCCCCTGCCGGAGGGTGATAAGGAACGCGCTATCATCACCTGGCGCAAACCGGAAGAACTACTTTCGGCTCTGGGCACCACTCTTATCAAGTATTATGATAAGCCAACCTCCTTCACCTGTCTCACTTCCAGGGAGGTCAATCTCGACAACGAGGCCGACCGCAGGAAATTGGCCGAACTCGCCGTGCAGGAGCTCTGCAAGGAAGGCGCCACGCTGAGCAACAGCGAAAAGGAACTGCTCCGCTTCACGCTTGTTGTCTGCCGTTTCTACAATGATTTTGCCGATAGCTGTAAGCAAGGCTCCACCACCTGCACCCCGGATGAAGCCGTGGTGCTCACGTCTTACCCGCAGGACTGGGCGAACAAGTGGCTCACCACCCAGCAGGAGGGCAGCTGGTATGAACTCCCCCAATTTTCCAGTGAGGAAGTCAACTTCGCATTCTGCGCGGGTGTTGAGCTTTTTCTGGATTCCGCCATTCTGCGGGATATCGGCTGCAGCATCATCGACTGCCCCGGCTTGTTCATCTCCAAATGGGATACTGAAATTGCCGAACGCTGCATCAGAGAGGCCAATGCCATTCTCTACATGTTCGCAGGCAATAAATCGCTTACCCAGGAGGATGTTGAAGCGCTGAAGGAATGCGTGCGACTGGGTGGCTCTCACAAGATGATTTTCGGCGCTAATGTCCGCGTCAGCCTCAACAACTGGACTCGCCTGCTGGAGCAAGGCGTGCTGCCCACCCTGAAACTCAACGGTTTCGATAATCCCGTTGTGCACAATTTCCACTCTGCTATTGCCCTGCGCTCCCGGGAGTGGCTGTACCAGCAGAATAATATGCTGGCCACATCCTCTCAGGCTGCCATTGAGTATGATATCCAGCTTAAAGGCAAGCCCATGAGCGTGGAGGCTTATCTCAGCAGGGAACTCAACAAGTATATCTCCACCTACACAGACTTCGAGGAAAACCTGCAGGACTACGAGGACAACTACAATGCACTGGATAAACTCAGTGGCGTGCCGGCATTTGTAGGCGCTGCCAGCAACCATGTGGTGCAGACCCGAGCTACCAGTGTACTCATCCACGAAGGCACACGGCAGCTGCGAGCCTCTCTCACGCAAGCAGTTGCAGAAATGGAGCAGCAAATCGAACTGCTGGACAAAGACGTAGCAGACGCAAGAAAGATACTCGAAGATGAGCAGGAGAAATTAAGAGATTTCCAGAGAAACCGTGAGTTGCATGAATCTGCTATTACCCGCGCGTGCAACGGAGCAATCGCGAGCATCTACGATCATTTCAATGAAAAAATCGACAAACTGATCCAGGACAGGGAAGAGGAAATCCGTAAGATTACCAGCAACCACATACCAGCAGCAGGCAATATGAAGATGGCTGGTGGGTGGAATAAATTAATCGACAAGATCAAAGGCTTGACCAACAACCAGATTATTGCTGAAATCGCTGCCAAGGTAAAAGTCGAGGATCGGCAGGATATCATGCTGAAGTACGCCGAAAATCTCGGTTCCATCTTATCTGACGTGCTGACTCAAGTGAAGAACGAAGTGGAAAGAGACCTGAAGGGAATGGAGGCTTTCACGTGCCTGAAGGACGAATTCGACAGCAGAAGGCTCTCCCTCATGAGGCAGATATCATCGTTCAAGCATGTGGGCAGTATTGCCGAACTTACACCTGTATTCCCTGATGATTATTCCACAAGTATCAGAGCCATGGCTATCCCCACGGCTACGCAGTTGCTGCAGAACACGTTCAGCGAAACAGACAAGTTCAGCGAATGGATATGGAATATTCTCACCTTCGGCATCAAACACTTCTTCTTCTCCAGAGATGCGTGGGCAAAAAAAATATGTGAAAAATTCCTTCCTGAGTTCAAGGCAAAGACAAAGGACTCCCTCAAGGCTTGCATGGAACAGACCAATCCGGATGGGCCCATCTCCGTTCTGAGAGGAACCCTTGCCACATTCAAGTCCTGCTTCATCTCTGCAGAAAAGCGTATTCAATCTACACTTCATGAAGCGGAAGTACTTCTGAACGACGCAGTACATTCAGCCGACATCATTCCTGAGCTCAAGTCCATCAGCAAGGATATTGACAAGGTACTGGCAGAGCTTGAGCAGATGGAGTCCGATATCCGGGCAGACTTTCCGTCTGCATAATGACCACAATCTGTAACCAGTCGCCCGGCGGCATGCCTCACACCATGCCGCCGGGCATCCCCCCCATGACTGCAGACACAACACCCACCACCTCACCGCACATGCAGATTTTGAACTTGATGCGGGAGGATGCCGAGCGTGAATTAAGAAACCAGATTTCACTCTACCAGGCGGAGTGGAAACAGCGATATGATGCGTACATAGAGACGAAGAAACATGAGCTGGTTCATTTGCTCATGCCCTTTTGTGTTGATGCGACTGTGCTTATTTTCACCAATAAGAAAAAAATTGAGGATAAGATAGCTTCCATATTGTCCACATTCTTTAAGGAACTAGCGCCTGATACACCGACTCTCAGCCCGGGGATCCAGTCATATTACGAGGCGCGAAGGGATGCTCTCTGCTCCTTATTCCGCGAAAGATATAAGACTGCTCAGTTCCCGGAGTGGCCTCATTTGTGGCTGAATTACATCACGTCGACGAGCCCCGTTCCCCGACCGGACGATCATACCATCAGAGACATGGCCCACGCTATTCTGGACTTCGGGCTGCGGCGCCTTCATTGGACGAAATATAAGGCTTTAGAGGATGCCTATGATAATATTATTAAACCGATTTTCAAAAGTATGGGACAGCTTCCCGAAGACTTCATCGAGGAATTGCTGTATCAGACCTTGAAACTATGGGGCGATACGCCGTGCGAAGTATTCCGGCGGCGCATGAATCTGCTGCTGCAGAAAGTGCTGAAACCGGCTCTGGACAATCTGGGAATAGAACTTTCGGCATTTGGCAGAAACGAGGCACGCTGGGTCAAGCAGGCGCCAGTGGCAGAAATGGTGGCGAGCATCCTGCAAGAAAACACCATGAAGACATACAGACAGCTCCTACAGAGTGTGTGCGATGCCCTCGACAAGCTGGCAAAAGCACTGCCGGACTTCTATCCACCTAAACAATTTACCCGTATCTACACTGCACACGAATTATACACGCATATGCGCTGCGCCTTTATCAATGCATCAGATTTTCCCCAGGCATTCATGAAACTACTGGCTGAGGAGCAGGAAAACATAAACAGATATTATTCACACATTCTTTCCAAACAATATGTTACTGGGACACTTCCTTCATAATCTTCTTGAGAACAAACCGGAACCCGCCGCGGCAGACACCCTGCAGCCCGGTACTGCCGTGGTGGCCGTGGACAATATGCAGCAATTGCGCGAAACCGGGCTGCCCTGCTCCCTGCGCTTCGGCATTGTAAGCAAAGAACAGCAAATCATCTGCCAATGCTGCATAACCGAGTCAGATACGGTGCCGGAATCGCCGGAATTCATCATCCGAAAACTGGATATCCAGGAGTTCGCCGGCAGCGATGGAGAACTCTACACCTGCCAGGTTCCCGGAAGTCTTGATGCCCATGAAGTGCAGCTCAAGGCTGCTATGCGCGTGGGCAGGTCGTACTACCATCTCCGCAGCTACTCGGGAGACGACTTTGTGGTCGAATGCCTGACGGGGCTTTCTGCCCTGGAGCTGGCAGAACAATCCCCCCGGGTCGGTCAACACTGGTGGACCCCTCTCCGGATGACCCTGCGACAGGGTATGAAATGGCTGGGGGGTGGAAAATACGCTTCCCTGCTACCGGACTCTGCCGATGTGCAGGTTTTTGACCAGACTCACCATGGAATAGCCATTGAGGGAGACCAGGTCATTCACTTCTCCACCCGCAGGGTACCCGATGAGTCCAATAAAATCAAAACCGATTCGCTGAAAGAGTTCCGCAGCATCGGCGATGACACCAACAGCGGCTCTCCCGTAAAATACAAAGAAGAGACAGCGGAAATCCGCCTCACCAGCCGTAACCGCGCGGTGTGGATATTCTGCCACGCCCATGCCTGGGGCGGATACAACCTGGCAGATAACAACTGCGAACACTTCAGCCGCTATTGCCGGGCTGGGAGGAAGGAATCCAGGCAGGTCGTTGCCGCTGCCATGGAACTCGGTGGGCTGATACTGGGCTCTGTGCCCGAATATCTGCCCTTCCCGCTAACCCGGCTTCTGGGCAGCCTGATAAGAGGCGGAGCCCACAAACTCGGCAGACCGGAACCGATGCAGGAGGACTCCCTTTTACCCAATAGCTAAACAACACTAACCTTTTTCCTCAATCATGAACATCTGGATACACACCACAGCAGATTCAGACGCCTCCGTCTGGAGCCCCACTCCCCCGCCAGCGAATCTCCAGCAGCTCCGCCTGGATCCCACCACCAGCGCCTATTCCTTCATCATCAGCAAGGAGATAGATGGTACCTGTCTGCTGAAGCTGCAGCTCCCCGGCATTCAGCTGGCGCTGAGCAACCTGACAGAACTCCAGGCACGCAGGCTGGGCATTGCCTGTCTGCTCCAGGAGTCTGCGCTAGCAAGCTGCAGCCAGAGCCCCCTTGAGGCCGAGGTAAAAAACATTCTGGAAGCACTGGCTGAAGTCCCTGCACTGGAATCAGACACCGCTATGTTCCCGAACTGGTTCCGGGGAAACTTCAGCAGCGCTCCCGACTGCCGGGAAAAAGCTGCAGAATGGCTGCGCACCCGCCGCCTGAGCGCTGGCGATGGCACCAAAGTGATTGTATCGGACGATGCAGTTTTAGACGATGCATCGCGCGCAGATATCATTCTCACGGGCACAACAACAGAGGAAACGAGCACCGCCGCGCAGAAAGCCGACCTGCAGCGGGCAGAACTTCTCCGCATCGGCATGAAAGTGCTCCTTGCTGCGGCAGCTGCATGCTGCGTAGCCTGGCTCGTGCGCAAAAAACGCTGATTCCATGATTAAAGTAGCCATAGCAGGCGATTTTCAGGATGGGAAATCCACCCTGATTAACGCCCTGTGTGGCTGCGATTGCGCAGAAACCGGCTACGGGCTGGCAACAACCCGGGAAATACACGAATACACTCTGCCCGGCACCGGTATAACCCTGATAGATACCCCGGGATTCAACGCCACACGTGAGGGTGATGCAGGCCAGGCATGCCTGGGCATCGAGCATGCTGATGCATGCCTGTTCATGCTGAGTACCCAGCAATTCACCGACAGAATGTTCCAGGATATCCAGAGTGCACTGGCGCTCCCTGGCGGGGGATACAAGCCCTTTATCCCCCTGATTAACGACCGGGGGCGCAACAACCAGTCCATTGCCCAGGCCAGTGTTGCAAGCATGCGGTTATGCGGGTTGCAGCCCATCCTGTTTGGCGAGGAAATGCCCGTCATTCATGCGTGTGCCTGGCAAAAGGGCCGTTTGAATGACGAAGAATACGAACAAGGCATCAGGCGCCTTCAATATCTGCTCGGCATACACCCGAGACAGCGGGTTTCTCCACTGGAGCGAATCTGCGTCCTGCACTCGGGCGTGCTTAACATGAACATACCATAAACCATCATGAACCTTTTTGATCCGTTTAACACTGGTGAAATTGATGCGCTGAAAAAACAAATCTTCAATGAGGAATGGGGAATATGGCGCCGTATCGACAGTCTGGAGAAAAGCGCCATCCCGGAACTGCATGAGAAATTGAACCATCCGGACTGGGGAATATGGGCGCGCATTGATAATCTGGAAAAAAACGCTATTCCGGACATCCACGCCAAATTCAGCCATGCGGAATGGGGCGTGTGGAAGCGGCTTACGCAGCTGGAGGAAGAAAACGCCCGGTTGAGAAAGAAAATTGACAGACTGGAAGCGCCATCCAGCAAACTGGAGAAACTACTTATCAAGGCCGTAAATAATCAACTGAAGGGAATTAAATAACATGGACACAAGAAAAACGCAGTTCCTTTTCAACGGCGGACTGCTGGCTGACCCGGTGCTGGGCTCGGGAAGCGGGCATAGTCTGGCGCAGCAGCTGGCGGGGTTTATCAATACGCCGAACACTACGGTGTATGATAAAGCCATCGATAGCGTGTACCTGAGCACTCACACTGGGGGCTCGCAGCTGCACCACCTCGTCGATGGGCAGCATGATATCTTCGGGGCGTTCGAGGCGGCCGCCAAGGCGCTGCCGAATGACAGCACCTGGCAGGAGGTAATGGGCACAGCGCAGCATCTGGGCAAGGATTTGTTCTCCGTATCCGGATTGCCGGTTGTTTCGCTGGAGCCATCGCAGTACCAATCTGCCACGATCTGGCTGCATGAGCACCTGCATATACCCAAAAGTTGGCTTGGTGATTTGCTGCAGATTAATGGGCTGGAACTCTTCAGCGGTGTCCTTTCCGTGGCAGCGGTCGTAATCGGCTGCAAGCAAGGCGATGTCAGGCAGCTCTCCGAGCTTGCCGCCGCCAGCGGATTGGCCGGCATGCTTACAGCAAACCCCATCGGCTTATGCGCGGCGGCCATTGCACTGGTGCTGGCCTGGAAACAGAGGGGGACTTCCGGGGAGATGGGAAAAGGCTTGGTGGTGGGTGCTGGTACGGCTGGCGCGGCTCTGCTCGCCGGAAGCGGTGCAGCCGCCCTGCTGGGGGCGGGCTTGCTCCCGGCCCTGGGTGGTATCCTGCTGAGTGTGGTCATCGGATTTTACGTCCGGAAATTCCTGGTAAATAAATTATACCAGCCGGACCAGCAAATAGACAACCAGCCACACTCTCTGGATTGGCAGGTGCCTGAGCTCACACCCGTGGAGGTAGATGTGTGGAGAGCCATGCTTTCCCGCCCTTGTCCCATGAGCCCGGAGGTGCGCCGGATGTTACGCGATGTACTGAAATAATGCCGGCGAGCAATTTTTATCATTTTTTTGATAATACACAAGGCGATGAAGAAAGAATTTAATCAGGATTTGTTTGTTCACTACGAAGAGCAGCGGCAGAAGCTGCTGGAACAGCTGCGGGAGTGGGGGGCTCTGGTAGAAAAATCCACTGTTCTGGCAGAGATGGAGGGAGATGAGCGGTTCCCGGAAATGTGCAGGGATATGTTTTCGCCCGACTTTGTGAACACGCACAAGGGTGACCAGGCAAAAGAATACCAGATTCTGCTGGCGGCTTGTCAGATACAGGTCCGGCATTTCGGCAAAGTCTCCGGCAAGGCTGAACACGCCCCTGTATTGATGGGTCTGCTGCCGGTCACTAACCCGGAGGATTCCGTATTTGAGGAATACAGACCCGCCGTGGAGCGTCTTATCCGGAAATATCAGCCATGCGGTATCCGGCGGTGGCTCGGACTCTACAACCGGAAGTATCTGATGCATGCCATGACGGCTGATTTACAGCAGCTCTTCACGCGTATTATCAACGATACGGCAAGAATGTTCCATGAGGATTACCGTTACGAATGGCATCCCCTTTCCATTGACAGCTGGATGGATGAACTCTGGGACTGCTACATAGCGCCCACCCGCCGTGGCAGGTGCTCATGCGCTATGCTCAGGGCCGACGGATGCTCTTCTTCAGCTTCTACGGCGGTGGAGGCTATTCGCGAGGAGTTTTTCCTGGATTATTGGGAAGATGCACGCCAATATGCCACCAAACTTTCCGAAACGGTGAAAGTACACCTCAAGGATGCTCAGCGCCTGCTGCACGAGATGAAGAAACTGGCTCCTGCTGATTAATTCCAGAAGTATAATGGCACCGGTTCTTCTGGCGGGTGCAGAAAACCTTCCCTCACTTGTGAGTTGAGGGAAGGTTGGTGATTGGCAACAATGGTTCGCAGGGGCAAGCCCCGGACATCAGGATTGTTGTGTTGACAGTATACTGTAAAAACTTTCCGGGAGTGAGATGTTTGGCTGATTCAGTGCTGCGCGGAAGAGGGGGGCTATTTCCTGTTCGCTGAAACCGGCAATGCCGCAGCCAATCGGGGTGACGAGGAAATGAAGTTCCGGATGAGCCTGGGCAAATGCGATAAATGTATCAACATAGGGCGCGATGGTTTCCACGTCACCTTGCATGGTCGGAATGGCATAGCTCTGACCTTGCAGGCCTTCGCCTTGTCCCCAGATGGCGCCGAACTTGTTGTAAGCAAAACGAGCGGCACCACCGGCATGCCTGCCTGCCAGGTTGCTGCCGAAAACGAAAACCTCATTGTCGCGCAATTCCGTTATCATTTCCGGTGTGAACAGAGGCCGCAGGGCGGAATCCGGCGCTTGCTTCACGGGCTGAGGTTCCGCTGACGACTCCGGATAACGTGCTTCAAAATCCTGAAGATGTTTGAGCATGGTAGAGTCAAGATATTGCAGAGTTTGTTCGCGAAGTTCTGCAGGGACTCCATAATATGGTGCTGCCACGCTGCCGGTGATGGCTGCAATGGTGTCGGAATCACCGCCTATGGAGATGGCTGATCGGATAGCATCTTCAAAATCGCAGGACTCAAAAAAGGCTTGCAGTGCCTGGGGGACAGAGCCTTGGCAACTGACATCAAAAGAGTAGGAATCGCGAATGGAGTCGAGTGAGAAATCCAGCGTATAGTAGTTCGCTGTCACATGGTCCCGTATTTCCTGTTTGCTGTAGCCGCTGCGTGCCATGAAAACCGCCACGGCCACTGCTTCTGCGCCTTTGATCCCTTCCGGATGATTATGCGTTACCTCAGTCACCGTGCGAGCCAGCGCTTTCACTTGCTCAATATTCTGCCCGGCATACCCGCACGCACTGACTCGCATAGCAGAACCATTTCCCCAGCTGTTGTATGGTTGCGGGTCCTCCGCTCTCAGCCACCCGCGGAACGAACGACCGTAGCCGGCGTAGGGATACATGCGTCCCCATTTCTGCATCTGCCTGATGGACTGTTCCCCCAAATCGGAAAAGTCCGGAGCAGATTCCATTATCGCCGTCGCCACAGCCAGTGACATCACCGTATCATCTGTAGGGCGGCACGCTGCGTCGAACAGGGAGAAGTCCTTGGCTTTGTAGTTTCTGTGCTCAAATCGAGACCCTATCACATCTCCTATAATTGTACCTATCATTGTCGCAGTTTCGTTAATGTTTTGTAAAACGGTTTGTATATTTTGCCTTGTTTGTATCAAAAAACAGACTAGCAGGTTTTGCTTATGGTGTAAAGTATTTTGCAAACTCAGCTCATCAACATGAGCAGGCCGTAGAGGACTCCGGCGAAGAGGAGGAGAAAGGCAAGGAGGTAGCCCAGGAACTGGAGGTAGCGGTAAAGCATTTTGAAGTACGAAGTACGAGGTGGGAGGTGCGAAGTAGGAATTACGAAGTACGAAGTACGAGGTGGGAATTTTTGTCTCTCTGAGCAGCGTAATTTCGATGAGCGTCCGCGAAGTTTCACCGGTAGTCGCCAGACTACCGATTTCACTGACGAGCCCTCGGGCGAGGATTTTATGCATTGCTGTGAAACTTCGCCCCGTTTGGGACGGGCTCAGAGATTACACCTACCCGACAAACTGTCATTTGTGGTTTTTTAGAGATTCCCGAGTTACGAATCAGCCGGAGCCGGGAGAAGGCGCCGGATGATGGCAGGGGGGTGATGCAGTTCAGTGGTGCTGGTGGTGGCAGGCGGGGTCAGTGCAGTGGTGCTGATGTTCGTGAGAGGCATGCCGGAACAGAAGTCCGGCGGCTATCCCACCTATGAGGAGGAGGATAAGCAGAATCGGGAACCAGAATTTGATGATGAGGGAGCGTGCGTTCATGGATGGGGGTGTTTGTTGAGGTGTTTGTTCAGGAAGGGTATGATGTGCCGGGCGTAGAGTTGCGGTTCGTGGGCAGGGTCGGCAAAGCCGTGGGCTTCATCGGGGTAGGTGACCAGGGTGACATCCTTGCCCGCTGCGCGGAGAGCTTTATAGAGCCTTTGGGAATGCTCCGGGGGAATAAGGGTGTCCTTGCCCCCGTAGTACAGCAGGAGCGGCTCCTGGAAATTATCCGCGTGGTACACGGGAGAAATGCTGCGCAGATGAGCTCTGCCTTCCGCTGTGCTGATATCTCCGATGGTGAGGGAATCTTCCCCTGCAAAGGGAGCATCCATGCCATTCATTTTCTGCAGGTGAAGCATGAGGTCCTGGGGGCCGAATAAGGAAATTCCGCAGGTGTATAGACCAGGGGTGAATGCCAGCGCTGCAGTGACGGCATAGCCGCCGTAGGAACCACCGAAGATGGCGATTTGATTCTGCTGTGCGATTCCTTGCCGGATGAGCCAGGGAATGGCATCATTCACGTCTGTCTGAATGCAGCCTTTGCCCCATTGGCGGTTTCCGGCATGCATGAAGCTGCTGCCCCAGCCGCGCGAGCCGCGGAATTGGGGTTGCACTACGGCGAATCCCTGGCTCACGAGGTACTGCACGCGCCAGTCGTATGAATCATCTGTCCGCATGCGCGGGCCACCATGCACGAAAATGACTGTGGGGAAGGGGCCTTTGCCATCCGGCAGGGTGTAGTAGACGGGAATGCGTGTTCCGTCTGCTGCGGGGTATTCGGCAAATTGTGTGGGCCGGGTTGGTGGCACTGGTGCGGCAGATTTTTCTAACGGAACACAGCCTTTGCCGGCGGAATACATCATCAGTCTGAAGGGACCGGAGTTTTCGCTTACCCAGGCAAGGAGTTTTGATTCGTCATCGGATACGGCTACCATGCGGGCTGATGATTCCTGGGGGAGTCCGCGGAGAAAGTCTGATACCAGGCCGCATGGCCGCAGCGGGTGGTATTGCAGTTTTTCACGCATGGTACAGTAGCCTAATACTGTGCCGTCGGTCCGGGGGAGAATGCCGGATATTTCTGCGTTTTTGCCATTGCTGATATTGTTCAGCTGGCCGGTGGCCGGGTCGTACTCTGCCAGGACTGCATGCTCTGTCTGGTAATCATGGAGCAGAAGTATGCGACCTCGGTCATTGATGCCGACCAGTTGCAGGCGGTTTGCTGTTGGTAACTGCAATATGGGGGTGAATGTACTGCTGCCCGCTTTATATTCGAGCGTTTTAGAGCCGTCCTTATTCCAGCGCAAGGCGGCTTTCAATATGCCGTCTCCATCCATAGCCCAGGCGATGCTGCCCGGTGCTGTATCATGAAACGGCTGGAAAGAAAGAGCTGCAGCCTGGGGGCTTACCTTATAGAGTGGTGCATCTGCAGTAGGTGTGTCGGCTCCTTGAATGGTGAATTCGGCGGTTCCTGCATGTTCTCGCACATGCGTAAGCCTGAACCATTCCGGTGCGTCAGCTGGGGTGCTGATTTGCAGACTGCCTGTTGCAGAAAGTGTGCCGAGTTGGCTTTTTCCCCCTTTATCGGAGCCGAAGAAAAACATAGCGCCGTTCTCAAGGAATACAGCTTGCTGGACTGATATATCGCAGCTCAGCTCATGCGTGGAATCACCAGTGTGAATGCGTATGCAGTTTTGCTCAGGCGTGGTGGTGACGATGGTATCCAGCGTCTTTGAATATCCCAGCAGCGTGTAGCTCATTTCTGCATTCTGGTACGCGCGCGCAACTGTCTCCGTTGCGCCCAACTGGGAGCAACTCAGCCATATACAGAGAGTCAGCCAGCATTTCATATCCCGGAAAAAAAAGAGGCAGGCAACGGAGTTTCCGCTACCTGCCCCGGAAAGGGGTGAACCTTATTTATTAATACTCGCTGTTGCGGCCTGTGCCTCTGCAGTGAACGCAATTAAAATTGCCATTGAAGCCGCTGCCGTTGCAGAAGATGCAGCGCATGTTAGCGTTGCAGTCAAAGGGGCGTTCGTCTGTGGAAGCGCCGATAGCAAAGCCGCTGATGGTTACGCAGGCGGCTACGAGAGTCATCATTATTTTCTTCATGTTTGTTATCCTTTCTGTTTTGAGGTAGGTATAATTTGGTGATGGGTTACCCTGATTTGTCTCATTTGTGAGATGAATGTAGAATCAGGTTGCTTTTAATATAGCAAAACAAGTGCAGAAGTCAACAGAAATGCGACACTAACAAATAAAAAAATAGCAATAACGCTACAATTCTGCATTTTTGCGGGATGGAGCAGGGGGCATGCATCCACAGTCAGGCCGGAGAGGGCAAAAAGAAACCAGGCCATTCCGTGAGGAATGGCCTGAGTCATGAAAAGGTTTGGTGTAATTCCGTGAGATTAGCGGATGGTCTTCACGGTGACAGCTTCCTTACCCACGCGGTTGCGGAGGTAGTGGAGCTTGGCGCGGCGCACCTTACCGCGGGTCACTACTTCAATCTAGGCAATCTTGGGGGTGTGGATGGGGAAGGAGCGTTTCACGCCTTCGCCGTAGGCAATCTTACGAACGGTGAAAGCCTCGTTGATGCCGGCGCCACGCTTGGCAATGACGATGCCCTGGAAGATCGGCACGCGTTCCTTGCCATCCGCAAGAATATAGGCTACTCCGTACCCGAAGGCCAGCCCCTGTACAACTTCCGCGAGTACAACGGCTACACCATGGGTATCGCCGGCGAGAAAAAGGACTGATAGTTCGTCTTACGTATTCTCATTTTAGCCGCGCTGTGGTGCTTGTCACTGCAGCGCGGCTTTTAGTGCCAACGTGTTATGATGCCCTGTGTAAGTTACTCGCAGAGAGTACGCAACATTGTTTACTTGTGCTCATCTGGCGAGGTAACCCGGTGGCTGCATGCTGCTAAAATTGACTTTGGCGGGGCCTTAACTCTTCGGAGCACGGGACTCTATTGAAACTTAACTGGAGAGGTACTTCCGTCATCGCTTGCGGCTACGCTGCAGACTTCCCCAGGGCTTCCCAGAAAGCCTCGGCATTTACTACGGGTCGCTGGTCCACATAGCGGGTGCGCAGCAGCGTGGCATCCCGGTGGCCGATTTCAATTTGCAGCTCTGCGTAGCTGCGGAAGTGGCTCAGGTGATAGCTGGCAAAGGTATGCCGCAGAGCATCCTGTGGCCATTTTCTGCCGCGTCCCCAGCCGGCGGCGTGGCGAAGCGCCTGCCAGTGGCGCAGCCAGTTGGCGGGGCATATTGTTGCGGTGTCAGGCTGCTGGTGCTTACGCAATATCCGCAGCAGCGGCCGGTGAATCGTCACCCTCCGGGCGCCGCCCGTTTTGCTGTGCTGCGGCAGAATATAGATAGCCTGCGCCTGCAAATCCACCTGCGTCCAGGTGATCCGTGCCACCTCATGCGGGCGGATGCCCGCGTACAGCATCATGCCCACCGCCGCCGCACAGCTGCCGCCTTGGTAGCTTTCTGCTGTGGTGGTAAGCTGCGCAATCTCCTGCGGGGTGAGAATCGGCACTGGATTCTCTTTCACCCGTGGTGCTTCCACCCGCGCCACTGGGTTTGCATCGCACCAGCCGTGTTTCATGGCGGTGGAAAATACCCCGCTGAGAATCAGCCGTGCTTTCTGTCGTTGCCGTGGCGTATCAAAAGCTTTCTCAATATATTCCGCGCATTCATGAGGCGTGATGCTGCGCATCCGGCGTTTCGCTAGTCCCTTGCAGCGTAGCATGAACCTGCGCGTATAGTAGCGGAAATCATATACCGTCCGAATCCGTCTGTCTTTCCTCGCCTTCTGCGCTGCGGCCACGGCTTGCTCGAAGCTCACCGTTCGTTCCTGTTGTTTGAGCGCTTCTGCCCCGGCAGCAATGCACCGCTTTGCGCGGTTGATGCTGCCCCTGTTCGCAGCCAGAAGTTCTTTTGCGAGGATAGAGGCTTCGAGGATGGGTACCCCCGTGGCTTGCAGAATTGCCAGCGCGGCTTTGTTGTCGATGTCCTGTTGCGGTTTCATGGTTTATGGCTTTCGGAAAGCGTAAGTCAAGCACACAAACTGTTTTATTTCCAGAAGATTCAATTGAAAGACACTGGTTTTCATTCACAATGAATAGCATTCTATTCTCATTTGTTAATGCCTGTACATCAGTAGAATAAGTATGCTATTTTTACGCTTTCCGAAAGCGTAAAATGACACATATCAGATATCGTCTGATGGCAATGATAAAAATGAAAAATGTTTTAACTCTCATTCTGGTAGCGATTCTGTGTGTGGCTGATATGGCTGCGGCGGGCAATGCACGAGAATTGTGGCGCGATGCCAACCGGGGCAATGTCGAGGCCATGCGGGTTCTCGGGCGTCGTCTGGTACAAGGTGAAAAAGGTTCAAAAAATGTCAGGAATGGTATTGCCTGGCTGCAGAAAGCGGCGTCAAAGGGAGATACCAGCTCCATGGTGATGCTGGGGGATTTGTACCGTAAAGGAGATTGCGTAGCGAAGAATAAGAACAAGGCCATCGGGCTTTATGAGCAGGCTGCACGCAATGGTAATGAGAATGCCGTAAAGCGCTTGGCTTCCTATGCGCCCGAGAGTGAATACTCCGGTAAGAAGAAGTCAGAGGAAAAGTCCGAACCGGCACCAGCACCGCTGGTAGATATTACCCATGTAAATTCGGCCCGTGTACCGAATCCTGAGGAAAAGTCCGAACCGGCTCCAGCACCGAAGGCAGATATTACCCATGTAGATCCGGCCAATGTACCGAATCCGGCCCGTGGGGGGGATATCCCTTCTGCTCCCGGGAGCGCTGAGGTGATTCATCAATTTGCCCGGCAGATTGCAGCATCTGCTGCCAGTCGGGGGATACAGAGTATTTCGGTGCTTACCTTCCAGAGTAATGGTGGGCAGAGCAATAACCTGACAGCGCATGTCCGCAGCTTGTTGCTGGAGGAGTTGATAAACAACTATTCGGAGAAGGTGGAGCTGTATGATCGAGAGGACAGCAAAGCTGTGGCCACGGAGAGCGGTTTTTCCATGAATGGCGAGCAGCTTACCAGTTCACATGCGTTGCTGGTGGGTGAGGTGTTCTTTGCTCCCGGTGATACGATCGGCTATATTTCCTACCGCCTTTTCCGAGCAACTGATACGTCTATTGCCGATGCCGGGTGCCAGTCTGTTAAATGGGACAGCCATGAGCAGGCTATGTTTAACGGCAGTGTGACCTCACCGAATAACGGGAGCCTCCCCTGCATTCCGCAGTCTGAGCTGGATAAACTCGCCAACGGTCTTGCGCCCTTGAAACAGACTGGCGTGGCCATGGGGCAGAGCGGTGCCTTCAGCAAGGAAAACACCCTGCAGATGCGTATGGCCTACGCGCAGATTATCCCGGTATTGCTGAAGGGGAATATCAGTTTGTTTGAGCGTGAGTTCTTCCTGCAGGCGGCGAGGGAAACCTCGCTGAGCGACCAGGAGGCCATGCCGGGGCAGCCGAAGGCCATCGGTCAGCTTAAGGAAATCCGCAGTGGCGAGGGAAGCAATCATTATAAATTGCAGGTAAGCGCCATTCCACGGGGGAGGCTTCTGCGTACCATTAATCTTAACCAGAAGGCCGGTAAGCTGGATGTTCAGAATTCGTCCTCTTCGTCTGCTTCTGGTCAGGCGCATAATGGGCAGAATGATTTCAGTAATTTCATGGACTCGCTGGATGCAAAATACCGCGATGTGCAGCTGGTGTATGAATGCGAGGTGATTATATCCGATGATTATGAATTGCCGGAAAAGTATCATTGGCAAGAGGGAGATGGCACTATCAATATTCATGATTCAGACTTTGCTGAGCACTATAGGAATAGCTCTTACGTAACAGGGAAACAAGCTGTAAGAAAAGCGCTTATGTCCAAGGCACGGGAGTGGTACCAGGCGAGTAATGGTGATAGAAAACAGGTGGAGAAAAAACTCTATGCTGCTGCCATCCTGGGATTGGACAATCGCCGATATGATGAAGGGGTTTTCTACTACGGACCTTTAATGATGTGTTTGCTGGATGCCCAGAGAGCCGTGAGTATGTCCATAGACGGTAGAATTGAAGATGTGTTTCAAGATATTGATTATAATGACACTAACCTGCTGGAAAAATCCCCAGCGAAGGGAACTATATACAGCGAAAAAATTCATTACGAGACCAGAGTAGAATGGAAGGATGGTCTGCCCTGGAAGGTAAAGGCTCGTATCGATCTTTCGCTAATCAAAGATATACTTCTCAAGAAAGAATAACCACCATGAAAAACAAATATATTACTGCCGTTGTTTGCTGCCTGCTGGCAGCGCTGAGCACCCCTGCCGTTCAGGCTCAGGAGACGCCGACTTTTGTCGAGGCTCCTGCTTCCGCGGCAGAGAAGCCCATCATAGCCGTGCCGCTCTTTACTAATAGGAGTAAGTCACATACCAAGCGTATTGCTCCCGGCAAATACACGAGCAAGGCTAAGTATGAAGCCACCGTAAACGTGGATGTTGATGCCAATGCCGAGAACTCTCGCTACATTGACAAGATGGATGTGGAGTATGCAGATGGTGAATGGCAGATCCCGGATGAAGCCTGCGAAATGGCAACCGATGCCGCTACTGCCGCCATTGCGAGTACCCGCCGTTTCCGGGTATTGTCCCGCAGCACTCCGGCTCTTAAGTCTGTGGATTCAGAAGTCCTGTTCCAGGCTACAGGTGGAGGTGTCGAAGCCACTCAGTATTTTACCGCGCTGAGAAGCTGCAATGCCAAGTATCTGTTGCTTGGGCGCCTGAACCGCTTCCGTGTGGATAAGACAGAGGGCGTGGCCTATGGCGTACTGCGTCGTCAGATTGTGACTACTGTCAGTGTTGACCTGCAGCTGATTGATGTGCAGACCATGGAAATCATTGCCGGAGAGAATGTGCAGGAGGCTGTAGGCATGCGTATCCCCGAAGGTGTGACGAAGATAACAGGTGTCTATAACTGGGAATCGGTTATGCGTACGGCTATTTCCCGCTGTGTACCCAAGTTCCTTAGCAAGATAAGCGTTTCTGCCAGTGCGTCCGATGAGTTGGAGTCCGCTGCTGCACCTGTTGAGGTGAGTATTAATTCCACTCCCGAAGGCGCGGACGTTGAGTTCAACGGCAACTTTGTGGGTAATACGCCCTGTACTGTTTCGCTGCCTTCCAGCACGGGAGTGCTTTCCATCAGTGCTCCGGGGTATGAACCCTGGCGCAAGAACATCAAGCCTGCCGAGGGCCTGAGAATTGCCCCCAGACTGCGCGAACAGAAGGAGCCGGCAGCTCCCATAACACCGCCCACCAGCGATGTGCTGATTGTGCAGTAAATCATTTACTTATATCGAATTCAAACACCCCGGCGCTATCAGGTTCCGGGGTGTTTCTTTAGATGGGGGCTGTTTCAGATTTGCTGGGTTATCAGCAGAATTATGCACGCATCTATATATGTTGTCTGGTGAGCGAAGCGAACGGAATTGGGCGCCCACGGAGTGGGTGCTGAGATGTCAGGCAGGGGGCAGCAATCGCGTCCCGGGGGGACGCAAGCCCGCCAGCGATTGCGCACCCCCTGCTAATTGTAAAATATAGCCGGCGCCCGCGAGAGCGGGTGACAGAAGAGGTTGCAACAATTGAGAACCGAGGCTTCTGTCACCCATTTCATGGGCTCCAGTTTAATTTTCGGAGTAGCAGGGGCTGCGCTCGCTTCGCGAGCTGACCCCTGCCTGACCTCTACAGCCCACTACCGTGGGCTAGAAATTCCGCTTGCCAGGAGCTTGCTAATTGCTCGGAGAATTGGCCTTTTTGAGTTTTGTATATCTGACGAAATTTGAAAAAGACTGCAATCTTTTGTTTCTTATTGTATTAACATGCGCTGGAGGAATTATTTGCCAGCAAATCTGAAACAGGCCCTACCCTGCTGTTTCTTGAGATGAAAATAATTGACTTTTATAGCATTTTAAGTTACAGTGCTTTGGTGCCCTCTCGTTGTCATTCAGGACAATAGAGGTAATGGCTTGTGTTACTCTTTCTGCTTTATTCTCATGATTCTGTTGCGAAAATTTAGTCTGATATTAGTTGGAACCATGCTTATTCCAATGGTGGAAGCAAAGCCTAAGTATACTTCAGCGTATGGGAACTGGTTGCGTGGCGACGATGATGAATGGGTAGCAAATGCTGATGTGCGGAATCTGGCTCGGCTTGCTGATGAGGGTGATATTGAGGCGATGCGAAAGCTTGGTATTATGAGCATGAAGGGCAAGAAGGTGAAGAAGAGTGCCAAAATTGCTATTCAATGGTGGAAGAAGGCAGCGGAAGAAGGAGATATCTGGTCCATGATTTATCTGGGTGATGTATATCGAGGGGGGAATGGGTGTCAGCAAGATGTCTCTCGTGCTATGGCTTATTATACTGAGGCATATGTTACTCTGGAGAAGGAAATGCACGTGGAGCTGCAAAGCGATGATGGGAATGTTGTCGCCCAGCGTATCAAGAAGCTCCCTTTAGAAGTAACTCTTTCCTGGTGGAAGAAACAGGCAGAGAGAGGTAATGCAGGGGCTATAGAA
>DEPT01000064.1:32777-43094 GCA_002358905.1 Akkermansiaceae bacterium UBA3385
GAGAGCACTCTTTCCTGGTGGAAAAAGCAGGCGAAGAAAAAGAATAAGGCTGCCGTGCTTTATTTGGCTATGCTGAAGAAAACGCAGCGTGAGGGTTTAATAAACGATGAAGAAGCGAGAACATATCTCATCGAGGCTGCCGGATATGGAATACCTGAGGCGAAGGCGCTGCTGGAGAAAGATGAAGTGTTTAAGACTGCTGTCATGGAACGCTGTGCAGCCTACATTCTGGAGGGTGATTATAAACGCGGTAAAGAGGAATTACGAGTAATTGATACGCTTTATGGCCCATATAGCGATATGTCTCCTATCATGGTGAAATTGCTGAATTGCGAAGGTTTGTCGTATCTCGCCGTGCGTAAGCTGGTTCAGACAAATGCAGAGCGTTTTTATGAGAGTAAGCAGGAGACCCCATATATCCTGCAGGCTATTCGCAATAAACAGTCCAAATCTGTTGTTGATGAGCTTGTGGATTCCGGGTTCGATATAAACGCAGTATGTAAGAGGACGGGAGAGACTGCTCTTATTGCTGCTGTTAAAGGAAACAATATTGAAGCGGTAAGCGTTCTCTTGGCGTCCTATGATATTAACTTACTGGCCAAGGATAACCAGAATAAGGATGCCATGGCCTATGCTACAGACCCGGAGGTCAGGAAATTGCTTTCCTACCGCGTTTCTACACCTAGTGAAGAGCCCAAGGCTGAATCCACAAGCCACTTCCTGCTTAAAAGCTGGTGGGGACTGGTGACGCTGTTTGGCGTATGCTTGTTTGGCCTGAAACTCTGCTTCAGACGTTGAATCTGGATTTTGATATTGCTGCTCTCCAGAGGCGCGTCCTCGCGTATCAGTGCTAAAACTAACTCAGGCCATTCCGTTGGGAATGGCCTGGGTTTTGAAAAGGTTTGGTGTAATTCCGTGAGATTAGCGGATGGTCTTCACGGTCACAGCTTCCTTACCCACGCGGCTGCGGAGGTAGTGGAGCTTGGCGCGGCGCACCTTACCGCGGGTCACAACCTCAATCTTGGCAATCTTGGGGGTGTGGATGGGGAAGGAGCGTTCCACGCCTTCGCCGTAGGCAATCTTACGAACGGTGAAAGCCTCGTTGATGCCGGCGCCACGCTTGGCAATGACGATGCCCTGGAAGATCTGCACGCGTTCCTTGCCACCTTCAATCACACGGCAGTGCACCTTCACGGTGTCGCCAACGTTGAAGGGCGTCACGTCGTCCTTCATCTGCTCTTTTCCGATAGTGTCGAGAATGTTCATCTTGTCTCCTTCTTGTAATTTGTAAATGTTCAGTGAGCCTCCCGGCTCGGGTGGGTGCGACAGTCTACACGATTTTTTGATTCTTGGCAATGCAAATTTCACATTTTGGTCAATTTTTTTAAATTTGGGGACTGAAACCAGCGGAAAATGAGGGTTTAATGTGTGTTTGCAGCGAAGTTACTGATTGACAAGTGTGGCGTGGTGGTATATATAACGCGCGAACACGTAACGTACCCCAAGGACATGCCCGCACGTAAAACACCGATTAAACGCAAGGTCCGCAACTGGACAGCCGCCGATTCATCCGAACTTTATGGAGTGGAGGACTGGAGCAACGACTATTTCAGTGTCTCGAAGTCAGGTGAGGTGAATGTGCACCTGGTGGATACGGATGGCTGCACACGCGAGGTAAGTCTGCCGGATATCATGAAAGGGCTGGAGGAGCGCGGCACGAATGTGCCGGTGCTGCTGCGTTTCCGCGACTTGCTGCATGCTCGTATTGATGAACTGAACAAGAGTTTTTCCAAGGCAATCAAGGCCGCTGGCTACACGGGCAAATACCGTGGGGTGTACCCCATCAAGGTGAACCAGCAGCGCATGGTGGTGGAGGAGGTGGTGGCCCATGGCCAGAAATACCACTATGGTCTTGAGGCCGGTTCCAAGCCGGAGCTGATTGCGGCCATGGCCTACATGCGCGATGCGGAATCCTTCCTCATGTGTAACGGGTACAAGGACGACGAATTCATCGACCTAGCGCTCATGGGTATGCGCATGGGCATGAAGATATGCCTGATTCTGGAGATGCCCAACGAGCTGCCGGCTATTCTGCGCCGTGCCGAGGCTTTGGGAGTGGAGCCGATTCTGGGAGTGCGTGTGCGTCTGGCTTCCAAGGGCTCCGGCCACTGGAGCGAATCGGCGGGTGATAAATCGGTGTTCGGTCTGAATGCCGCCCAGGTGATTGATGTGGTGGATACGCTGAAAGCTGCGGGCAAGCTGCATTGCCTGAAAGCGCTGCACTACCACCAGGGCAGCCAGATTTCCAACGTGACGGTGATTCGTGGCGGCCTCACCGAAGCATGCCGCATCTACATTGACCTGGTGAAGGAAGGTGCGCCCATGGGAACGCTGGATATGGGCGGTGGTCTGGCCGTGGACTACGATGGTTCCAAGACTAATTTCCATTCCTCCTGTAACTATTCCATAGAGGAGTACGCCCGAGATATCGTGGAAGTGGTGGGGGATCTCTGCTCTAAGCATGGAGTGGAGCACCCGACTCTGGTCACCGAATCCGGACGAGCGGTATCGGCCTATCACGCAGTGCTGGTGTTCAACGTGCTGGATGTGACCAGTGCTCCCGGCAGCGAGGCTCAGCCCCCGGCGCTGCCGGAGAATGCGAATGATATTCTGCTGGCGCTGGATGAGACGCACCGCATGCTGACCCGCAAGAATATCCAGGAGTGCTACAACGACGCCATCTACTACCGCGACCAGCTCCGCGCCATGTTCCACCATGGCAATGCCACTCTCCGTGAGCGCGGCGTGGGCGAGGCCATCTACTGGCATATCATGGGCCTCATCTCCCGCCGTATCGGCGAGATGAGCGAGATTCCCGAGGATTTGAAAGAAGTGTCGGATAACATGGTAGACTACTACTACTCCAACTTCTCCGTGTTCCAGAGCCTGCCGGATTCCTGGGCCATAGACCAGCTTTTCCCGGTGATGCCCATCCAGCGTCTGGATGAGCGCCCCACGCAGAAAGCCGTGCTGGTGGATATCACCTGCGACTGCGATGGCAAGGTGGACCACTTCATTGACCGTGAAGACGTGGCTAAATCCCTGCCGCTGCACGAGGTAGACCCCAAGGAAAATTACTATGTGGCTATCTTCATGGTGGGCGCTTACCAGGAAACCCTGGGCGACCTGCACAATCTGCTGGGCGATACCAACGTGGTGAGCGTGCACCTGGAGAACGGTCGCCCCGTGTTTACGCACGAGGAAGAGGGCGACAGCGTGGCCGATGTGCTTTCCTATGTGAAGTATGATGCCAAGGACCTGGTGGCCAAGTTCCGTGCTCTGGCAGAACGAGGTGTAGAGCAGGGGCTCATCACCCCCCGCCAGCGTCGTGATGCTCTGGAGGCCTACCGCAACGGCCTGAGCGGCTATACTTATTATGAATTGTAAGAGGGGGAGAATGCAGATTTCAAAATGCAGAAGTCAGAATGGTTAGTTAGTGTGCGGCTTTTGCCGCACCAGTAAACAAAATCACCTGAGATTTCTCAGGTGATTTTCCATTGCTTCGCGAAGCCGGTAGGCTGAGCGCTTGCTGGTAATTCTGCATTCTGACTTCTGAAATCTGCATTCCTGTAAGTCACGCATTTCTTACATTACGCTTGCGCAGAACTGATAGTTATGGTATAAGCCCCGGCGCCCGTTCGCCCGGGCTTATATCGTTATGAAAAACTTCCTCCGCAAGCTTAATAGTTATATACCACAGGGCATTATCTGCCTGGTAGTGGTGTTTGGCCTGTTTGCCTACATTGCTTCCCAGATGGGTACACCGCAGATGCTCAACACCATCATGAAGACAGCACATGATCTGCTGCTCAATACGGTGTTCTACCTTATGGCTATCTGCGTGATTACGGGGGCCATCGGCCGCCTGTTCGTGGAATTCGGCGTGGTGAGCCTGCTGGAGAAGATGCTGCGCCCGCTGATGCGCCCGCTTTTCAATCTGCCCGGAGTGGCGTCCCTGGGTGCCGTGCTTACCTTCCTCTCCGATAATCCTGCTATTATCGCCCTGGCTCAGGATAAGCGATTCAGCTCTTACTTCAAGAAATACCAGTTTATTTCCTTGACTAATTTCGGTACAGCTTTCGGTATGGGCCTGCTGGTCATCGTGTTCATGGTGGGGCAGGGGTTCTATGCGGAGCCCCTTATCGGTTTGTTCGGCGCGGTGTGCGGATGTATGGTGTCCACCCGTCTGATGCAGCGTTTCATTCTTAAGAAGATGCCTGATTTTGCCACGGAACCTGCCTGTGAAGTGGCGGACCTGGCTGAGGCCAAGGTGGATGAATACACCAAGCCGCTCTTCCAGCGTATTCTGGATTCCCTGCTGGATGGTGGTCGCACCGGTGTGGATGTGGGTATTGCCATTATTCCCGGCGTGCTGATTATTTCCACCCTGGTGATGCTGCTGACCTTCGGTCCTGCTGCCGGTGGAAAGTTTACGGGTGCTGCGTATGAAGGTGTGCAGCTGTTGCCTTGGATTGGTGCGAAGTGCAGTGTGGTGTTCGAGACTCTTTTCGGTTTCCAGGACCCGCATCTCATTGCCTTCCCCATCACCGCTCTTGGTGCAGTTGGGGCTGCTCTGGGGCTTATTCCCAACTTTATCAATGCCGGCTGGATTGACGGTAACGCCATTGCTGTGTTCACCGCCATCGGTATGTGCTGGAGCGGCTACCTGAGTACCCACACCGCCATGCTCGACACCTTGGGCTACCGTCACCTGACCAGCAAGGCTATCTGGGCTCATACCATTGGTGGCCTGGTGGCCGCGGTGGTGGCGCACTGGGTGTTTGTGCTGTACACCTGGCTGGCATAATATCTGTTTGTTGAATATATCACAATAAAAAGAACTATGAAGAAACTGATACCCGCTATCATGTTGCTTGCGCTGGGACTCAGCTCCTGTGCTGTGAAGACTGTGAGCCGAAAGGAACTGCTTACCCCCACTCTGGCAACGGTCATGAATACCAGTGAGCTTACGGATATGAAGTACTACGGCTCCGATGCTACGTACGACTACTTCACCCGTGGTTATACCCGTTACCGCGTGTTAAGAAGTGAGAAATGCCTGCCTGAAAGTGCCCGCTTCACGTTTAATAACTGGCAGGGTGGTAAGCTTTACCGCGAGTGCCTCACGGAGTCCGTGGGTAACACAATCGTGGAGAAACTGCAGAATCTGCTGAATGGTGCTACAAGCACCGGTACTACGGCTCAGACTCTGCCTGCTGCCACGACTCCCACCGTGACTCCTGCCACGACCCCCACCACGCTCCAGACCTACCAGCCGAAGACCGAAGCCGGTAAGGCTATCAAGAACATCCTGGAGCAGTACAAGACCTCCAAGTCTGCTCAGTAAAGACTGAAAGAAGATTTCAGAATGCAGAAAACCCCGCGGTTTGGTGACTAGCGGGGTTTTTTAGTAATCGAATCCGGAAAGCTGTTGTAAATCCTCTGCAGAGATATAAGGTATGAGCTCGATATCCGGATGCTGGAATCCGGGCGGAAGATTATTTTCGGTAATGATGGTGGAGCCGGTGGGCAGGGGGAACACATGGCGGGCATGTGCATGCAGCGCCTGGGAGGGAACCATGAGAATGGTTTTTGCGGCGGCAGCGGCAGCAGTTTGAGCCCAGGTTGCGCGCATCGGGTGGTGATAGGCGGCTATATCGCTACGGAGCGCAGGGGGAATGAGTATAGCTGCATCGGGTGTGTACTCTCCGCGCAGGGCGGTTAATGCCTCAGGGCTGTCGAGCAGTCCGCATTCTTTTTGAAGCTTTCCTCCCGTGCAGACAATGTGCTGGGGGAGACTGGCGGCCATGAGCTGGCTCAGTAGTTCCGGCGAATTGGTGATGAGCGTGCAGGGCAGGTCCCCCAGTTGCGAAACAAAAACCATCGCCAGGGGGTCGGCATCCAGGTATATGTTCATACCTGACTTGATGTGAGCAACCGCCAGCCGTGCCAATTGGCAATCCGGTCTGGAGGAGGAATCTGCACCGGGGGTGGGTAGAATGTAGCGTGCGCCTCCGTGTGTGCGTTGGAGCAGCCCTTGCTTCTGCAGGTCTACCAGGTCAGTGCGGATGGTTTCATCGGTTACGCTGAGTTCCCGGGCCAGTTCAGAGGAACGGATACTGCCGCGTTGCTGCAGAATTCGCAGGATGTAAGCGCGTCTTTCCTGGGCAACGTACATACTGGTGGCTCAGGCTTGGAATGTGGAGGCAAAATCTTCCAACTTGCTGATAAGAAGCCCTGCAGCCTCACAGAAGAGATTGGCCATATCTTCGTTTACCCGGTGGCTGCGTGCGCAGAGTTCCTGGATGAGCCGGAGGATAATGTGGACTCTTCGCCCGGCAAGATCTACCGGGAATGAGGATTGGCGGGTGAGCAGGATGGTAGCCAGAATGTAGGAAACTACCCCAGCGTAGCGCTTGATGAACTCTTCCGCCTCCATTTTGCCAACGTTCTCACGCACCATGATGTGTTTCTGCACCATGGCCGTCAGGCGAGAGGTTTCCTGAAACAGGTGATGCTGCATGGCTTCCTTCACTGCTTTTGCGTGGTCTGGCAGTACAAAGTCAAGCACATCCCATTCGCGGTCATTCGCGTTTTCCGGCGGCATGTGGGCTTCGTCTTCAGCCGCCATCTGGTTGAGCAGGTCGGTACGGTCCATGACATAGGCCTCCGACATCTGCCCGTTGATTTCGTAGCGGTATTTGGCCCGGATGGTGGGGTGAATGGCCATGTAGGCCTCTGCTCGGTTCAGTCGGGCATCCCAAGAGCAACTGGGCAGTTTTTCGTTCTGGATAATGGCCATGGCTGCACCTTGGAAATGCGCCACGTTGAAGGCCACATGGTCGCGCAGTGCCTCCATGTTCAGAAATGCCTGGCTGTTGGCTTCCTGCCAGCTCATCTGCCACTGGGGCAGGGAGATTTCATAATCGAAATCAGCCGTTTCAATCAGAATTCGCGTATCCCGCTGCACGAAGATTTCGATGGAAAGCTGGTTACTGAGGGCTCTGCGGTTATCCTGCTCTGGAACCCGGCGGGAGAGGGTGATATCCCCTATCTGGACATCTCCCTGTGAGCGGTTGCGGAGTTTTGCCAGTACCGGGTGCTCTTCTTCCTGGAGCTTGGTGGTCTGCCGGTTGTTGAAGGTGACCCTGCAACCGGCGATGTCTCTCAGGCAGTTACCTGCCAGAACGAAATCAATGGGCTCACCTTTGTCCACTCCCCAGAACGTAAGGTGTGTCACTCCCTGTGTGGTGTTGTCAATGACACCACGGGTGATGAGGGGTGTGATAAGGGCGAGCATAGAGACGATGGATAAATGTGACTTATTTACTGCTGGGGGCTGGCAGGGTGGCCGCCAGATGAGCCACGGCCTCCGGGGCGTTCATGAGCTCTACCACGGCATCCCACTTGCCCTGCATAAGTGCCTCGCGGGGTTCGGCAGGCATGGTGATGGGGAAACTGGCGGCGGGGCAGCTCAGGGTCATGCTTTCCAGGTCAACCGTCCACTGAGTATCCGGGGCTTCAGTAGTGATTTCCATGGCACGGAGCAGGTCCTCGCGACTGGCGCGCACGCAGGGCAGGCCGATGCCGCTGCTGTTGCCGAAGAAGATTTCGGCAAAGGTTTCGGCTACAATGGCCTGAATGCCGCTTCGTTTGATGGCCTGGGGGGCGTGTTCGCGGGAGGAACCGCAGCCGAAGTTCTCGCCGCCCAGGATGATGGTGGCGCCGGCGTGCTGCGGGGCATCGATGGGGTGGTTCTTCGAGCTGCCGTCGGTGTTGAAACGCTCGTCGTAGAACATGGTGCCGGCCAGTTCATCGAAGGTGATGCACTTCAGGAAGCGGGCGGGGATGATGCGGTCAGTATCCATATCCGCCCCGGCCACGGGAACGGCCTTGCCGCTGATGCTGATAATCTTGGTAAGAGGCATGTGGTGTAGAAAGTTTATGGGTTACTGAATGTCGAATACCTCGCGGGCATCGGCCACGGTGCCGGTCACGGCGGCGGCGGCGGCCATGATGGGGCTCATGAGCAGGGTGCGGCCTGTGGGGCTGCCCTGGCGGCCCTTGAAGTTGCGGTTGCTGGTGCTGGCGCAGATCTGGTCGCCCACCAGCTTATCAGGGTTCATGGCCAGGCACATGGAGCACCCGGGCAGACGCCACTCAAAGCCGGCATCGCGGAAAATACGGGCAATGCCTTCTTCCTCGCACTGCACGGCAGTCATCTGGGAGCCCGGTACGGCCAGTGCCTTGATGCCCGGCTTCACCTTGCGGCCCTTCAGGTAGGGAGCCACGGCGCGGAAATCGGTGATGTGGCCATTCGTGCAGGAGCCGATGAACACCACATCCACGGGAAGTCCCTTGATGGGCTGGCCGGGGGTGAGCTTCATATACTCCAGAGCGGTGGTGTAGGCCTTGCGCCCTTCGTCATCGCGAGCTTGCTCCGGTGAGGGAACAACGCCGGAAATGCCGATATTCATATCGGGGGAGATACCCCAGGTCACAGTGGGTTCAATCTCCTCTGCGGGGATGATGACCACGTCATCGTACACGGCATCGGCATCAGAGGCGAAGCTCTTCCAGCGCTCTACGGCGGCATCCCAATCCGCACCTTTGGGGGCATAGGGGCGGCCTTTCAGGTATTCGAAGGTGGTTTCGTCCGGGTTGATGTAGCCGCAGCGGGCAGCACCTTCGATGGCTAGGTTGCAGAGGGTCAGGCGGCCATCCATATCCATGGATTCAATGGCGCTGCCGCCGAATTCATAGGCGTAGCCCAGACCGCCGTTGGCACCGAGCTTGCCGATGATGTGCAGCGCCACGTCCTTGGCGGTCACGCCGGGGCGCAGCGTGCCTTCCACGCGGATGTTGCGGACCTTGAGAGGACTCATGGCCAGGGTCTGGGTGGCCAGCACATCGCGCACCTGAGTGGTGCCGATACCCATGGCAATGCTGCCCACGGCGCCGTGGGTGGCGGTGTGAGAATCACCGCAGACGATGGTCATGCCGGGCTGGGAGATGCCCAGTTCCGGGCCTACCATGTGAACGATACCCTGGCGGCCGCTGGGCAGGTCGAAGAAGCGGATATTGTTTTCCTGGCAGTTACGGCGCAGTTCATTGAGCATGGCTGCAGCGCGGGGATCGGCAAAGGGTTCGCTCTGGTTATCGGTGGGGATGATGTGGTCCACTGTGGCAAACAGTCGCTCCGGGTGGAGTACGGGTAGCTTCAGTTCGCGCAACATGGCAAAGGCCTGCGGAGAGGTGACCTCATGCAGATACATGGTGGCAATGAATAGCTGTGTGCGACCATCCGGCAGTGTGCCGACTGTGTGCGCATCCCATACTTTTTGGTATAGTGTCTTACCCATAATTGTGCTTATGGGGCACTGTAACATATGCGCGGGAGAGAGTCAAGTAGGCAAGACACGCAGAGAACCCGCTATGACACGCTCAAAAAGCCCGCACTGCTCAGAAACAGCGCGGGCTTATACAAAAATCAGGAAATGGAGTAAAAATCAGCTCACAAAATCAACACCCCTGGCGTCTTTGGTGACGGTGCAGATTTCAATGATGGCCCATACCCAGATGACGGGTGAAAGGAAGCCGAATGAGATGAGGCTAAGCAGTAATTGAGTTAACCCTCTGCCTGTGTAGCCTGCAAAGAAGTTATGCACTCCGAAGCATCCCAGAAAAAGGGCAAGCAGTATGTAAGCAAGTCGAGATTTTGGCATAGTTGTTTTGTAGTTGAGTGTAGATGAAAAATCCCCTCACCGGCTTGATTCCGGAGAGGGGATGATGAGGTGGAATTTACTCGCCCAGCACTTCAGCGCGTTCCTCGAGCAGCTCGGCGCAGGAAGCGTCAATCTTGGCGCGGGAGAACTCGTCGATGGGCAGACCCTCAACGATGCTGTAGGTGCCGTCCGCATTGGTGCGGGTGGGCTGGGAGCAGATGATGCCGGCGGGCAGACCGTACTTTGTGCCGTCGGTGTAGGAAGCCACGGAGAACCAGTCGCCCTCGGCGGTGGGGGTGGTCAGGTTCTTCACTGTCATCAGGGCGGCATTGGCTGCGGAAGCAGCGGAGGAAAGGCCGCGGGCCTGGATGATGGCGGCACCGCGCTGCTGCACGGTCTTGATGAAGTCGGTCTTGAGCCATTCGATGTCGGAGATGACCTCGGTCACGGGCTTGCCGCCGATCTTGGCGTTGGTGAAGTCCGGGTACTGGGTGGCGGAGTGGTTGCCCCAGATGGTCATGTTGGTCACCTC